>CAZUQN010000038.1:0-16119 GCA_964622425.1 uncultured Ruminococcus sp.
TAGTCTTGAAAACTTTTTGTTTTTTTCAAGTGTCTACTCTAAGGGGATTATATCAAAACCGATTTGTTTCCTCTTTTTGTCGATTAATAACCTATTTAGTACCGGTAGAGCCAAATCCGCCCGCTCCGCGAACGGTATCAGAGAGCTCGTCTGCAAGCTCAAACTCCGCCTTGAGGAAAGGCACGATAGCAAGCTGTGCTACTCTCTCGCCGCACTCGACGGAAGCGGGGATATCCGAATGATTATGGAGCGCTACCCTGACCTCTCCGCGGTAGTCTGCGTCGATAACACCGACCTTATTTGCGGGAGCGAGACCGCGTTTGGTGCCAAGACTGCTTCTGGCAAAGATAAGACCGCAATAGCCTTCGGGAATCTCGACTGCAATACCTGTATGTAAGAGGACGGTGGTGTGGGGCGCTATCTCGGTGGTGCCATCGGTAAGCGCGTAGAGGTCCGCGCCTGCGGAATATTCGGTGCCGTAGGTAGGAAGGATTGCTCTCTCATCAAGCTTCTGTATTCTGACTTTCATTAGTTTGTCTCCTCGTTGTTGTAGGATTTATCGAGCTTACATCCGTCCCAGATAACTATCTCGCCGGAGGCTCTCGTTTTATTCATATCTATAATTCTCTGATTTGACGAGCCGCGGAAGCGGAGTCCGAGGCGCTTCTTCTCCTCCTCGAATCTGCCGTCGACCAGAATGTCAACAAGCGAAAGTATCTCTGAGGTGACCTCGATGCACTTGGGATGCTCGCCGAGGGCTCCCGTCAGCTCCTCGTAAAGATTACCCGTAAAGAGCCAGAGGGTCTTGTGGGGATACCTTTTTTTGAACTCGCGAAGAAACGGAAGGAGGGCTCTTTGGTTGGAGGGCTCCATCGGCTCACCGCCGAGAATCGTAAGACCGCGGACAGAGGAATTCTCAAAGGTAGAGAGAATGTCCTCGGCGACCTCATCGGTGAAGGGCTCGCCGTAGTCAAAGGCCCATGTCTCGGGCTGAAAGCAATTCTTGCATCTGTTTGTGCAACCGCTGACGAAGAGGGTTGTTCTGATGCCCTCTCCGTTAGCTACGTCAAATTTCTTTACTGTTCCGTAATGCATTGCAAACTTTACCTTACATATTTTGAGTTAATTTATCTTTTAAGAACATTCCCGTGTAAGAGCCTTCACACATTGCAACCTCCTCTGGAGTGCCTGTTGCGACAACTGTGCCGCCTCCGTCTCCGCCCTCGGGACCGAGGTCGATGATGTGATCCGCGCACTTGATGAGATCGAGATTATGCTCTATGGTGACGACGGTATTACCCGCGTCAGCGAGTCTGTCAAGTATAGAAATAAGCTTGGAAACGTCCTCGGTATGAAGGCCTGTGGTAGGCTCGTCGAGGATATAAATAGTCTTGCCCGTAGAGCGCTTGGAGAGCTCGGTCGCAAGCTTTACTCTCTGCGCCTCACCGCCCGAAAGCGTGGTTGAGGACTGACCGATCTTGATATATCCGAGGCCGACGTCATAGAGTGTGCGGAGCTTTCTTTCAAGCTGAGGGAGTCCCTCGAAGAAGTACATTCCCTCCTCTACCGACATCTCGAGCACGTCGTAGATGTTTTTACCCTTGTATTTTACCTCAAGGGTATCGCGGTTGTATCTCTTACCGCCGCAGACGTCACACTTAACGTAAACGTCGGGGAGGAAGTTCATCTCTATGCACTTGACACCGTCACCCTCGCAGGCCTCGCAACGACCGCCGCGGATATTGAAGGAGAAGCGTCCTGCATCATATCCCTTCGCCTTGGCGTCCTTGGTCTTGGCAAAGAGATTTCGAATATCGGTAAAAAGTCCCGTGTAGGTTGCGGGGTTTGATCTCGGGGTTCTGCCTATGGGGCTCTGGTCTATCGCAATTACCTTGTCAAGGTGCTCAAGACCGGTTATTTTCTCAACCTTGCCGGGATAGGTTATCGCGCGGTTGAGGTCTCTTTGGAGCGTCCTCAAGAGCACCGCGTTGATAAGCGAGGACTTACCGCTGCCCGATACTCCGGTTACTGCGATAAACTTTCCGAGGGGTATGTCAACGTTAACCTTCTTGAGGTTATTCTCCTCTGCCCCTTCGATATGGAGGAACTCACCGTTACCCTCCCTGCGCTTCTTTGGAACGGGGATTATCTTTCTGCCCGAGAGATATGCGCCGGTGATGGATTCCTTGCACTCGGCTACCTCGTCGGGTGTACCTACCGCAACGACCTCGCCGCCGTGGATACCAGCTCCGGGGCCTATATCTACGATGAAGTCGGCCTCGCGCATAGTCTCCTCGTCGTGCTCGACTACGATAACCGAGTTGCCGAGCTCGCGAAGGTGCTTGAGAGTGGCTATAAGCTTTCCGTTATCTCTCTGATGAAGGCCGATACTCGGCTCGTCGAGGATATAAAGCACACCCGTCAAGGCTGAGCCTATCTGCGTGGCAAGACGTATTCTCTGAGCCTCGCCGCCCGAAAGTGTGCCTGCTGTTCTTGCGAGATTGAGGTAATCGAGACCTACGCTGACGAGGAAGTTGAGTCTCGCCTTTATCTCCTTGAGAACCTCTTTTGCTATTATGGTTTTTGACTCGTCGAAGGTAAGCTCCTCGACGAATTTAAGCATCTTATCTACCGAGAGTCTGGTTATCTCATCAATGTTGAGTCCGCCGACGGTAACGCCGAGGACGGTATCCAAAAGCCTTCTGCCCTTACATCTCGGACACGCGACCTCCTCAACGAATTCCTGATAATAATCACCGCCCTGCATACGCATACGCTTTTCGATGATGCGGACGATGCCGTCGAAGGTGGTGGTCTGCTCTCTGCCCTCGCCGCCGAAGTAACGCATAACCGTGTACTTTCTCGTTCCCGAGCCGTACATCAATATATCCATCTGCTCCTCGGTAAAATCGCAAAGAGGCGTATCAAGCGTGAAGCCGTAGATCTCGCCGACCGCCGCAATAAGCGGACCCGTCCAGGAGTCCTCGGTCATAGTCTTGAAGCCGTTTACCGCGATGCCTCCGTCACGGAGTGTAAGCTCCTTGTGAGGTATAAGCTTCTTGACCGATATTCTCTGCATATTTCCAATACCCGAGCACTCGGGACAAGCGCCTATCGGGTTGTTGAATGAGAACATTCTCGGCTCGAGCTCGGGGAAGCTGATGCCGTGCTCCTCGCAGGCATACTTCTGCGAGAATTCAAGCTCCTCGCCCTCACCCTCGCGAGGTACGGTGACGATAGTTACTCTGCCGTCGGAGGTACGTAAAGCGCTCTCAACAGAGTCGGAAAGACGGGAGCGGATATCATCCTTGATAACCAATCTGTCAACTACGATATCTATCGTGTGACGAAGGTTTTTATCAAGCTCGATATTCTCGGTAAGGTCGTAAAGATTGCCGTCAACGCGAACTCTGGCAAAGCCGCTCTTTCTCGCGTCGGCAAAGACCTTCTCGTGCATACCCTTCTGCGCTCTTACGACGGGCGAGAGCACCATAAAGCGAGTGCCCTCGGGAAGTGAGAGTATCCTAGCTACTATCTGGTCAAGCGACTGCTGCTCGATAATCTTGCCGCATACGGGACAGTGAGGTGTTCCCACTCTCGCGTATAAAAGACGAAGGTAGTCATATATTTCGGTAACGGTACCAACCGTTGAACGCGGATTCTTGGACGTGGTTTTCTGGTCAATGGATATAGAGGGAGAAAGGCCTTCAATGAGGTCGACCTCGGGCTTGTCCATCTGACCGATGAACATTCTTGCGTACGACGAAAGGCTCTCGACAAAGCGTCTGTGTCCCTCAGCGTACAGAGTATCAAAGGCGAGTGAGGACTTACCGCTGCCCGAAAGTCCCGTTAAAACAACGAGCTTGTCGCGCGGTATTGTCACGTCGATATTCTTCAAATTATTAACTTTTGCGCCTTTAATGACAATTTTTCTTGACATTTTTACACCTATTTCTGTTTTTAAGCCGAGTGTAATTTATTTTCTCAGCTCTTTGATTCTATCTCTTATATATGCCGCCTGCTCAAACTCAAGACGCTTTGCGGCGTCACGCATCTCAGATGTGAGCTTCTCGATAAGCTTCTCTCTTTCGAGCCTTGAGAGCTTCTTCTCGCTCTCGGGCTTGACCTTCTTGCCTATCTCGATAACGTCGGCAACCTTCTTCTTTATCGATGCGGGAGTGATGCCGTTTTCCTCGTTATATCTCATCTGTATCTCGCGACGGCGGTTGGTTTCGTCTATTGCGCCGCGCATAGAGCGAGTGACCGAGTCGGCGTACATAATAACGTGGCCGTTAATATTTCTCGCGGCACGTCCGACGGTCTGGATAAGCGAGGTCTCCGAGCGAAGGAAGCCTTCCTTGTCGGCATCGAGTATGGCAACCAATGACACCTCCGGAATATCAAGACCTTCTCGAAGCAGGTTGATACCTACGAGGACGTCAAAGAGTCCAAGACGGAGGTCTCTGATTATCTGCATACGCTCGATGGTCTCTACTCTGTGGTGGATATATTTTACCTTGACTCCGTTGGTAGCCAGATATTCCGTAAGGTCCTCTGCCATCTTAGTGGTGAGGGTGGTAACGAGAGTCTTCTCTCCTCTCTCAGTGGTCGCTCTGATCTCGCCGAGAAGGTCGTCTACCTGCCCTTCAACCGGTCTTACCTCTACGAGAGGATCGATAAGTCCCGTAGGTCTTATAAGCTGCTCGACAACCGATGAGCTCTCGCCCTTTTCGTACTCTCCGGGAGTTGCGCTGACGAATACTACCTGTCTTATTCTTTCCTCAAATTCATTAAAGAAGAGCGGACGGTTATCGTATGCGGAGGGGAGACGGAAGCCGTACTCCACAAGATTCTGCTTTCTGGCAAAATCACCGCCCGACATACCGCGCACCTGCGGAAGAGTCACGTGTGACTCGTCGACGAACATAATGAAATCGTCGGGGAAATAGTCAAGGAGCGTATACGGCGTTGAGCCCTCGGGTCTGCCCGAAAGCACGCGCGAATAGTTCTCTACTCCTGAGCAGAAGCCTACCTCACGGAGCATCTCTATATCGTATTTAGTCCTCTCCTCTATTCTCTGCGCCTCAATGAGCTTGTTTTCGGAGCGGAAGAACTTTACTCTCTCGCGCATTTCCTCCTCGATCTCGGCAAGAGCCGCCTCACGTCTATCGTCGGATACGGCGTAATGCGTCGCGGGGAAAATGGCGGTATATGATAGGCGCTCGATAACGTCGCCCGTCACAATATTTATTTTTGATACTCTGTCTATCTCGTCACCAAAAAACTCTACCCTGATAGCGTAGTCACGGGCAGATGCAGGATATATCTCGACAACGTCGCCTCTGACACGAAACTTGTTACGGATAAAGTTCATATCGTTTCTCTCATAGCTGATGGAAACGAGGGCGCGGATAAGGTCGTCGCGCGACATTTCCTGCCCCGGTCTTAAGGAAACGAGAAGCCCCTGATACTCTAGGGGATCACCGAGCGAGTAGATACAGGATACCGATGCCACGATGATGACGTCGCGCCTCTCAAAGAGAGCCGAGGTCGCGCTGTGGCGGAGCATATCTATCTCATCGTTTACCATAGCGTCCTTTTCAATGTACATATCCTTGCCCGGAATGTACGCCTCGGGCTGATAGTAATCGTAGTAGGAAACAAAATACTCGACCGCATTATCCGGGAAAAACTCGCGGAACTCTGTGCAAAGCTGAGCGGCGAGCGTCTTGTTGTGCGCGAGGACGAGAGTCGGACGGTTGAGATTGGCTATGACGTTTGCCATAGTAAAGGTCTTGCCCGAGCCAGTGACACCGACGAGCGTCTGTGCTCTCTCGCCCGCGAGAATACCCTCGGTGAGGGCGGCTATTGCGGCAGGCTGATCGCCTGTCGGCTTGTATTCACTTTTAAGCTTGAATTTTTCGTCTGCCATTATACCCTCCCTAAGATTCGCCGCTTGGCTTTTTGTTGCATATTTTCGCATTATATATTTTAGCACAAAAAATTATTAAAGTAAATAGAAAAAGCAAGATTAGTTTCTGAATTCTAATCCTGCTTTATCCGTTTTCAATTATTTTTTGTAATAGGAGCGGTAGAGTCTGTTAAGATTACGCGCCGAGGGGTATATCGACTGAGGACTAAGGAAGTGCGAAAATTCGAAGGTGATTATCTTCTCGGCATATTCCCTATGTATATCGAGCTTCTGCTTCAAGAGGTTGAATGGAATCGGGTAATACATACGCCTTACGTCTCTTTCAAAGGTCTCGGTATTCACCCAATGCGACATACCGAATTCGTCACAAAGCCTCTTAGTCTCGACGAAATACTCGCGCATAGTCTCTATGGGCGCGGAGCCGTCCTGGAATGCGCAGGCGTCTATCTGTCCTGCGCATCTTGAGAAGATGCCGTGCCACTCCTCGGCGTGCTGAGATACAGTAAAATCTCCGCCCGTGACGGGAGTGTTGAAATAGGGGCTGATAAGCACGTGCATTGCGGAGTCCTTCTCCTTACAGAGATAGGAAAGGCCCTTCATAACCTCGGGAATGTTAAGCTCGTTTTTGCTCGCCTCTTGAGGAATATACCATCCCGAGAAGGACGGAATACCGTTGTATCTTTCATATACCTCGTCGATGAAGTGGCGGTTGCGCTCTATCTCGCCCTTTGCATCTCCGCCTCCCCAATCTATATCGGAGATATGAAGTCCCATATAGACCTTCATTCTGCGCTTTTCGGCCTCCTTAAGAATAAAGCCGGCGAAGTCCTCGGTATTTTCGGTATGGAAGTAGGTCGAGGGGTAAATCGTCTTGCCGTAAAAGCCTCCGCGAATGAATATAAGGGTGTCAATGCCTACCTTTCTCATATTATCAAGATCCCTTTTCCACTGACGCTTTGTCCAGTTGGATGAGGGAATGTCGTAGGTTATCTCGTCAATAAACGTGCCGGTGATGGGTCCGATCATAGTGATTCCTTTCCGAGATTGCGTCTCTATCGATTAATTATTGTAATGTGTTTTTTACTTTCTGTATTATATAGATAAGTATATCTCAGAAATCGGAAAAAGTCAAGAAAGGAAAAATAATATCTGTAAGTTTCAGGGGAATACGTAGGGGGAGGTAGATAAATTGACTCGGGAGATATGGCGAAGTAGAATGAAATTCGCAGGGCGAGTGAGGTAGATACGTCGATAAATCGACTCGATATGCCTGACGGCTCGATAAAAAGAGCCGTATTCTGTGCTTAGTTAATTGCACTAAATACAGCTCATTTTTATGAATTGATGCTAACGCATCATGAATTGAAGCCAAACGGCTTCATGAATTCTCGTGCTTCGCACTCCATGAATTGAATTGCAACTTTTAATGCGCTTTTGCGCAAATACTCCTATGTGGTGAAAATCCACGTAGTGTATTTTGTGCTTCGCACCCCACTCACCTGTCGGTGAGTCACCACGGAGCAATCTTCGCAAGCGTTCTGGTGAGCGAGCTCCCCTATACGCTTTCGCTTGATTATCATGCAACCTGTTGCAATTCATTGCGTGTGCCCCGAAGGGAGCAACGCTTAAGCATTCCAGTTATGGTATACTGCGTTTACGTCGTCGTCCTCGTTGAACTTGTCGAGCATCTTTTCCATATTCTCGACGTCATCCTCGTTATCGAGGTCAACGTAGGTAGAGGGAACCTTTGCAAGGTCGGCGGTAGCGAGGGTGTAGCCAAGAGCAATAACAGCCTCACGTACGTCTGCGAAATCGTCAACCGATGTGTAGATGGTGTACTCACCGTCGTCACACTTGATATCCTCCGCTCCGCACTCGAGAGCATCCTCCATTACCTTATCCTCGTCGAGCTCATCGTCCTCGTCAACGATGGTGATAACGCCCTTCTCCTCAAAGAGGAAGCCTACACAGCCGTTCTGACCGAGGTTTCCGCCGTACTTGTTGAAGGCGGCGCGAACGTTACCTGCGGTACGGTTACGGTTATCGGTAGAGGTCTCAACGATGATAGCAACGCCCGAGGGACCGTAGCCCTCGTAGGTGATCTCCTCGTAGTTGATGTCGTTAGACTCGGTGAACTTCTTAATAGTTCTCTGAATGTTCTCGTTAGGCACGTTGTTTGCCTTTGCCTTAGCGATAAGGTCACGAAGACGGGAGTTGTTGTTCGGATCGGGACCGCCCTCCTTGATAGCTACTGCCATTTCCTTACCGATCTTGGTAAAGATCTTGGCCTTAGCGGCATCAGTCTTCTCCTTCTTGTGCTTAATGTTGTTCCATTTTGAATGTCCTGACATATTTATATCTCCTGTAAATTAAATCTTCTCGGGGCTCTGCATACAGATAAGATGCAGGGCGGTACGGAGTACCTGATTTGCCGCTCTTGTAAGAGCGATACGGCTGGATCTGAGCTTCTCGTCCTCACAGCCAACGATCTTGCACTCGTGGTAGAAGCGGTTGAACGCTGCGGCGAGGTCAAGAATGTATCTGGTTACGATGCTGGGCTCGTAATCGGCGAGAGCCGCGTTGATACGCTCGGGGAATACGGAAAGGCACTTTGCAAGCTCAAACTCAACGTCGGAAAGCTCCGCGTCGGTCATCTCGCCCTTGACGTCGGCCTTCTCAAGCACTGAGCAGGTACGCGCGTAGGTGTACTGAACGTAGGGGCCGGTGTTTCCGTCGAAGGAAAGCGCATCCTCCATCATAAAGTTGATGTCACGCATACGGTTGTTGGAAAGGTAGTAGAACACTACCGCACCAACGCCGACCTTCTCTGCTATCTCAAGGCATTCCTTGGGATCGGGGTGCTTCTCCTTGGTGATCTCGGCAACACGCTCGATAGCCTCGGCAAAGAGATCCTTAAGGAGAACTACGTTACCGGTTCTGGTCGCAAGCTTCATACCGTTTACACTAACTGTGCCGTAGGGAACGTGGACGAGCTGGTCGTGCCACTCGTAGCCCATAAGCTCAACTACCTTGAACCACTGTGCGAAGTGGAGAGACTGCTGAGCAGAGGTTACGTAAATTGCCTTATCGAACTTATATTCGTTCTTGCGGTATACAGCCGCCGCAATGTCACGGGTGGGATAAAGGGTGGATCCGTCGCGCTTAAGGATAAGGCAGACGGGCATATTCCATTTTTCGAGGTTTACGATAGACGCGCCGTCGTCGATCTCAAGAAGTCCCATATCGCGAAGCTTCTGAACCTCGGCAGGCATCTTATCGGTGTAGAAGCTCTCCCCCTTATAGGAGTCGAACTCAATACCAAGCTGCTTATAGGTCTTCTGATATTCCTCAAGGCTGACGGATACAAACCAGCGCCAGAGCTCGAGATTCTTTTCGTCACCGTGCTCAAGAGCGGTGAACTCACGTCTGGATTCATCTGCAAGGGGCGAGGACTTCTTGCCGTCGGGATCCTTAGCAAGGCTCTCCTCCTCTTCCCTCTTTATCTCGTTGTTGATTCTTACGTAGAGCTTAACAAGCTCGTCAACTCCGCCCTTTTCGATGGTTTCCTTATCGCCCCAGAGCTTGTACGCGACGATGAGCTTACCAAACTGAGTGCCCCAGTCGCCAAGATAGTTGATACCGAAGCAGTCGTAGCCCGCAAACTCGTGAAGGAGCTTCAAGGAGTGACCTATAACGGTGGTACCGAGGTGGCCGATGTGGAAGGGCTTTGCAACGTTGGGCGAGGAGTAGTCGAGGACTACCTTCTTGCCGACACCGTTCATGGGTGAGCCGTACTTGTCACCGAGTCTCTCAACGTCACCGACAACTCTCGACGCAAAGGCTGTGTGGTTAACCTTGAAATTAAGGTAGCCGTTAAGCGCGGAAACTGAGGAGAACTCGTCGCATGCGACGTTCTCTGCGAGAATCTCGGCAATCTGCACGGGAGAGCGGCGGAGAGTTCTCGAAAGGCGGAAGCAAGGCAAAGCGATGTCGCCCATCGAGGTATCCGGAGGATACTCAAGCATAGTGAATATTTCGTCGGACGAGAGAAGTCCCTCTCCGAACTTTTCTTTTATACACTCCGCAAGAAGCGAAGCGGTCTTTTTCTTAAGAATAAGCATATCTACCTCTTAAAGTGAATTCTTCATTCTGACGTATTTTCTGTCCCCTGCACTGCTTTTTACGAGTCTTGCGGGAACGTATGTATAGAGATTGAAGGCGTAGGCAAGAGCCGACTCTGTGCCGCCGTCGATATAGAACTCGCCGTCACGCTCGAAGACTGTGACATCGGGGATATCCTCGCCAAGCTCAAGCTTTGCAGAAAGCTCGCCAAGAAGCTCTCCGTCGTGCTCGTCGTCGATATAGTTGAGTCTCTCGGGTGCGAGATAGCAGAAGGCAAGGTCTCTCTGCTCTCTCCATCTCTCGTAGCAGGAGATGATAACTCCCGCAACCTCCTCGGGGGTGGCAGAGGTGGTGTCTACAACAAGCGAGTAGTTGGAAAGGTCGGTGATGTCTACTCCGTACTGCTCGGAATATCTCTTCTTCTCACTCTCACGGCGCGCCTTGGTTGAGGCCACGGTCTCCTCAAGAGTTGCCGCGTGCTCGTCCGAGCGGTTGGCTCCCATAATGCGGAGCGATGCGGTCTCGACGTCGGTGGAAAGGTAGACCTTGAAGGTACCCTTGGTAAAGTGCCACGCCATACGAGAGTCGATGATAAGTAAGCGGGGATCGTCCGAAAGCGCAACGAGTCCGTCGTCGATCTCGGTATCGATCTCGGGGTGGGTCTCCATATAGACGTTAAGCTCGCCGATGGTCATACCCATTCTCTCGGCTATTTGTCTTACAAGACTGCCCGTGGAGTAATACTCAGCACCGAGAGCTTCGATAAGAATTTTAGCGACCGTGCTCTTTCCGCTGCCGAGATCTCCGGCTAAGGATATCTTGTCCATTTTGCGCCCATCCTTCCTCAAAGTGAATTTAACTTAAATATTATATACTATATTTTAGTTGTTGTCAAGTACGAAAAGAGAAAAATGCGAAACTTCGGCGCGATGCGCCAATGCAAAATGCAGAATGCAAAATGCAAAATTAAGAACGAGGAACAAACCGTAGGGGAAGGCGCCACGACGTCCCGCAAATGCAAAATGTAAAAATAACTCCTTCCGTCACGGCTATGCCGTGCCACCTATCTCGTTGAGGCTCGGTCACCACTCGGGTCTAACAGTCCACCGGACTGTTATTCAATACCTCGTGGCCGCTTCGCTACCTCAATGAGGGAGGCTAAAAAAAGCGGAGAGCCGAAGCTCTCCGCCAAAAATTGATATAATGCTTATAATTCGTCACCGCAAACACATTTCTTGGGAAGACCTACAATCATTCTGAAGAAGTTACCTATTGCTCTCCAGAATTTCTTCCAACCGTTTGCCTTCTCCTTACACTCGTCGTGATCCTTTTCGGGCTCGGGATCCGGCTCAGGATCGGGATCGGGTGTGGGTTCGGGAAGCATATCTCCTTCGGTCTCACCGCAAGCTTCACAAGTCTTGGGAGACTCTGTGGTTGCCTCAAGCCAGGAATGTCCGTGAGCGGAAGTCCAATCCGAAATATATGACTCTGCGCAAACTTTACAGGTATGGGTTGTGTATCCTTGTTCAGTACATGTGGGTTCAATTACAACTGCATCGTAGGAGTGGCCAAGTGCAGGCACAACCGCCTGAGCGGTTAAGATTTCACTGCATCTTGAGCAGTGGTTGCCTTCGGCAAGGCCCATATCGGTGCATGTAGGTTCTACTGCATCATCAATCACTACTACGTGACCAAGTGCGGGAATAACCTGCTGATAGGTCAATATTTCTTTACATTTAGAGCAGTATTTGCCCTCTGTCAGACCAGACTCGGTGCAAGTGGGTGCTAGCGCTTCAGATACAATTTCATCGTGTCCGGTTGCGGGAAGCTCGGTTGCTTCAATACTTGAATCACATCTCGTACAATGATGGGACATGCTTCCCTTCTCGGTACACGTGGGGGAAATATCTACCGTCCACTCGATATCATAATTATGACCGCTTGCGGGAACATAATCATCCATGTAGGTATTTCCGCATTCTAAGCAAGTATGGGTTGTATAACCGCGTTCCGTACAAGTAGGCGGTGTAACTACGGAAGTATAGGAATGCTTAAGCATAGGTATTACGGATTCTTCAAGAATCTCTTGACATACCGTGCACTCCTTATGCTTCTTGCCATCCGTTTCAAAAGTGGCTTCTACGTCTATTATCCACTCACTGTAAGTATGACCAAGAGCGGGCATTTCAACGTAGGTGGTATATCCACACGTCGAACAAATGAAGTATGCCTCCCAACCTATCTCAGCACAAGTCGGAGCCTTAGCGCTGTAAAACACCTCTTCATGACCGAGAGCAGGAATTGTCTCATAGGTGTTATAATCACATCTTGAGCAAGTGACGTAATCCTTGTATCCGCTGTCGGTACAAGTAGCCGCTTTGCCAATATGTAAAATTTCGTTATGACCGAGTTTGTCTATTACTTTTGATTCTCTTGAAAGCTCTTCTTTACAAACCGAGCAGTAAACTACGCTATCGTAGCTACCTTCGGTGGTACAATCTGGCTCAACTCTGTTTTCAATTACAGGAATTGCGTTTGTGTGACCGTTAGCAACGATTGCTCTTTTTTCCTTGGTGTGACAAGAAGAGCATTCGTGTTCTTCTGTGCCTTCTTCGGTACAGGTAGGAGCTTTGGTCTCGTGCCAAGCGCCGAAACTGTGTCCGGTTGCAGGGATTTCTGTTACATCCAACTTATCTTCGCATCTTGTACAGTGGTGGGATTTACTTCCCTTCTCGGTACAAGTGGGAGTAAGGTCTACCGTCCAGTCAATCTCATAGTTATGACCGAGAGCGGAGATAACCTTACTTTCACGAGATATCTCAGTATCGCATACCGAACAGTATACTACACTATCGTAGTTACCTTCGGTTGTACAATCAGGCTCAATTCTGTTTTCAATTATAGGAATTGCGTTTGTGTGACCGTTAGCAGCGATTACTCTTGTTTCCTTGGTGTTACAAGCAGAGCATTCGCGTTCTTCGCTACCGTCTGCTGTACAAGTAGGAGATTTAATCTCATACCACTCACCATAAGAGTGACCGTTTGCAAGAATTGCCGTTACATCAGATTTATCGCCGCACCTTGAACAATGGTGAGATTTGCTACCTGCGGTTGTGCAAGTAGGCTCAACGTCCACCGTCCATTCGGCGCTAGGATCGTGACCGAGCTTGTCGATTGTCTTAGTTTCTCTCGAAAGCTCTACATCACATACAGAGCAGTAAACTACGCTGTCATAGCTACCGTTTTCCGTACAAGAAGGCGCTACACGATTTTCAACGTTTGCCGTAGCTTCGGTGTGCTTGAGCGGAATCGTGACGTTCGCATCAACAAAGTTGAGCATAATGGTATTTGTCAAAGAATCGGTGAGTCCGCTTCCGCTGATTTCAAAATCGGTCGTTTTATCTTGGCAGGCATGTTTTGCATCAAACACAACCGTCAAAATGATTTGTTCGTCCGTAAGGTCGGAAAGCGAAATAATGGAGAATTTCAAAACACCGTCAGCGATGTTTTTGTCATTGATGTTGAAGAAAGAAGGCGAGAAGCCCTTCCCAGCCGAGCTATAAGTTAAATAATTCGTATCAAACTTTAACACGAAATCACCTGCACCGAGCATAGAATTCTCTTCAAGCTCGATTGTAGCCGTCACTTTGCCGGTTTCTGCGTTATAAGATGAACTAACGCTCGTGCTCGGCGCATCCTCAGTATAGGTTTCATCAAATACAACGTTTGCCTTCGTTGTATATCCCGAACAAGAATAGAGATTCAACTCTTTGTCATAAAGCTCGCTAACAACAAGCTTTATATCAGAGGTTTCGGTCACGTTTTTAAGTGTCTTAAAACGCACCGTGATAATATCATATCCGTATTGATATTCAGTGCCCACGAAGGAAATTGAAATCGAGCCATCGAGGGCGGTGTTGACATCGGCAATCTTGCTATTCAAGAATCCACCGTTCACAACAGTTACAACCTCAAAAAGCTCGGGATCATACTGAATATTCATCGAGCCGGATGCGATTTGATACGTGCTTAAACGGTAGCTTAGTTCAAATTCTTCTTCTACAGATGTAGATACGGAACTAGTTGAATTAATTGAGCAAGAGTTGTTAACCGTTTTTTCGGCAATTTCAAGGGTGCATCGAGATCCTGCGAAGTCCATTTCTTCAAGCGAGGAATTGTATGCTTCGTTAACGACTATATCGAAGTATGTATCGCCTATCTCTGCCGAGTTGTTAACTTGATAATAAATATAAAATAGGTTTGTTTGAATTGCTGCGCCGTTTCCGTCAAATATGTAGGAGGCATTTACACAACCGTCACCCGTCGTAATATCATTGACCACTGATGAGGCCTGATTATATACGCTTTTGACAGTAATCTTTTCTGTATCGTAATAAATGGATACGCCAAGAGCAGATAGATCTGTCAAATCATCAAGGTATACATACAAGTATCCATATGATCCCTGCGTTACGGATGTGCTTGTCGTTGCATAAACCGTCCTTGAACCCTCGGCGGCTGATACGCCAAGGGTACAAAGACCGAATGTTGCAAAAAGACATATAAGAGCGAGAAAGGCTGAAATTGTTTTTTTCAGTTTCATTCTCTTACATCTCCAAAGTGCTTACTTTTCCGTTGATGTACTGCAAGATGCGGAGAGCTTCGGAGCTGTTGAGAGTGCCGTCGCCGTTAAGGTCAGCGCGCTTGAACTCGTCGTCAGAGAGGATGAGGTCGCCGTTTATGCACTGCATAAGCATGAGTGCATCCTTAGTTGTAACAACACCGTCACCATCAACGTCACCAATGCGAGAGATAGAGGACGCATCCTTAACGATAACCGTGTAAGGCGTTTCTGCACTTCCCTTGTTGATTGTGTTTCTTCCGTCGGTAGCAACAATGTAGTATTCGATGCCATCAAGCGTCAGGTCGCTACCGAAGATGGTTGCGCTGTATTTATCACTCTGCTTGGACATAGTGAGCGACTTCCATTCTGCCCCGCCAACTACCCTGTAATAAAGAGTAACGGAGGAAATTGCCACGTTATCACTTGCAGTACAGGAAATAACGAGGTTGTTATTCATATATCCTTGATTAACGGGGGTGTGGTACATATTGGGGGCGAGGGTATCCATAGCGGTTGCAACCACCTTACCCGCAGGGTTAGACTCGGTGAAGTCTGTAAGCACTACCGTGTATGTGTACCAGTAGGTCTTGCCGGGTTCTGCGTTCTCATCGAGGAAGGTGCTATCGGTAGGAAGGAGAATTGCGGGATTGAGTTTAACATAGTTACCGTCCTTGCTGTCCGCACGGTAGATGTTGTAACCGAGAAGGGTGTCGTAATCGTCCTGAGCAAAGGTAAGCTCAATTCCGTTTTCTTTTGCAATTGCCTGAAGATTCATGGACATAGCTGCGGTGGTATCAATGGTAAACTCATGGAGGTGATATTCACCAAATACAACCTTGGTAGGATCATCAGCGGCACAAGCGTTATTCACCTTGAGGAAGTTCTGTCCGTTCTCGATCTGCGCCTTGAGGGTGTAAGTGCCTTCCCAAACTGTGTCGGAAACGTATTCGCCCTCAATTACATAGTCCGCATAAGGCTCAATAGTGCCAAAGGAAAGAGTAGTATTCTGCGTTGTGTCCATAGGACGGTTAAAGGTTACACGAACTGTAATTTCTTCCTTGCCAACCACAGTAATGGGTTCTCCGTCTTTGTTGAACATATCTACACTAACAACATTGGGCCACAGAACAGAAGCATCAGCAAGAGAGCCGTAAACATCTACTATCGGATTACCCATTGAATCATAGTAGTTTGCAATCACTTGGCTTGCATATTTTTGATATGTTTCAGAGAAATAGTTGTTGGATACATTAGAAGTGTCTTTAAACTCAAACTTAGCGATGGAAAGATTGCCGTTTATATCATTGATAAACATATTATTTTCTACTTTTTCGCATCCCAATACGCTGTCATAATCACACAAACTGTTAACAAATGCTGTGTATACGATATTATCTAAATATGCAGCACTATAAGTGAAAGAATGTTCTACTCCTTTTGC
>CAZUQN010000039.1:0-15134 GCA_964622425.1 uncultured Ruminococcus sp.
AATACCCTCAGTTTCGCTACGCTACTCCCGCGGAGACCTCGTAGGGCGAGGCTGATTCCCGTACGAGTCCGCACTATGTTCGCACCAATCGGCATCTAACATCCTCTAAAGCCTCAACACCAAATAACCACCTTCTACACGAAAAACCCCACCGCTGAGTTTATCCCTCGGCGGTGGGGTTCTATTTCTATCTATATTCTATCCCTGTTTTCCATCATATCATTCTACGATATCTTCCTTGGTAAGACCAAAGTAGGTTTTAGCCTTCTCATTGGCCTCCGCTACTCTCTGTGCAAGGCCATCCTCATAGATATCCGCATAGAGGAATTCAAGCACTTCAAGTCTGTCGTCATCCGTGTCGTTAACGTCCTCGGGATATTCAAGAGTGAGGTCGATAGCGTAGAAGCCGACGCCCGCGTTGTCAAAGCACTCGCGGATGCCGAGAAGAATCTCTGCCATGCGCTCGGCGGAAACGGTCGCATCCTCGATGTGTACGGTAAGCTTGCCCGCGCTCTTGCCAAGCTCGTTTGCGTTGTAGTAAGCGTCAACGGTCAGCTCGTTTGAGATGAGGGCGTAGGTGGGAATGGTAGAGTTATCCTTATACTCCTCGGTGGTAAAGGCGAGCTCGCCGTAGCCGATGTACACGTCATAGGGGAAGCTGCCGCTCTCGATTAGAGTTTCAACCGTGTTACGGTAATCCTTATCAATTCTCATCGCGGTATTCCATCCGCTGGTAACGTCGTAGTCGTAGTTATCGTATTTGAGCTTGCCGAAGCCATTGATCCAGAGCTCAAAATGAGTGTCAATGCTGCTCGGGGATGAGACGTATGCGTGGTAGTAACAATCCTTGAAGCTGTATTTTACCTCCTCAAGCTCGTAATCGGTATTTGCGTAATTTTCTTCGAGATGCTTTTCTGCGGTGCTCTTTGCAAGTGCCTTGGACAAAGGATTGCCGACAAGGGTGTTGGCAAAGAGAAGGACACCTGCGATCAGAACGATCGCCAGGGTAAGGGCTGCTATTTTTAATACTTTTTTCTTCATTAATCTTTCTCCTTTCTTAGAGCGTAGTGCAAGAGGAATGCTATCGCAATTCCCACTAACACAAACAAACTGTAAACAATAGTCCACATAAATGCGGAAT
Organism: uncultured Ruminococcus sp.; assembly: GCA_964622425.1. Taxonomy (GTDB): domain Bacteria; phylum Bacillota; class Clostridia; order Oscillospirales; family CAG-272; genus UBA1740. The sequence continues at coordinate 1,142 of CAZUQN010000039.1, forward strand.
AAAGGTCAAGCTTTACGAGCTTGAATACGCACACGAACATATCGATTATAAGAAGAAGGAGGGGAAGCTTGTAGACGGATCTGTATCCGAATACACAGTAGCCGAAGATACCGACGATGGGCATTATCAGGCTATTGTACATAAGATTCTCTCCGCCTGTCCAGCCAAATCCGAGGAAAATAAAGAAGATAACGAGCGAGTAGGATAACGAATAGAACACTCTGTTCATACGCTTCATAACCTTTTTAAAGGGCGCTGAGCTGTCAGCCTTGGGCGCGCTCGTCTGCTCAACCTTCCGAGGCTCCGCTCCCCCCTTTAGTATTTCAAGCTCTGCGTGGCAGTCGGGACACTCGTCAAGATGACGGATTACGTACTCCGCCGTCTCCTCGCTTACCAGATCCTCAACGTAAAGAGGCAACAGGTCCCTGACGATGCTGCATTCTTTTTTCATCTCTTTTTTCCTCCATTCTTTCTAAAATCATCTTTCGTGCGCGGTGATAGGTGACGCAAGCCCAGTTCTCGGTCTTGCCGAAGATACCTGCTATCTCCTTGAAGCTGAGCTCGGCGTAAGCGCGCCACATAAATACCTCTTTATACGGCTCGGCTACGTCGTGGAGTATCCTTTGTATCCTGCCTACCTCCTCGCGCCGTATATATTCATCGGCGGCGTTGGGGACAAGATCGGGGATCTCGGCTATCTCTGCTTCATCGAGGTGCTCGGTTCTGCTGTTCTCTTTGACGTAAGTGTAATAGCTGTTCTTCGCTATCTGACACAGCCAGACGCGTACGTCACAATCTCCGCGAAACTTGTCGATCGACTTCATCGCCTTGAAGAACGTATCGCTCGTTATTTCCTCGGCCACGTGCTCGTCAGCGGATAGCCTCAGAATGTACAAATAAACGTCATTGAAATATCTTTCATACAACCGTTCAAAGTCCGTCACTCTATCACCTCCTTCACTTATATGACTCCCTAAGAAAAGAAATCTTACAAACTTTTTTCAATTATATCATATTTTTTTGAAAAATGCGTGAAAACGGTAAAAATACATAATATTTCATAATGTAAAATACTCTTTAAGGCTAACAGAAAAACATCGCGCGTGCGGGTTATTACAAAGATATACTACTTGATTTTTAGTTATATAAGTGATATAATTCAAGTAAAGAAATATACAGATACGTTCTACTGTATAAGGAGAGATAGCTATGTTAAAGAGTAATGAACGCATAGAAAGAATAATAAGCAATATGACTCTGGAGGAAAAAGCGGCACAGATGCAGCAGATTTCCGACACGTGCGGCAAGAACACCATACCCGACAAGGGAACTATCGGCTCATATCTCTTTACCAAGGAAGAAAACAAGGAAAAATATATCAAGCAGGCAAAGGAAACGAGACACGGCATACAGCCGATATTCGGTATTGACGCGATACACGGTCACGCCTGTCTGAAGGGCGCGACGGTCTTCCCTACCCAGCTATCCCTTGCCTGCTCCTTTGACGAGGAGCTCCTAGAAGAAGTAGGCGCCGTAACCGCGCGTGAGGTAAGAGCAGACGGACACCACTGGGTATTCTCTCCCGTTTTATGTATGGCGCGTGACTTGCGTTGGGGACGAGTCGGTGAGACCTTCGGTGAGGACACGGAGCTTATATCAAGGCTCGGTGCGGCAATAATACGCGGATACCAGAGAGACGGTCTCGTCGCGGCGTGCGCGAAGCACTATATAGGATACGGTGAGGCAACAGGCGGACGTGACGCGTACGATACTCAGATAACCGAGCGCAGAGCGAGAGAGGTGCTCCTCCCTGCCTTCCGCGCGGCGGTAGATGCGGGATGCATGTCGGTAATGACCGCATACGGCTCGATAGACGCGATTCCCCTGACTACAAGCCACAGATGGATGACTGAAATACTCAAGGAGGAGCTCGGCTTTGACGGCTTTGTGGTAACCGACTGGACAAACGTGGAATTCCTCGTAAACGGTCAGCACGTGGCAGAAAACCTTGAGGAAGCGACAGAGATGGCGATAAACGCCGGCAACGATATGAGCATGCAGGTGGAGGGCTTCTACGATGCGCTCATCTCGGCGGTAAGAAACGGACGCGTCAGCGAGGAAAGACTTGACGACGCGGTAAGAAGGATACTTCTTATAAAAGAAAAATTAGGTCTGCTTGACGAGAATATATGCGTCCCCGAAAGATCGGTAATCGGCTGCGAGGAGCATAAAGTGCTCAATTACCGCGCGGCGCTCGAGAGTCAGGTGCTCCTAAAAAACGACGGCACACTTCCCCTTCGCGGTGTTGAGAAAATTGCCGTGATAGGTCCAAATGCGGACGATATCAAAGCGCAATACGGCGACTGGACGTATTTCACCCACCCTGCGAACAATCCCGACGCGACTCCCAAGGACGACTCGGTGACCGTGCTCAGCGGTATACGCGAGAGCTTTGCGGGTGAGGTTGTGTACGCAAAGGGTGTAAACGTAACGCCCGCGGAGAATGATGACGAGCTTATCCTCGAGGCGCTCGAGGCGGCAAAAAATGCCGATGTAGTAATAGCTGTAATCGGTGATGATACAAGCTATAACGGTGAGTGGAAGGATAGAGCAAACCCAACGATTCCGAGCAGACAAATCGAGCTCTTGAAGCGTGTTTGTGAGCTTGGCAAGAAGATAATTACTGTTGTGATCAGCGGCAGAGCTCTTGTGCTGAATGAGATAAAGAATTATTCCTCGGCTCTCATTCAGAGCTTCTCCTCGGGAGACCTTGGCGGCAAGGCTTTGGCTGAGCTTATATTCGGCAAGGAAAACTTCTCGGCAAGGCTTCCTATCTCTACCCCCACAGATGCCGCTTGCGCTCCCACCTACTATAATCAGTATGATTACTGGCACACGCGTGGCGGATATATCGATGCTAGAGAAATGATAGACTATCCTTTCGGATACGGATTGTCCTATTCCGAGTTCGTATATTCCGATGCGACGACTGACAAGAAGGACGTCAAAATCGGAGATAAATTCACACTTTCGGTAGACGTCAAAAACTGCTCGGATAGAGACGGCACCGACCTGCTTCAGCTCTATTTCAGGGATACCGTGTGTAAAATTCTGCGCCCCGTGCGCTCACTGATCGACTTTAAGCGTGTCCCCGTCAAGGCGAGCGAAAGTGTGCGAGTGGACTTTACTATCGACTCGACGAAGCTCGGTTATCTTGACGAGAGCTGCAAGTACAAAGTCGATGCGGGTGAGATAAAGCTCTTTGTCTCGGGTGACGGCGTAAGCTTCAAGGAAGCGATAATAAATCTTACAGAATAATTGGAGGGCTGGCTATGAAGGCTTGGCTCATAGTCAACGGCTTCGTTGACTCAAAAAAGTTTAACGAGCTCTACGGATACCTTTCCCGCGCCGCCGTGAGGCTTGGCATAGAGCTTGACGTAAAGACCTCAGACTCCTTCACTGTACCGGTGGGCGAGGAAATCTGTGCAAGTGATCGCCCTGACTTCGTCCTCTTCTGGGACAAGGATATACACCTCGCAAGACGGCTGGAGTCTGAAGGCTTAAGGATCTTTAACTCGGCTTCGGCTATCGAGATATGCGACAGCAAGATACTCACCGCTATGGCTCTTGCGGGCAAGGTCATGACACCGAGGACGGTAATAGCACCTAAAACCTTCGAGGGAGTCGGCTATAACAAGCCGGGATTCGTCGAAAACGCTACACGGGTACTGGGTTTACCCGTAATTATCAAGGAGGCCTACGGCTCATTCGGCGCGCAGGTATACCTCGCGAGCACGCTTGACGAGGCGAAGAAAATCGTCACCTCGCTCGGTCACAAGGACTTCATAATGCAGGAGTATATTGCAGAAAGCCGCGGACGTGACGTAAGAGTAAACGTGGTCGGCAGACGTGTCGTTTCGGCTATGGAAAGATATAATGAAAACGACTTCCGTTCCAACATTTCAAACGGCGGAAGTATGAGAAAAATTGACCTTGGCCCCGAGATGGAAAGGGCGGCTATCGATGCCGCTATAGCTATCGGCCTTGACTTTGCGGGAGTTGACGTGCTCTTCGGAAAGGACGGTCCTATCGTCTGCGAGGTCAACTCAAATCCTCACTTTAAGTCATCGCTCGAGTGCACCGGTGTGGATATGAGCGAAAAGATCATAGAATATATTCTGGAGCAAATGAAATGAAGGGATTATTATTCTACGACGTCGAGGGCGCAAGGAGAAACAAATGGTTTATCGAGAGGCTTATCGAGTCGGCTAAGGAGCGCGGATGTGAGCTTAAGCTCGTTATCCACCCCGACGAAACCGACGAGGCTCTGGGGGAGCATATCGACTTTGCCATAGTCAGGACAATTTGCCCTCATCTTAACGTCAAAATGGCACACAACTATATCTACACCTTCAATAATTACCAGACCTCCTACATAGCTAATGACAAATGGAAAACCTATCTTATCGCAGAAAAGCTCGGCATTCCCGTTATGGATACTTACGAGGTCGCATCCGCCGAGGAGGCTATGGCATCCATTCCCTTTCCGTTTGTTTTAAAAGCGGTGGACGGTCACGGCGGCAGCGAGGTATTTCTCGTCAAAAACGCCAAGGAATGTAAACAAACAATGTCATTATTGGCAAATAGGAGAGTCATCGCGCAAAGGCTCTGTGACGAGCCGGGTGTGGATATGCGTGTTTACGTTATGGGAGACGAGGTAATCGCGTCGGCAAAGCGTACGTCGGCAGTCGACTTCCGCTCGAACTTCTCCCTCGGCGGAAGTGCCGAGCTTGACACGCCCACCGAGGATATGCTATGGGCAATAGATAAACTAAGAGAAGCGCTCCGCTTCGACTTTGTTGGCGTCGACTTTATCCGTCATAACGGCAGATGGGTGCTTAACGAGATCGAGGACGTTGTAGGAACGAGAATGATCTATGCGCTCACCGATATAGACGCGGCGGATAAGTATATTGATTACGTCATCAAAAAGATGTCCGATAACGAGTCCTGAAAGCCATATGACGCATTTGTTTAAGTAAAAGAAGAATCCGTGGAGGAAATATGTACGACGAATTAACATCGGTTGATATAAAAAAGATGGAGGAGGAAATCCGCTACCGTCAGGTAGAGCTTGCGCCAAAACTTATGGCAGAAATGAAGCGCACGCGAGAGTTCGGTGACCTCTCCGAGAATGCCGAATACAAGGAGGCAAAGCGAGAAAAGCGCAGAAACGAAGGTAGGATACGCTACCTTGAGAATATGATAAGAACCGCAAGAATCATCGAGATAGACGACAGTGCGGACACGGTATCTCTCTTTGACAGAGTCAGAATCTTCAATGAGAAGGCGGGCAAGGAGCGCGAGATACAGATAGTAACCACCTTAAGGCAGAACGCGCTCGAGGGATATATCAGCAAGGAATCGCCTCTCGGCTCTGCCCTGATGGGACGCAAAAAGGACGACAGAATACTCGTTGAGGTAAGCCCGACAATGAGCTATTACGTAAGGATCCTTGAGATAATCAAGGGCGAGGATAACGAAGATCTGCCAATAAGCGGTTACTGATCAGCATTTTTTCTGCGTCAGGGACCGAATGTTTATTGCATTTTATTGACAAAGCACAGAAAAACGTATAAAATATAATCAAACGAAAACGTTTACGGAGGATGTTATGATAAATTTCAATACCGACCGCGAATTTGACGCACTCGGCATTGGCGAGGTTATGCTGAGGCTCTCCCCCTCGGGCAAGGAGAGAATCTCCTACTGCGAGACCTTTGAGAAGATGGCGGGTGGCTCGGAGCTCAACGTCGTCTCGGGCATATCTATGCTCGGATTGCGCACCGGCATAATTACCAAGCTGCCAAGTAGCGAGATCGGAAAATTCATCAAGCACAAGATACGCTTTGCGGGTACAAGCGACGATTATATTCTTTACGATGATACCGATGAAAAAAGACTCGGAATCTATTACTATGAAAGCGGCGCTTATCCGAGACTCCCGATAGTTTCATACGACAGAAAGCTCTCCTCCTTCACAACCTTTAAGGCAGACGAGCTGCCCGAGAGTGTATATGACACGGCCAAGGTATTCCACACCAGCGGCATTACCCTCGCGCTCAGCCACGAGATACGCCGCGAGGTCACGAAGATGGTGAAGGCCTTCCACGATAAGGGAGCGGTCATCTCTTTTGACGTCAATTACAGAGCCTCACTCTGGAGCGAGGAGGCGGCAAGGTCATCTATCGAGAAGCTCCTTCCCTACATCGACATACTCTTCATATCTGAGGAAACTCTCAGAAGAATGTTCGGTATGACGGGAACTCTGAAGGAGATACATAAGCACTTTGCCGAGAAGTACCCCAACCTCTCGGTCATCGCATCGACCAGCCGCACCGTAATTTCCCCCACCAAGCACAACTTCACCTCGCTTGCGTACGATTGCCGCGAGGACCGTCACTTTGAGGAGGCGGCTTACGAGAACATCGACGTCGTTGACAGAATAGGCTCGGGCGACGCATACGTTGCTGGAGCTCTGTACGGCCTTATCAAATACGGAAACATCGAGAATGCCGTAAAATACGGCAACGCAATGGCGGCATTAAAGAATACCATCGTCGGAGATATGATAGTATCCGATCTTACCGAGGTTGACAGAATTATAAGGTCCCATACCTCGACAGGTCCGAAGAGTGAAATGATAAGATAAACAGTTCTATACCCTATTTTTCTTGCATATATTTCATTACTTGATTTTTTTAGAGAAAATCCAATCTTCCACTTGAAATAAGCTTAACAATGTGATATAATCTATAATAGCGGAAGATCCGCTAACACAATAATACATAAGGAGAAAATGAAAATGGCATCCAAGTCCATCACCGCTCAGTTTGAAGCGCTTCCTAAGCTCGTTAAGGTTCTTATCCTTTTCGTTCTTGGCGTGGTTGTATCCGGTGTTTACAGAATCATTCGCTACCTTGAGACCAAGAATATCGTTACCCTCGTAGCTGGTATCCTTTGCTTCACCGGTATCGGTTTCGTAATCGGCATCATTGACGCTGTTACCGAGATTCTTAGCAACAAGATCACTCTTCTCGCTGACTAATTTTCATTAAATAAAAAGCTCCGTGCCTTCCACAGCTTGTGATAACGCACGGAGCTTTTTATTTTTTCTTGACTTTCTTCTTAGTTTCGTGTATAATAATAAAACAACTAATGATAATGTATTTTAAAAAGCTTTCAAAAGAAGGCAGGCAAGCGGTCCTGCCCATCGGTAAATAGGAAGAAAGGAGAAAGCAAAAATGGCAAACATCTGGCATAACATATCCCCGAAAAGAATAACACCCGAGGACTTCATCTGCGTTGTTGAGATATCCAAGGGAAGTAAGAAAAAATACGAGCTCGATAAGGAGACAGGCTTCATTATCCTCGACAGAATACTCTACACGTCCACCCACTATCCCGCAAACTACGGCTTCATACCTAGGACCTACGGTGACGATGGAGACCCCCTCGACGTCCTTCTCATTTGCGCTGAGCCGCTCGAGCCCATGTCGCTTGTCAGAGCCTATCCCATCGGCGTCATCAAGATGATCGATAACGGAAGAAATGACGAGAAGATAATCGCCATTCCCTTCAATGATCCCAACTACAACCACTACACCTCAATAGACGAGCTCCCGAAGCACCTCTTCGACGAGATGTGCCACTTCTTCACCGTATATAAAAACCTTGAGCACAAGGATACGGCGGTTGACGAGGTTTCCACGCGCGAGGAGGCGACAAGAATTATCAAAGAGGCCATCGACCACTACAAGGACTGCTTCTGCTAAAAACAAAACGTCGGTCATAGGGACTGTGCCCTACCCGAGAAAGAGGAAAAAATGCATTTACAAGAATCAGGCGAGATGTATCTCGAAACAATATATATACTCACCGAGGAAAACCCCAACGTGCGCTCTATCGATATATGCGAGCATATGGGCTTCTCAAAGCCGAGCGTGTCAAGAGCGGTAGGTCTACTCAAAAACGGCGGATATATAAGCGTCGATAAGGACGGCTATATTTCTCTTACAGACGTCGGCCGCGAGGTGGCTGAGAAGATGTATGCGCGTCACAGCGTTATCAGCGACTTTCTCATCAGCCTCGGCGTCGACAAGGACGTTGCGATAAATGATGCTTGTAAGATCGAGCACCACATCTCCGACGAGTCCTTCGAGGCCTTAAAGCGCCACATTTGTAAATAATATTTTATATTTAAAGCAAAAAAACTATGCCCGAGCTTGATACTCGGGCATAGTCTTTTTTACGGAGTTTTGTTTATTTTAATTATCTTCCTTGCTGCTGCAACCGCAGGAGCAGGAGGAGCAGGATCCGGAGCACGTGCCACCGGAGCTCTGGCAGGACGCGCTGTCGGGACAGCCGATGCACTTCTTACCGCTCTTTTTAGCGCGGTATATGTAGAAGGATGCGCCGCCGACGATAAGAGCGATAACCGCTATTACGACAAAATCTATGGGTCCCATATTATACGTTCACCGCTTTCTTTGCTTCAGCCTCGCGCTTTACCTCCTCACGCTTTTTGATAATAGCGAAGGCGAAGATAGCTACGATAGCCGCAACGATTATCCAACCGAGGATGCTCATCCAAGCCTTACCAAGGCTCGCACCGGTGAATATTGAACCGAAGAAGAAGGTAAGGAATCCGATACTGTAGCCTACAGCGAGCTGAATTCCAATGCCTGCGAAGAGCCACTTTTTATCCTTGATCTCGGAGTTCATAGCACCGATAGCGGCGAAGCAAGGAGGTGTGAAGAGGTTGAACATAAGGTATGCAAGAGCGGCAGCCTTGGTGATTGCCATAATACCTGCAACCTCAGCGCCTGCGCCCTCCATAAGTGCGAGCTCTTCAGCGTCGATAAGATTCTCAAGACCTACGAAGCAAACCGCAAGAGTACCTACAACGTTCTCCTTAGCGATGAAGCCTGTGATAGCCGCTGCTGCAAGCTGCCAAGCAACAACGCCGACAATGGGAGCGAAGAGATATGCAAAGGGAGTAGCGATAGTAGCGAGAATGGACTCGCTTGCATCCTCAACGGGCTGAAGATTCCAGCCGAAGGTCTGCATAAGCTGAACTGCGAAATTACATACGAGAATAATAGTACCAGCCTTAACTATGTAGGACCAGCCGCGCTGACACATAGAAAGAGCTGCCTTCTTGAAGCTAGGAGCCTTATACTCGGGGAGCTCAATAATGAAGAAGGACTTCTTAGGCTTGTAGCCATTAAGCGCATTGATAAGAAGCGCAACGAGGAGAATGATTACTATACCGATAAAGTACATCGATACGCCTACCCAACGGCTCTCACCAAAGAACGCGCCTGCAAAGAGCGAGATTACGGGGAGCTTTGCGCCGCAGGGCATAAAGGGAGTGAGCATTGCGGTAGCTCTGCGCTCTCTTTCGTTTCTGATGGTACGGCAAGCCATAACGCCGGGGATAGCGCAACCGGTACCGATGATGAAGGGGATAACCGACTTACCGGAGAGACCAACCTTCTTGAAGATGGGGTCAAGAACAACGGTAACACGAGCCATATATCCGCAGTCCTCAAGGAGCGCGATAAGGAAGTACATAACCATTACGAGGGGAAGGAATCCGACAACCGCACCTACACCGCCGATAATACCGTCAACGATGATGGAGGAAAGAAGCGGATTTGCACTCTCAAGAAGTCCGCCAACCCACTCACCGAACATTTCGATAAGAGTTACAAGACCGGGAATGGCAAATTCGTTTTCTGCGCCCTCGTTAAACACAAGGCCCTCAGCGATCCAGGCACCGAGCCAGGACTGCGAGATCTGGAATACGAGGAACATAACGACAGCAAAGATCGGAATGCCGAGCCACTTATTAGTGAGAACCGCATCTATCTTATCGCCGACGTTCTTATCCTTGGTAAGGACCTTTCTGGTCTCTACCTTCTTAACAACGTCATTAACAAACGCGAAGCGGCGTCTGTCCTCTGCCTCAACCGATGCCTTATCCGTGAGGTCAATATCAGCCTGACGGTAAAGAGCCTTCTGCTCCTTGCCTACGAGGCCTGCAGCCGCCTCTACGACCTTATCAAGACCCTTTGCAGAGGTGGAAACCGTCTCAATTACGGGACAACCGAGAAGTTCAGAGAGCTTTGCAGCGTCGATCTTGTTCTCCTTTTTCTCATTGGAGTCGGTCTTGTTGAGCGCTACAACGAGCGGAATGCCGAGCTCGAGAAGCTGAGTGGTGAAGAAAAGGCTACGAGAAAGGTTGGTAGCATCGACGATGTTGATGATAGCGTCGGGATGCTCATTCTGTACGTAGTCCGAGGTGATGCTCTCCTCCGAGGTGAAGGGAGACATCGAGTATGCGCCGGGAAGGTCAACTGCTATAAGCTCCTCAGCGCCGGAGTAATAGCTTTTCTTGATAGGGTGCTCCTTCTTGTCAACGGTTACGCCCGCCCAGTTACCGACCTTTTCATTTCTGCCGGTGAGAGCGTTGTACATCGTGGTTTTACCGCTGTTAGGGTTACCCGCAAGAGCGATTCTCATTTGGATTCCTCCTATATTTATGTTTTTAATAATACCGCTTAATCGAGTTAGTCTCTGCTAACCGCATCTCAAATCACAGAGCCATTAATACCGCGTGGGCTAAATGGCTCGGTATATTTATTCTATTACAATAGCCTCGGCAAGGTCGTTGTCGATATTGTATCTACCGTCCTTGATAGAAACGACACAGCCGTGCTTACGGCGTGTGACAACGGTGATGGGCTCGCCGCTGTAACATCCGAGCGAGAACAAAAAGGAGTTGAGCTCCTCGTCATCGGTGTCGATGCGCGAAACGATATATTCTTTTCCTTCCTCAGCATTAAGTAAAGTCATAATTCTCTCCATTATATCTAAAAAGCGAAATTATCGAGTTAGCCTTTGCTAACTGTATAACATTATACTCGCCAAAATACGGTTTGTCAAGACGTTTTTTGAATTTTTATGAAGTTTTTTTGAAGAATAAAAACGGGCGCGGCAAAGCTGCCGCGCCCACGCTTCATTATATACTATTAGATTATGCAGTAGGATCAACGGGGATCATAATGGATGCGGAATCTCCTGTCATAACGTCGGGAAGCTCGCCATTCCACTTGGAAAGATACTCTATGTACTTAAGGTATTCGGTGATGAGCTGGACCTCCTCAGCGGACTTTCCGGTGAAGTCGATCTCATACTCAACGGAAATAACAACGCCCTCCTCGTCGGTTATCTCGGTCTCGAGAATGGTGAAGCCGAGCGCACGCGCAACCTCGACGGACTTGAGCTTAACGGCGGTAGCCTCTGCCCTTGCAACCTCGATCTGAGCCTCGGCGTCCGCCTTAGCCTTCTCAAGCTTTGCCTGAGCCTGAAGCTTAGCAACCTCGAGCTCCTTCTCAGCGTTTACAATAGCAGTCTCCTTCTCATATTCCGCCTTGAGCTTCTCCTGCTCTGCAATCATCTTATCCTCGACAGTCTTCTCAAAAGCGTCGGAAAAGTCAATATTAGTTAGCACAACAGCCACAATATCAACACAGTATTCCTCATTGACCGCGCTCTTTATAGTCTCCTCTACAAGAGGAGAAATGGTAGAACGAGTCTCGATAATATTCATCGCGGAGTAGGAAGAAAGAGTTGCCTTCGCCTTTTCGGTAGCGATGGATTCGATACGGTTCGCAAGAAGGTCGATAGTACCGTACTGGTTAGCGATGTCGATAACCTTGGCCTCGTCGATCTTGTACTGTACGTTCATAGCGATGGTCATGGTCTGCGCATCCTTGGAGTACGCCTGAGTCCTGATGTCCATATTCTGAACCTTCGCATCATAGTACTCATACTTCTCTGTGATCCAGAAATCGAAATAAGTACCCGCGGTGCGGACGTTTCTCGCCTCACCAAGATGCTTTACTACTGCGATCTGGCCTGCTTCAACGGTGTGGAAGCTGCCGGGTATAAGAGCAAGGCAAAGAATTGCCACGAGAATAACGACAGTACCCGAGAAGCTGAGCTTCTTGAATTTCGTCTGATAAAGACGCCATCCCATAAGGCCTGCGCCCACAAGCAACGCAACAACAAATATCACGCTTAAAATTAAACTGATTGCCATAATTCCTCCAAATAATAAAGATTTTTCCCCGGGCTGTAACGACGTTTTTCAATATATTTTTCACCCGGGATTTATTGCGAGAGTCTTTCTCGCTCTCACTGTAATTATTGTACCATTTACCCCACATTTTGTCAAAGTCGGCCTTGGTTAACTACAATCAACCAAGGTAAACCCCAAACGTTTAGAAATCCCCAAGTCTTAAAATCTCATTATTTCTCGTTTTTTCTCACGTTTTTGAGATTTTTGCCCCAATGACGTAAAAAGGACTGCCGCAGATATGATCCACGGCAGCCACGTATATTTTACCTATGCTTCAGCATCAAAGAAGACTCATGTAAAGAGCGGTGATCTCCTCAACAGAGGTCTCTCTGGGGTTGCCGGGACGGCAAGCATCATCGTATGCAGACTGTGCAAGGAAGGGGACGTCCTCTACCTTTACGATCTCTTTGAGATCTGCGGGAATTCCTACGTCGAGAGAGAGCTGCTTAACAGCCGCGATAGCTGCCGCGCGATATTCCTCAACGGACATAGCGTCAACGCCCTCAACACCCATAGCGCGTGCGATCTCTCTGTACTTCTCGCCGGTTGCGGGAGCGTTGTACTCCATAACCGTGGGAAGAATGATAGCGTTTGCAACACCGTGAGGAGTGTCGTAAAGCGCACCAAGAGGATGTGCCATGGAGTGAACGATACCAAGACCAACGTTGGAGAAGCCCATGCCTGCGATATACTGGCCAAGAGCCATACCTTCTCTACCCTCCTTGGTGTTCTCTACTGCGCCGCGGAGAGACTTAGCGATGATTCTGATAGCCTCGATGTGGAACATATCAGAGAGCGCCCAAGCACCGCCGGTGATATAACCCTCGATAGCGTGAGTGAGAGCGTCCATACCGGTAGCAGCGGTAAGTCCCTTAGGCATAGTGGACATCATATCGGGGTCAACTACTGCTACTACGGGAATATCGTGTACGTCTACGCATACCATCTTTCTGTTGTTCTGTACGTCGGTGATAACGTAGTTGATGGTAACCTCTGCCGCAGTACCTGCAGTGGTGGGAACTGCGATGATCGGAACGCAAGGATTCTTGGTAGGAGCAACGCCCTCAAGAGAGCGAACGTCAGCGAACTCGGGGTTGGTGATGATGATACCAACAGCCTTAGCGGTATCCATAGAGGAGCCTCCGCCAATAGCTACGATGCAGTCAGCGCCCGAAGCCTTGAACGCCTCAACACCTGCCTGTACGTTCTCGATAGTGGGGTTAGGCTTGATGTCGGAGAAGATCTCGTAAGCAATACCTGCATTGTCAAGCACGTCAGTAACCTTCTTTGTTACACCGAACTTAATAAGGTCGGGGTCGGAAGCAACAAGAGCCTTCTTGAAGCCTCTTGCCTGAATCTCGGTAGCGATAGCGCTGATCGCGCCCGCGCCATGATAGGAAGTTTCGTTAAGTACAAATCTGTTCATTGTTCTTTCCTTTCGGTTAATTTATTTACCGTATCTATTATATATCAACAAGGAAGGATTGTCAATATTTTATCAATCTTTTTCATCATTTTCTCCTTCGGAAAAGGTCTCAATTTAAGCAAAAAACTCCCACGGGTTGCCCCGTGGGAGTCGATATCTAACTTTATTTATCAAAGTTTGATATAGCGAAAAATTGTTAGGGAGGTTTTTCGTTCTTCCAACCGAAGCAATAGAAACCTATTGCGAGCTTGTTGGAAAACGGGAAACATCACAAGAATTTTTAGCTATAGAAGTCAACGAATTTTACGAGACGCTCATACTTCGCCTTTGCAGTTGCTTCTGCCTTCTCGAAGTAGCGT
>CAZUQN010000040.1:0-14854 GCA_964622425.1 uncultured Ruminococcus sp.
GCTGCGCAATGGGTATCACGGGTACAGACGTTGCCAAGGGCGCGTCGGATATGGTACTCACCGACGATAACTTCTCCACCATCGTTGACGCGGTAAGAGAGGGTAGAGGTATCTACGATAACATCAAGAAGGTTATCGGCTTCCTCCTCGGAACCAACATCGGCGAGGTTATCACCGTGTTTATGGCGATGATAATCGGCGCGCTCTTCCTCGGTGGGGCACACTCTCCGCTTCTTTCGATGCAGCTCCTTTGGATCAACCTCGTAACCGACTCTCTCCCCGCTATCGCGCTCGGTATGGAAGCGGTTGACAAGAATATTATGAAGAAGCAGCCTAAGCCCAAGGACGAGGGTATTTTTGCACACGGTCTGGGTATAAAGGTAGTAATTCAGGGTGTAATGTTCGCATCTCTCACCCTTGCAGGCTACTATATCGGTCAGTACGCAACCCTCGGCGGAATCGCTCCCTCCGAGAAGGCAGGTCAGACCATGGCGTTCTTCATTCTAGCACTTTGCCAGATCGTTCAGGCGTACAATATGCGCTCTGAGCACTCGCTCTTCAAGATCGGTCCGTTTACCAACAAGAACCTCAACCTCGCATCTCTTGCGTCGGTTATCCTTGTTGCGCTCGTTATGTTCGTTCCCGGACTTAACACCATCTTCGGACTAATCTACCTCTCCTGGCAGCACTACCTCATCGGTCTTGCGCTCATCTTCGTACCCCTTCTCGTTATGGAGATCGCAAAGGCGGTTGGTGTGATCAGACACCACGGAAAATAAGGAGACAGTTTTTTCAAAATAATTGAAAAAAGAAAGAAGCGGTAAATCCCACTTCTTTCGCACATAATTTCCTATTCAGGAGAAAATCACGGGCTTTAACCCGCGGTTTTCTCCTTTTTTATTTTTCTTGCCTGCTTTGCTTATGTAGCTCTTTGATCTTGTTGATCTTGAGCTTCACTACAATTTTGCTTCGCAGTCGCTCATACAGATTGTCTTCCTCGGGAAAAGGGAGAAATGTACCGCCTACACGCTCACGAAATAACCGATTCATACGAATCTTATGCCGTCTGCTTGGCGGAGGAATTTCTATATCACTTATTTCCGCTTCGGAGCGGTTGTTTTTATTTTCCATTGCTTCGAGCAACGCTTGCTTGAAAAGCTCAAGGTTTGCTTGTGATACGTTCTCATAGGTCTTATCGCATATTTCTTTTTCAATATTCTGCTCATTCGGTTGATCATTATTATAGCGCATTTTACGTAACTCCTTTTTGTAGAATTGATTGAATCTTATTACTATAAGCACAAAAAAGAATGAATTAATACTTATAGTATATCAAATTTAACAAAAAATATCAATAGTCGATAGAAAAGTAATTTAAATACTTATAGACTATATGTACAGTTATTAAATGACGAGGACAGTTATGAGTGATATTGCAAAGATAATAGGTCAACGAATCAGAAATTACAGAACATCAAAGGGCTTGAGCCAAGAAAAACTGGCAGAGCTTGCGAAATGTCACTTCACATATATCGGTCAGATTGAACGAGGTGAGAAAAACGCAACTATAGAAAGTATAGAAAAAATAGCAACAGCACTGAATGTTTCGCTTTCAAAGCTCTTTGAGAAAATCGGAGCAGAAGAAGATGATATGCGAAGTATCCCACTTGAATGCTACGAATTTGTTTCTGCAAAGTCAACATCAGAGCAAGAGCAAATGCTACAAATTCTAATAGATATAGATAAGTATAAAAATTGTTGAGCAAGCTTAAAACGCCTGTCGAATAATGTAAGGACATTGTGAAAATGAAGGAACCCAAACAAAAGCTTATTATAACTAAAAAGCCTAAAGGCGAGGACGGTCACAAAACATTTTCCGTAAGGATCAAAGATGAAACTGTAGCTCGTCTTGACGATATTGCGAAAAAGACCAATCGCTCAAGAAATGATCTTATTAATTTGCTCTTGGATTACGCTATGGATTACTGCGAGATAGTTTGATCCTGCAATGGCTTTATGAAATATTTACACCGTATATTTTGATAAAAAGACGCGAGTAAGCATCAAACTTACCCGTGTCTTTTTTATCTTCCTCGCATGCGCTGTTCTCGTCGGTCGAGAACCTCGTTGATCTTGAGCTTCACTACAATTTTGCTTCGCAGTCGCTCATACAGATTGTCTTCCTCGGGAAAAGGGAGAAATGTACCGCCTACACGCTCACGAAATAACCGATTCATACGAATCTTATGCCGTCTGCTTGGCGGAGGAATTTCTATATCACTTATTTCCGCTTCGGAGCGGTTGTTTTTATTTTCCATTGCTTCGAGCAACGCTTGCTTGAAAAGCTCAAGGTTTGCTTGTGATACGTTCTCATAGGTCTTATAGCATATTTCGTTTTCAACATTCTGCTCATTCGCTTGATCATTATTGTAGCTCACATTTTATATCTCCTTTTACTAAGGTACTTTACATTGTATCATAAAATTCCACAAATATCAACTATTAGTTGTGATGTAATCCAAATATATTCTGTGATCTTGTGAGATGCTAATCTATACTATTAGTTAAGGAAACTAACTAATATTTGAGGGAGGTATCTTATGAACACATCATCTATCGGAAAACGGATAAGAAAGTGCAGAGAAGATAAAGGTTGGCGTCAGGAGGATTTTGCAGAGAAAATAGGATTAAGCGTCACCTACACAGGAATGATTGAGCGTGGTGAGAAGGTTCCGAAGCTTGAAACATTTATAACGATAGCTAATGTATTAGAGGTGTCAGCGGACTTACTGCTTGCAGATGTACTTACAACAGGATATAATGTAAAATCATCCGAAATGACGAAGGAAATATCATCATTATCGCCTGCGGAAAGAGATAGAATTTATAGCGTTGTAAATGCTATGATTGGCTTTGAGAAAAAGAAAATGTAAAATGTCTGAGTAGATATAGATAAGTATAAAAACTGTTGAGAATATTTTATCAGTCAAACGGCATTATGGGCTAAGCCCAAACCCATATACAAGCAGAGAGCAAACATGCAAGACGCAAAAAATCTTGTATGTATGCTCTTTTTCTGCGCTCTTTTTAAAACAGCCGAAATTTTATGCTATTCTTTTACCGGATTTATCAATGCGGTAATTTAACAGAACGCTAACATCCCGCTAATTTTTCCAAAACATTTTTGTGTTAAAATGATTGTAGGTCGAAGGGATTTCTCAATCAAAGAAAGGCTATTCTAGAAAGTACAATGAAAGACAAGCTTAAAAGGATAATACAGTTTATTCTTAATCCTAGATTTTTGGTATGCTTTGGCATTGCGTGGTTGATAACCAACGGCTGGTCGTATGTAATGCTTGGCGTGGGAACGTATTTTAATATTGGTTGGATGATCGCCGTTGCGGGAGGGTATCTTACCTTTCTTTGGCTTCCCATCTCGCCCGAGAAGATCGTGACTGTGGCTATCGCGATAGGTTTGTTGAGACTTCTGTTTCCAAACGATCAAAAGACGCTTGCGGTGCTTATCGATATGAAGAATAGCGTTAAGGAAAAGCTGCGCAGCAAAAAGGCAAAGGAGAATGAAAATGACGGAAAAACGCTTTGAAAATATGATACATAACTCTAGCGGTGCGGAGCGTAGCAATATGCTGATGAGCTCAGGCGCTATGAATATGATGATGAATCAGGCAAAGAGAATGATGTGGTCTGTGGTTGAATACAAGGATCTGCAGATGGTCTACACCTGCGCTATAAAGGAGATAGAGACAAAGCTCGATATTCTCTCCACCGAGTTCAACCTCAAGCATAAAAGAAACCCCATAAGCTCGGTTACGTCGCGCCTCAAGCGGACGGAGAGTATCGCCGAGAAGCTCTCAAGAAACGGCCTTGCGTTTACCATAGAGAATATAGAAAAGAACGTGCGCGACGTCGCCGGTATCCGCGTGATATGCTCGTATATCGACGATATTTATGCTATCGCAGATGCACTCTTAAAGCAAGATGACGTGAAGCTGATCGAGCGTAAGGATTACATAGCGAATCCTAAGCCAAACGGATACCGAAGCCTCCACCTTATAATATCCACTCCGGTCTATCTTGCCGACAGCAAGAAGGAGGTTATGGTCGAGGTACAGATACGCACGATAGCTATGGATTTCTGGGCGAGCCTCGAGCACCAGATAAGGTATAAAAGAGAGATCCCCGATCAGGAGTCGGTCTGCAATGAGCTCAGAGCCTGCGCCGACGTTATCGCCGCAACCGACGAGCATATGCTGAAGCTCCGCGAGAAGATCGAGTCCGCCGAGGACGCACCCCCCGAGGATGATATGCTCCTCGAGCGGCTTCGCAAGCTCGATATGCCGATAATGTAGGGCTTTCGTAAGAAACGCCCTGCAACTAAGCTCGTCCATTTAGGACGAGCATAACTTCACTACGCGAAGCGTAACTTCACTACGCATGGCGTAACTTCACTCGGCATAGCCGAACTTCACTTTCGCGTCGGCGAAAACTTCACCGAATAAACATTAATATTTGACAACCGTTGTTGTCATAACACCCTGATAACAAAAAGGACAGAGAACTTGATCCTCTGTCCTTAATCTTTTTATTTAGCTTTAGCCTCTGCCTCTTTCTCTGCGATCTTGATCTCATAGTAGATCTTGACGAGGTTTACCCACTTCATTACGACGAGGGGCTTTTGAGGGAAGCAGCGGTAGGAGATATCTCCGTGCTGGATCTCAAAGTTTCTGCCAGGCTTGAAGGGGAGGGAGGGGAAGGCGGAGGTAGGCATTGCGAGGTCGATCTCCTCGCCGTTTACGTTACCCTTGATCGAGAGGGTGTCGGGGGTGAGGGTTATTCTCGCTCTGCCGGCGTTGCGGTACTTATGCTTCTTCGGGTCGATGGTCTGGACTCTTGCCATAGTGGTGAGCTTTTTGATCTTGCCCTCCTCGACCTTTTCCTTGAGGTTGTTGTAGATCATTCTCGACCAGGCGGAAACGTGGCGCACCTCCTCGCCGACGCCCTTCTTGTTATGTAAGAAGGCATACTTGTCGCTCGTCTCCTCAAAGCCGCACTGCACACAGTAGATGGTCTTCTTTTTCTTGGTACGCATGGTGAATTCGCCCATGCAGTTGGGGCAGACGTAGAGCACGTTCTCAAGGCCCTCGATGTTATCGTTTTTGCGGTACTTGATCTTGAGCTTTTCCTGCTCGAGATAGGCGTCAAAGTCGAGCGCCTCGGAGGTCTTTGCCTTAACCTCGTCGAGGGGCATCTCACGCAGCGCGTCCTTATCAAACAGCTTGTAGATATCTATAAAGGTTCTGCCGACGCGGATTCCCTTTGCCCACTTGGGCATGGAGAAGTAGGTGCCTATCGTCTTTGCGACGTAGACGTCGGTATTAAGCCACTTGAGAAAATCGTAGGTCGCGGCGGGAATGGGGGTGGACTGACCGTCCTCGCACATAAGTCCCGCAGGGTAGATAACGAGGATCTTACCCTCCTTGATGGTGCTCCTCATAGCTCCGAGGTCTCTGAGTGTGGTCTGGAATTGCTGCTTCGGTATCATACCGAGCCTTGAGACAACGCTCTTGAAGGGAAGCGTGTTGTAGAAGGAATTGCTGATAACGAAGGAGAGCGGGGTGCGTGTCGCGCCGATGAGGTTGACGAAGTCGAGCGCTGCCTCGTGGTTAGCGATTATTACAAACGGGCCCTTCTTACCTCTTATTTCGTTTCTTATGAACTTTCTCCTGAAGGCGAAGATCGCCACAAACCAGGCGAGGAATCGCACTAATCGGTAAAGAAATATATTTTGTTTGTTTTTCTTCTTATTCTTCTTATCTTTTTTCATGTCATCACCTTATATTGTAAATTGGTTATGCGATTTTGTTCGGCTCTTTGACTGAATCTCCGATCCTGCACGCCGCTATGTTAACATAAAAACGGGAAAAAGTCAATAAAATGAACTTTAAAAAAGGCGTTCCCTGACTTATGTATAGGCGAATATTCACAAGCGCATAGTATAAAATATATGCAAAAAACACTAAAAAGAGCGCGCAGCCCACAATTTGTGAGCCGCGCCAAGGTATAAGGGATATTTGCCCTATGGGTGGTGAAGTTGCTCCGAGACCCCCAAAAACTCGTCTACGCTCGTTTCGGGGAACCCCGTATGCAGTGAAGTTGCCCTTTTGGGCAGTGAAGTTCGGCTGTGCCGAGTGAAGTTGCCCTGTGGGCAGTGCATGGGTTATACTCTGCCGGTTACGGTGATAACTGCAACGCCGGGGGTGATGGAATACACTCCGGTCACGGGATCCTGGGTATAGGTTGCCGCAGGCACTGTAACTGCGCCGGGGAGGGTCGCAAACTCACCGGTGGTCTCGTCATAGGTGTACTGTGTACCCTCAGTCAGCTCGACTCCGTCAAGAGTCACGGCGATAGGATTGAGAATCGGGTTGAAGGTATCCGTGACGATAAGATCATCAGTTGCCACAACGGCTGTATTTCCCGTATTCTGTATGATGAAGGTGTAGAGCAAGGTGCCGTCCTCGTTCACGGTAGTGGGATACATAGCTTTGGCAATAGTGAGAGCAACCTCGTCCCTGGCGGTAACCACCGCAGTATCGGAGAGAGGATCGACCACGCCTGTACCCGCAAGAAATGCGGTATTGGTCACCGATGCGCCCGCCATAAGGGGAGTGAACTCGTTTGTCGCCGCCTCGTAGATGATCTGCACGTTACCGCCCGCGGGAATATCTATGCCCGAGATAACAAGGGGAGGACCGCCTACGGCTGTGGGGCCGTCCGTGAGCACGCCATTCTGATAGAAGAGCAGAGAGCCCTCGACGTAGGTGAAGGGAGTGACGGTGTTGTTTCCGACGGTAAAGGAGCCGAGATCGTCAGTAAGCGTTGCGCCCGTGATAGCGCCGCCCTCGTTTACAAAGGTCACGATGTACGCGACGTGGTCATTCCTGCCGTAGTCACGCGAGATAGAGGTCTTGGTGAGGGAAAGACCGCTGGTAACCTCGCCCGTCGTGATATTCGAGGAGGTCGTCTGACCGTTGAAAATGAGGTTTGCCTGATTTGTGAAAATAGCCATTTTTCATATTCCTTTTCGTTAGGCAAGAGGGAATAATACTAACTAACTATAAAGCGTGAATTTTCAGCGCTTTAGGCACTTATCTCTCTTGCTTAGTATATAGAAAAAGCCGAACAGTACACCTCGGGGTAAATCGAGGCGTATCTGCCCGGCTATCCTATATCATTATATGAAAATGACGGGAAATGGGGTATTGTGAAAGTGAAGTTTTCGCTGATGCGAAAGTGAAGTTGCTACGCAGTGAAGTTGACTCGCTCACGCTCGCAGTGAAGTTGACTCGCTTACGCTCGCAGTGAAGTTGACTCGCTTACGCTCGCAGTGAAGTTGACTCGCTTACGCTCGCAGTGAAGTTAAGTTTGCCTTGGGACTTGCGTTCACTTGCGCCAAAAAGGCGCAAACTTCACTATCCGCAGGATAACTTCACTTACAAGGTAAACTTCACTTGCCCCGTGGGGCAAACTTAGTTGTAGCGTGAACACGCTACACTATCTCTCTCGCCTTTGAGCAGGTGAAGTAGAGTATCTGTCTTGACTTGCCGAGAGTCTTGAGCGTGTTCTTCGCTCTCTCGAGCTTGGAGTCGTCAAGAGCAATAAACGGATCGTCGAGTATAATGAAGGGGGATTCCTTCTCATAGAGTGCGTCGACAAGCGCGAGTCTAAGACCGAGTGAGTACAGGTCACGTGTGCCGCGGCTGTACGACTCTATTCCGTGGGATTCGCCGCGCTCGGTCTTGCCGAGCTCAAAGCTGGTGCTGAGGGTATATTCGCCCTCGACTCCCGCGATAAGAGCAGAGTATTCGATGAACTTCTCCTTGGTCTTGCCGAGGTACTTGGAGGTGATGTTGTCGCACGCTTCTCTTAGACACAGCGAGGTCTTCTTGATGATCTCGAGGCTCTCTGTGTGCTTTCTGTAAAGGTCCTCGAGCTCTGCCTTTGCCATCTCGTATTCGTCCTTCTTTTCGATCTCGGCTCTTGCGAGATTCAGCTCGCGCTCGACAAGAGCGTACTCTGCGGTGAGCGCCTTCATTCTCTCGGTGAGCTCGGTGAGGGTGGCGTTTGCCGCCGACTCCGCCTCGGTGTCCGAGGGAGCGATCTTACCGGTCACACCGTACTTGACGGCATAGAGGTCGCACTCTCTCTCGAGCCTTGCGACGCTGACCTTGAGGTAGTTGTAATCGCTGAGTCTGTCGCGGATCTCCGCGAAGGGCTCGCCCGTTTTAGTGGGGAAGTAGGAGAGGAAGGCCATAGCGTTTTTCATCAGCTCCTCGCTTCTCTTGAGCTTAGTCATCTTTGAGCTCTGTGAGACCTCTCCCGCCTCGCTTATTGCGTAGTATTTTGTATATTTCTGCTTGATTATCATGACCGACTCGAGCATCGAATCAGCCTCAACGACGGGGAACTTTTCAAGGAATGTGCATACCTTGAGAGTAAGTGTGGAGTAGGTCTCCTCCGCTCCCTCGAGCGCTCCGTCGAGCTCTGCTGCGAGAACCTCGTAGCGGGTGAGCTTGTCCTTGATCTCGTCAAGGCTCGCTTTAGTGCTGCCGGATTCGCGGTCGCCGTATTTGCGCACAAATGACAACAGTTCTTTGCTATTTCCACGCTTAAATGCTGAAATAAGGGAGAACAACGCTATAAGCGCGCCAACGGCAGACATTGCATATCCGTATATTTCTCCGATGACAATTCCGCCTACCGTAAGTCCAAGGCCGAGGATAATGAGTAGGACCTTGATGACACTGAAGCCGCCCTTTGCCGATCTTTCGACCTTCTCGATCTCCTCTCTTGTAGGTACCTCACCCCGGAAGAGTGAGCGCATCTCGAGCGAGCGCTTGTCAAAGCCGTTTTTGATAGCGGCTATCTCCTTCGACTTCTCGTCGGCAAGGCCTGCGGCTCTCTCTGCCTCGGCTATCTCAACGAAGTCGGTGCCCGCCTTGAAGAATTCGCTGAGGGAGACGTATTCCTCGTTTCCGCTCTCCTCGAGCGCCTCCGCCTTAAGCCTCTCTGCCTCAGCGTAGGTGTCTCTCGCGCCGTCTATCTGTACGGTGGTGGGAAGTCCCTTTGCGAAAAATTCGGTCACCTCCGAGAAGCGCTTTTTCTCCTCGTTAAGCGAGATGATCATCGCGCCGTAGGTCTCCTCGTGTGAGCTTCTTTCCTTCTGCTTCCGGATGCTGTGGAGCTTCATCTTCTGCTCGCTCTCAAGGAGAGAGAGCCTTTCCTTCTCGGCCTTTAGCTCGCGGAGTCTTTCCTCCTTTTTCCGGGCTTCAACCTCGAGTGTGTCTATCGCGTCAATGCGGCGCTGACACTCGTTTATTCTTTCCTTTACGTTGGCTATCTCGCCCGTGTTGCCCTTTTTGAAGTAGAACTTACGTCTGTCCTCAAGCAGTCTTATCGCGTTGTCAAAGCCGCCGACGTCACCGTCAACTCCGACGAGGTCTGAGAGCTTTGCGGATATGGATTTGTTATCGTTTTTACCCTGGAGATTCTTCTCCGAGAGAAATACTGTGCGCAGGAAGCCGTCGCGGTCGATGCCGAAGAGCTTCTCGCCGATGTCCTCGCCGTATTCGTAGCTTATCTTACCCGTGTCGGTCTCGATAAGCCTGAAGGTATCGTCGGCAGGCCTTTGGCCAAAGCTTCTTTCGATGGTGTACTTCTTTTTGCCCGCCTCAATAGTGAGAGAGCCGCCGAATTTTCCGCCCTGCCAAGGGCTGTACTTCTTTCTCGGATTCTCGTCGAGAGACTGCTTTCTTCCTTCGCCTATGCCGTAGAGCATAGCCTCGATAAAGGCGGTGAGTGTGGTCTTTCCCGTGCCGTTGTCCGAGATACAGCAGTTGAGTCCCTTGTTAAAGTTGAACTCCTCGGTGTGCAGAAGACCGAAGTTTTCGATATAGCATTTAATAAGTCTCATACACCCTCCTTATATCTCGTCTGCCTCGCCCATAAGAGCGGCGAGTCCTGTGCGTATTATCTTGTCCTTTTCCTCGTCGGTGAGGTCCTTCTTAGAGGTGACGAGTCTGATAAACTCGCCCTTCAGGGAGCGGTCGTACTTGTAGTCGTCGGGACTTATGCGTATGCTCGACTCGTCCTTTACCTCAAAGTGGTAGAAGGCGCTCTGCCATCTCGAGAGTATCGCGCCCTCGTCGGGGAAGAGCTCGGGCGCTCTCTTGCCGCACAGCCTAAGCCTAACAAGGTCAGTGTGAGGAATGCCCGAAAGGGAGGAGTCAACGCGTCCGTCAACGTCCGCTCGGGAGAGTGCTCCTTCAAGGTCGACGTCGACGATCCTCAGCGTCCTTTTCGCAAAGGGGCGGAAGGTGTGGCGTGCGTGTCTGCCGTCTGCCTCGATGATGACAAAGCCCTTGGTGCCAACCTCGTCAAAGCCTCGTCCCTCGGGTGTTCCCGCATACACGGCTATACCCGTCTCATCTATTTTGTGCTCGGAGTAGGTATGGTAGTGACCGAGCGCGAGGTAGTCTATATGCTTTCCTTCAAGCTCTCGTCTGCCTATCGTCTCGCCGCCCGTCCTGCCGTCTGCGAGCGCGCCGTGGAGCACCACGAAATTAGTCTTTCTGTAATCGAGCTCAAGAGATGAGAACATTCCCGCCGCTATCTCGCTCCTACCCGCGACACAGACCTCGCCGTAGTCGAAGTAGGTCCAATTTTCGCCGAAGATCTTAAGATTCTCGGGCAGGGTAACGCCGCTTTCCGTGAGCGCGTCTTTCTCGTGATTTCCTGACAGATAGAGGAAGTCTATCGACGGACATCTCGCGATAGCGCCGATAACTCTCTCGGCAATCGATTTCGTAATTTTGCTTGTGTCGAAGAGGTCGCCCGCTATGATAAACAGATTGACTCTCTGGTATACGGCCTCCTCGATCATTCTTTCAAAGTTAGTGAGCAGCTCGCCCTTTCTCTCTCTGACCTTGTCCTGCGAAAGTCTTGAGGTGAGGGGTGAGCCTATATGTAGATCCGAAGTGTGCAGAATTTTCATTGTTAACCCCCTTGTTGTTCTTTTTTCTTGTCGTATTCGCTTGGCGGTATTCCGTATTTAGCCGAGAAAACCTTGGAGAAGTAGGATTGATCCGAGAAGCCTGTCTCCGCGGCTATCTCGCCGATGTATCTCTCGCCGGACTTCAGCATTTTCACCGCCTCGCCGAGCCTGACCTCGGTTATGTAATTGTTCACCGTCGTGCCATACTCGCGCTTGAAGCCGGTGATAAGCGTGGACTTTGAGCAGCCTATCTCCTCGCAGATGTCCGCGATGGTTATCTTTGACTTGTAGTTGTCGAAGATGTACTTCTTCGCCATCTCGGCTACCGTCTGCTTTGCCGAGGGAATCGCGTTTGAGAGCGTCAGATACTGCGCGCATATCGTCATTATCTTAACGTACGAGCGCACCATATCCGCGTCGACCGCGGGCGTGTCCTTGGCAAGAGCGACTGTCTGCTCATCGAGAGCGCGTATATTCTTTACCTCGGGGTGAAGAGGCTTGCCGTCCTCTCCTGTCTCGAGCACCTGTCCCATCATAAGAAAGCCTGTCAGCGTGCCGAAATTGTAGAGCGGACTCACCGCCTCGGTGAAGCCGTAGCGGCAGGTGTAGATGTGTGTGCTCTTGTCACTGAGCGCCCTCTTGCAGGCGGCCTTGTCGCAGGCTACGCACTTCTCATACTCCGCGGGGTCATTATGCACCATCTGACAGAATTGTCTCTTCTCGGGAGGATATGCGGCTATCTCCGAGTAATCCGCTCCGTGGAGCGACACGCGAAAGCCGGTTATTTTGTTCAGCTCCGCGAGAACCGAGATTATCTCATCCTTTGTCATACTAAATCTCCGAGTTTGTAAAATAATCTTAAAAAATGTGCTATTCTACAAATAATTATACAATTTTACCTTGAAAATGTCAATAACATAGTTTATAATTATTATAGAATATTTTAAGATGCAGAGGAATTTATGAAATATTGCATAGGAGTTGACCTCGGCGGTACGAATATCGCCGTGGGACTTATCGACCTTGACGGAAGAAGGATACTTCATAAAAAGAGCGTGAAAACTCGCGCGCCCCGTCCCTGCGAGGAGATTTCCTCGGATATAAAGGCGGTTTGCCTTGACCTTTGCCTGATGGAGGGCATCTCGCTTTCCGACGTTTTGTGGATAGGAATCGCCACGCCGGGTATCGTAAGAGCCGGAGTCGTCATCAGCGCGGTCAACCTCGGCTGGAGTGACGAGCCCTTCGGTGAGATACTCTCTCGTATTACGGGCAGACCGACCTTCGTTGCCAACGACGCTAACGCGGCGGCATACGCCGAGGCTAAGTGGGGCTGCGGTGTCGGTGAGGACTCTCTTATCGCTATCACTCTCGGTACAGGTATCGGCGGCGGAATCATTCTTGACGGCAAGATATGGGAGGGCTTCAACGGCTTTGCGGCAGAGCTCGGACATATGGTCATTGCCGTTGACGGCAGACATTGCGCCTGCGGTCTGCGCGGCTGCTTTGAGGCTTACTGCTCGGCTACGGCTCTCGTGCACGAGACGAGGAGAATGATGAAGCTTTATCCCGACAGCATTA
Source organism: uncultured Ruminococcus sp. (assembly GCA_964622425.1). GTDB lineage: Bacteria > Bacillota > Clostridia > Oscillospirales > CAG-272 > UBA1740. The sequence goes on from CAZUQN010000040.1 coordinate 12,653, forward strand.
TGTGGGAGATAGCAGGCGGAGATATTACTAAGATCGACGGCCGCACAGCCTTCAAGGCTAACTCGAGAGGCGACTTTGCCGCGCATCAGGTCATAGAGGATTTTGTAAATTACCTCGCTATCGGTATCGCAAACATCATCAACATTTTCCAACCCTCCGTAGTTTGTCTCGGAGGCGGAATATCGGGGCAGGGCGAGGAGCTTATGCGTCCGCTCCGTGAAAGACTCAGGTATACTTCCTTCGGTACGAAGGACATGAGAACGCGTGTGGAAGCCGCGGTCTATAAAAACGACGCCGGAATAATCGGCGCGGGATTACTAGGAATTATGGAGGATTAAACACTATGGTATCTATCGAAAGCGTAATCGCAGCATTTGACGTTGAGGGTAAGGTTGTTGACTGTATCCCCTTCGGCAACGGTCACATCAATGACACAAGACTCGTTACTATGGATAACGGAGTTCAGTACGTTGCCCAGAGAATCAACAAGAACGTGTTCAAGCGCCCCGACCTCCTTATGGAGAACTACGTAGGCGTTACCAAGTTCATCAGAGCAAAGATCGAGAAGATGGGCGGAGATCCCCTTCGTGAGGTTCTCAACGCTATTCCCACCAAGGACGGCAAGTCCTTTACCATCGACGCTGAGGGCGAGTATTGGCGTCTTCTTGTTTACGTTACCGAGTCCATCGGCTACGACCAGGTTGAGAGACCCGAGCAGTTCTATGACAGCGCTGTTTCCTTCGGTGACTTCCAGTATATGCTCCGCGACTATCCCGCAGAGACTCTCCACGAGACTATCGTGAACTTCCACAACACTCCCGACAGATACCGCCAGCTTATGGAGGCTATCGAGAATGACGCTAAGGGCAGACTTGCCGAGGTTACCGCCGAGGTTGAGTTCGCTAAGGCAAGATGCGAGTTTGCAAAGACTCTTGAGATCGCTCACGCTGAGGGCAGACTTCCTCTCAGAGTTACTCACAACGACACCAAGCTCAACAACATTCTCTTTGACATCAACACCGGCAAGACTCTTTGCGTAGTAGATCTTGACACCATTATGCCCGGCTACTCCGTAAACGATTTCGGTGACTCCATCAGATTCGGAGCTACCACCGCTCTTGAGGACGAGACCGACCTCTCCAAGGTTAACTTCGACATCTCTCTTTACGAGCTCTACGTTAAGGGCTTCATCGAGGGCGCTAAGGGCGGACTTACCGAGGGCGAGCTTGAGATGCTTCCCATCGGCGCTATTATGATGACCTTCGAGTGCGGTATGAGATTCCTTGCGGATTACCTTAACGGTGACACCTACTTCAGAATCCACAGACCCAGCCACAACCTTGACAGATGTAGAAATCAGTTCAAGCTCGTATCCGATATGGAAGCACAGCTTGACCAGATGAGAGCAATCGTTAAGAAGTACTGCTGAGCGAGCGGAGCTCGCAATGAATTGCGCAGGTGCGCAATTCAAATCATGGAGCGAAGTGAGAATTCATGAAGTCCAAGGCTTCAATTCATAACCCCATTTTTGATAAATATAGTTTACATAAGGAGACTAAAACGATGATTAAGATAGTATACGGCAAGTGCGCTCATTGCGCGAGCGTTAATGCTGCAAACGTTATTACCGAGGTTCTGAAGAATAAGCCCGACGCGGTTCTCGGCCTTGCAACCGGCTCCTCTCCCATCGGTATGTATAAGGAGCTTATCGCAAGAGTAAACAAGGGCGAGATCTCTTTCAAAAACGTAAAGAGCGTTAACCTTGACGAGTACGTTGGCCTTAGCGCAGACCACGATCAGTCCTACGCTTACTTCATGAGCCACAACCTCTTTGACCACGTTGACATCGATAAGGCAAACACCAATCTTCCCAACGGCCTTGCTACCGATCCCGTAGCAGAGTGCAAGAGATATGACGACGTAGTTGCTTCTATGGGCGGCGTTGACGTTCAGGTTCTCGGCATCGGCAACAACGGTCACATCGGCTTCAACGAGCCGGGCTCCTACTTCACCAAGGGTACAGGTCTTGTTGACCTCACCGACTCCACCATCGACGCTAACTCCCGCTTCTTCGAGAAGAGAGAGGACGTTCCCACTCAGGCTCTTTCCATGGGCTGCGGTCAGATCATGAACGCAAAGAAGATCCTCCTTATCGCTCTCGGTAAGGGCAAGGCAGAGATCCTTGAGAAGTCTCTCTTCGGT
>CAZUQN010000041.1:0-14826 GCA_964622425.1 uncultured Ruminococcus sp.
CACAAGGAGAAGTCGGCCCGCAAGGTCCGAGAGGATTCCAAGGTCTGCCCGGCCCGCAAGGTCCTGCCGGAGAAGTAGGCCCCATAGGCCCTCAAGGTCCCGCCGGAGAAACGGGTCCCGTAGGCCCACAAGGAGAAGTCGGCCCGCAAGGTCCGAGAGGATTCCAAGGTCTGCCCGGCCCGCAAGGTCCTGCCGGAGAAGTAGGCCCCATAGGCCCTCAAGGTCCCGCCGGAGAAACGGGTCCCGTAGGCCCACAAGGAGAAGTCGGCCCGCAAGGTCCGAGAGGATTCCAAGGTCTGCCCGGCCCGCAAGGTCCTGCCGGAGAGGTAGGCCCCATCGGTCCACAAGGCCCTGCCGGAGAAACGGGTCCCATCGGCCCGCAAGGTCCTGCCGGAGAAACCGGCCCCATAGGTCCTCAAGGTCCCGCCGGAGAAGTAGGCCCCATCGGTCCTCAAGGCCCTGCCGGAGAAACCGGCCCGCAAGGCCCTCAGGGACTTCCCGGAGGTGTGCTCAGCTATGCGGACTTCTACGCCTTAATGCCTCCGGATAACTCCGCGACGGTTGCACCCGGCACAGACGTTAGCTTTCCGCAAAACGGCCCGATTGCCAACACGAATATCGGTCGCCTTGGTCCGTCATCATTTAACCTCGGTCCGATTGGCACCTACCAGATACTCTTTACTGTTAGCGTTACCGAGGCAGGGCAGTTGATCCTGACCTTGAACGGTCAGGACTTGGAATATACCGTCGCAGGCCGCGCTACGGGAACGTCCGAGATAGTGGGTATGGCTATTGTATCTACCACTGCCGTCGACTCGGTGTTGACGGTGCGTAATCCCGCGGGCAATGCCGCGGCGCTTACCATTACGCCTTTGGCGGGAGGGACTCGCCCAGTGTCCGCTCATCTTGTGATCACACAGATCGGATAGCGTATATCAAAACACCTGTAACATTCCGCTTTTGAGTGCTATGGGTGTTTTTTTGTAGTTTAACGGAGGAGAGCTTTTTCTTCCGTTAAAAACGGATTGCCATTGGCAAAAAACAAAAAGTCGAAAACAAATATTAAATCACAACGACTGAAGGCTTGATCCATTCCTTCACAAAAGCCGCCAAAGCTAACGGCACAAAATATCAACAGTGAATACTAACGCTCGGTTATCGTATTTTCCATCATTTTCGCACGGAAAGCAAAATATATTGACATTTGTCAAGGTAAAGTGGTATAATATAACAAAACAAACATTATCAGGGTGCGACATGGACAAGAAAAAGAAATCCAAAAAGCAGAGAGTGGGTAAAATTAACCCCATACTCTACGCGATAGTTTACGCAGTTCTCAAGCAGAAGTATAAGAAGTACAACATTAGCTTTGACAATGAAATTGCAAAGAGCATCAAGGGCCCTGCGATAGTCGTGGCAACACATACCTGCGACCAGGATCATATTCTGTCTGCTCTGACTTTGCACCCCGTTCGCCCGACCTATATAGTCAGCGAGCACTTTATGCGCGTCAAGTCAACTGCAAGACTTCTTAAACTGATGCACGTCATTACCAAGAAGATGTTCACCCCCGACATTTCGACCATAAGAAACGTTCTGAGAGCCAAGGGCGAGGGCGCGGTCATCGTCATCTTCCCCGAGGGCAGACTCTCCTGCTACGGCAAGACTCTCCCCGTTGCCGAGGGCACCGCTGAGCTTATCAAAAAGCTCGGTGTCAACCTCTACGCTTGGAAGGCGGAGGGCGCGTATCTCACCTTCCCGAAGTGGCGTAATAAGGGCGATAGCAGAATAGGCAAGATCAACGCCTCAGTAAAGCTCCTCCTCTCGGCTGAGGAGATAGCAGAGAAGAGCGTCGACGAGATCAAGGCTATCACCTCCGAGGCTATATACAACGACGATGAGAAGGCTATGGCGGGCATCGAGTATAAGTGCGAGAATATAGCCGCGGGCGTTGACAAGGTCCTCTTTAAGTGCCCGAAGTGCCTGCGAGAGGGAACTATCACCTCCGAGGGCAGCCACATCAGATGCGAGTGCGGACTTGACGCGACGCTTGACAACTACTACAAGCTCCACGACGCTCCCTTTGAGAGCATTAACGAGTGGTTTGAATGGCAGCAGAATTCCATAGACGTTGAGAATGAGTCTATCTTTGCTAAGGCGAGACTCGGTACACCCGGCGAGGACGGCTTTATGGATCCTTATGCGGGCGAGGGCGAGGTATATATCAACAAGGATACCTTCAGCCTTAAGGGAACCCTCCACGGCGAGGCGGTCGACTTCTCCATCTCACCCGAGAAGATCGGCGCATTCCCCATCTCCCCCGGTGACCATATCGACGTTTACGTCCACGGCAAGCTCGTTTATATCTATCCCGAGCCTGATCTCAGATCCTCGGTAAAGTGGGTTTGCTTCCTTGATAAGCTGTGCGCACAGCGCAATGAATTGCACACGTCAATATGAATAACACCTCCTGCAATAAATTGCATAAAAGGGTGCAATTCAAATAATGGAGCTAAGCGAGAAATTATGATGCGCAAGCATCGATTCATAACGTTATGACGTCAATTCATTGTCAATTTTAACAATTTGCAATCTATAATTTACATATCATACTATTTATCAACAAAATATGGCGGTCCGACAAATACGGATCGCCATATTTTTGTTGTGCTAACTCGACGGAACGTCAATGCGGAACGGTGCGGCAGAGCCGCAAATGCAGAATGCAAAATTGACTCCTTCCACCACTTCGTGGTCCCCCTCCCTCGGAGATGGAGGCTGGTGCGAAATGCGAAGCGCCAAGCGCGGAATTAAGGACGAGGAAAAGGGCGCAAGGCGCAGGACTGCGGCAATACAAAATGCGGAATGCAAAATGCAAAATTGAGGACGAGGCACAAACCGTAGGGGACGGCGCCGCGACGTCCCGCCAATGCGGAATTAAGGACGAGGAATAGGGTGGGTTTTCGTATTTTTAGTAACACACCTGAAAAATGTCGAGAAATTTAAGTATACCTATTTACAAACGGGATATTTTAAGCTATAATTAAATCGGAAACTTTAAATAAACCTTAAGAGGCTTAATATGAAAGAATTTTTTGGCTTTGGCGGATATCAGCGCGAGCCTGAGGGATACTTCTCGTGGCAGCACCTTGTGTTTGTCAGTTGTTTTATGATAGTTATGGTCACGCTTGCCGTGATCCTCGGGCGCAAGTATAGGCACAGAAGCGATAGGGAAAAGAACCTTATTCTCATCTGGGCGGCTATCCTTATCGACTCCTTCGAGCTATTCAAGATAATACTCGTTTGCATACGCTCTGATGATCCTATGGCGTGGTTGCTTGACCTTCCTTTATTCCTCTGCTCGATACAGCTTATCACCATACCTCTTGCCGCATTCTCAAAGGGCAGGGTAAGGGAGGCGGCGCTCGACTTCGTATTCATTTTCGGTATACTCGGCGCGGTGCTCGGCACCTACCTTGCGGGCAATAACTACGCCTCGTATCCCGTCCTTTCCTTTGACAATACCGTCTCGGCAATTACTCACTCCATCTCGGGCTTTACCTCTCTTTACATAGTTATCTCGGGTATGGAGAGCATGAAGAAAAAGAACATCAAGATCACCTTCGCGATTCTCCTTTCCTTCTGTGTCGCGGCATATATCGCAAACGTCCTTATCCCCTATAACTATATGTTTCTGATGCGCGGCGACGGCACTCCCTACGACATCATCTACAACCTCGTCGGCGGTAATCCTGTGCTCTATCCCTTGATCGTCGTTGCGCTTTTCCTCGTCTATATCGTAGCCTTCCGCGCGATATACGAGCTTATCACGAGCAAGCTTTCCGTACGTGGAACAAGCTCGGACTCCAAAGAGAGCAAGGAAGCAAAAGACGAAGCTTTAGTTTGATTTTGACTATTATAATTTACAAATAAATATAAAAAGCAGGAACTTCGGCCTTGGTCCTTGGTTCCTGCTTTTGTTATTTTATTTTGCGCTAAAGGTTATAGTCACTGCCTCGTCGGTTATAGAAACCACCGTGAAGGTGCAGGCGAGCTCCTCGCCAAGATCATCGGTGACAGTCGGCAGACTCTCGCCAATGCCGAATACGTAGTCTCCTGCCGCAGATGCGACGAGCTCAATGAGATTATCGACAGAGCCATAGCTTGTTTCGGGTGATGCATTGTTGTTATACACGTCGTAGACGGTCTTACCGTCCTTGGTATGGGGATAGAGCGAGGAATTGACGTGATATACCACCACACCGTCACCTTCAAAGCATCCGCCCTCCTCGGGGTTGAGCTCACCCATCTTGTAGTAGGCGAGCACGTAGTATTCCTGATATAAGCCGAGTGCCTCGTCCCAGTTGTTCGCGATAATGACCGTGTCACCCGCCTTCGAGAAATCCTCGAGCGTGAGTGTTACGTCAGCGTCCCCTGTGATGAGTCTTGACGATTTAAGCCAACCGTAGTTGAATTTGGTGTAGGGGTTATGGTCACCGAAGCACGAGTCCATAACGTCGCGTCCGTCCATCGGGTGCTCGACGTATTCTGTGTCATAGTAATCATCTGCTCCGAGCACGTGGCCGAATTCGTGAATGAAAACGAGGGGATTTATTTCATCGCTATCGTAGCTTACCTCGCCCTCCTCGTCGATGCTCTCGTAGAGGAACTGATATGATGCCCAGATATAGTCGCGAGCGCTGACACCGTCGTATTCATAGGGCTCGTCATCACTGTCGAGGCGCGTATTCCACGAGCGGAATGCCCACTCAATATCACGTGTACCGACGTCAAGCGTGCTTACCATAATTACCGAGTCGATAGTGCCGTTTTTATCCGAGTCGAATTTTGACAGATCCATCTTATCCTCGAGGTGGTCGAGCGCCTCGTGGAGAATATCAAGATCCCACCAACTGTGCATCGTGTACTCGTCGCTTTCCTCCTCGGTCATAAACCACTCGTCAACCACGGTTATATCGAGCGTGAGCTGACCGTAGCTTGATTTGTAGTAGTAATCGTAGAGCGAATAGTAGCTGTTTTTGCCTCCCTTGAGCATAGCACTCTTTATTTCCTCGGTCGTATATCCGAGGTCCTTAGCCTGCATGTCGGGGAACTCGATCGGGATAACCAGCACCGCGGGCGAGCCTGTTGTCGGGCAACCGCCATCAAAGGTGTACTGATCCGTTACGTCCTTAACGTAATCAGCATCGGTGAAATCGGTTACGTAAAGACCGCCCTCGCCCTCGGGGAGTCCCGCGCCCTCGTTCCTGATAATGAGATTTTCGGACGGCAGGCGGGAGCCCACTATGTATTCCTCACTCAGCGAGGAGTAGACGTATACGTCGATATAGGGAATGGCGATGTCCTTGTAATAGGTGATCTCTACCACCACGTCATCCTTGACATAGCGGTGCCAGGTGTAGCCGAGCAGATCCTCATAGGTCTTGGTGAGAGTGTAGTCCGAGAACATTTCAAGATAGCTGTCAAACTCATCCCTTGTATTGCCCTTGATAGAGAGGTACATACCGTACTCGTACTCATAGCCGCCGTAGTAGCCGCCGACGTTATAATGATCACACGGCGGGAAGGGGATCTCTGCGCCGATATACTCGCGGAAGAGAGCCTTATCTTCTTCGGGAAGCTCGGTGAATCTGTATACACCCTCGCCGTTAAAGTCTATGTAGATATACGGTATCTCGATTGCCGACAGCATACCGAGAGCAAAGTCGCAGGACGTGAGTCCAAGCATCATAACCAACACAAGAATAAAAGCGATAATTCTTTTCATCTTTCCCTCCGTAAAATTTTATTTATACCTTATTATACCATTTCTCGCTATCGCGCGCAATATGTTTTAACATAAATTAATTTTTTTGCCATAATTTATTGAAATCACGTAAAATAGATGGTATAATTGTAGGCAAGAGAAAATATGACATCGAATTTTTTGGATTTTCAATCACGAGAAAATGTTCGCATAGAAACTCAAGACGGAAAGTCAACGAAAAAGCTAAAGAATAAGAGAAAAGTAAAATAAACTTAGCAAATAATACGTTTAGGAGATAAAAATGAAGTCAACGAATAAATTCGGTATGTTTATACACTGGGGTCTTTATTCCATTCCCGCGGTGCACGAGCAGATACTCGCAAGATACGATCTATCCAATTCCGAGTACGAAAAATACAAGGATCAGTTTAATCCCGTGGAGTATGATCCCGAGGAGTGGGTGCTCCTTGCTAAGCGCGCGGGTATGGAATACATCTGCATCACAACCAAGCACCACGACGGCTTCTGTATGTGGGATACTAAAGAGACCGATTACAACATAATGAATACCCCCTACGGCAAGGACGTAATAAAGATGCTTGCAGATGCTTGCCACAAGCACGGTATGCTCCTCTCCTTCTACTACTCCAATCCCGACTGGCACCACCCTAAGGGATACAATCCCATATCCACCCATCAGTGGAAGTCGGTGAACATCGGCGGCGAGGTGGACACGGAGGGCTACCGCGAGTTTGTGAAGGCTCAGGTTAAGGAACTGCTCACGAATTACGGCCCTATCTACACCTTCTTCTGGGACATCCCCTCAAAGCTCTACGACCCATCTCTCAACGAGCTTGTAAGAGAGCTTCAGCCCGGCATTATCATCAATGACAGAGGCTGGTCGGAGGGCGACTTTGCCACCCCCGAGAGGGAGCTTGATAAGATCGAGGGCGCTCGCTTCTCTAAGCTGACCGAGGCTTGCAATTCACTCGGTGAGCAGAGCTGGGGATACAGATCGGGCGAGGACTTCTATTCCATTCGCTATCTCACCTCCGCCATTGACAGAATTATGGCTATGGGCGGCAGCTACCTTCTCAACGTCGGTCCTGACTCGCTCGGCAGGATAACCTCGGATTACTCGACAAGGCTCGAGAGAATAGGCGATTGGTACAACCGTATGAAGGGCGCGCTCGTCTGTCACGAAAGGGAAGAGCTTCCGCTTCGCGTGCTTCACGGCGACTGTATCCTCACCCGCAAGGAGGGAAAGACCTATCTCCACTTCTATAACGGCACGATATCCTCCGCCGCTCTCGTCGAGGGCGCACCCTCACAGCCTAAGCGCGTAACGTTTCTCAATACGGGAAAAGAGCTCCCCTTCGCGATAGAAAAGACACCCGACGAGTTTTCTATGGAAACGGGAATTGCCGTGACTCTGCTACGTATCCACGGTATTCCGATCGATGAGCTCTCTAGTGAGGCAGTAGTCATCGAGATCGAGTGGTAACACATAAACAAAAAATATCCACGGTGCGGTCGGCTTATCGATCGCGCCGTTTTTGTCACCTCTTGTTGTCATAATCCGGGGTTAATATTCTTTTTACGAGGTCTGTGAGGCTTTTAAGCTTTAGAAATACTGTCCGTTTTTTCGGCGTGTTGTTATGGGCGGCGCGCTTTTATTTGCCATTGTTCACAGCCGGGTAGATAGCTCTTATGAACAAAAAGTTAAAAATAACCAAATGGGGTTGCAAAATATTTTTATCTGTGCTATTATATTAGATAGTTTTGTTTTACGCGCGGAAAGGAGAGTGCATATGATTTTTGGTAAGCACATAAACAAGTATTATCTCAAGTACGGCTATATGCTTCTTGGCGGCGTGCTTGCGCTTTTGCTTGTTGACTTTATGCAGCTTGAGATTCCCGAGCTTTACCGTATGGTGCTTGAGGGAATACAGTTTGGCGAGGTCGAGGTATTCGAGGGTGTCTATACTCCCTTTGATATGGAGTTCCTTCTCGATTATATCTGCCGTCCTCTGCTTCTTATAATTCTCGCTCTCGTTTTCGGCCGTTTCCTTTGGAGAGTCTGTCTTTTCGGCGCGGGCATTCAGCTTTCTACCGATCTCAGATCCGAGATGTTCAATCACGCAAAGCATCTGTCTCAGCAGTATTACCAGAAGAACAAGGTCGGCAATATGATGTCGCTCTTTACCAACGATCTTGAGACCGTGCAGGAGTGCTTCGGCGACGGCGTTCTTATGTTTGCGGACGCATTGCTTCTCGGCGTGCTCGCTATCGTAAAGATGGGTAAGATGAACCTTCTTCTCACCTTCCTCTCGCTTATTCCCATGGCTCTTCTGCTTGCAGTCAGCACTGTTGTCGGAAAGAATATGATGAGAAAGTGGGAGGCAAGGCAGGAGGCATTCTCGGCTCTTTCCGACTTTGCTCAGGAGAATTTCTCGGGCATCGCGGTCATCAAGGCGTTTGTCAAGGAATTCCGCGAGCTCTGGGCGTTCCGCAAGCTGAACAAGGATAACGAGGAGGCAAACGTCGCCTTCACCAAGGCCTCGACGCTCTTACATATATTCGTTACTCTCTTCGTTGAGTCGGTAATCTGTATCATCCTCGGCTACGGCGGATACCTCGTTTACAAGGACGTATTCACCGCCGCTCAGCTTATAGAATTTATCAGCTATTTCAACTCTGTTATCTGGCCTATTATGGCGGTATCTCAGCTTATAGATATGTCCTCAAGAGGTAAGGCCTCTCTTAAGAGAGTAGGCGAGCTTCTCGACGCTCCCATCGACGTATGCGACCGCGATGACGTAAAGGACGTTGATTACATAAAGGGCGATATCGAGTTTAAGGATCTCACCTTCCGCTATCCCGACGCGGACTACGACGCTCTCATTGACGTATCCTTCTCGATCAAGGCAGGCGAGAACGTCGGTATCATCGGTAAGACCGGCGCGGGTAAGACCACTCTCGTCGATCTTATACTAAGAACCTACAACGTGCCCGACGGAGCTCTCCTCATCGACGGACACGACGTAAATACCATTCCCATCAAGACTGTGCGTAAGTATTCGGCTTACGTTCCGCAGGACAACTTCCTCTTCAGCGATACGATAGAGAACAATATCGCATTCGCTACCGACGGAGGCACGCTTGACGACGTTATAAGAGCCGCTAAGCTCTCCGACGTCCACGGCAATATCACCGAGTTCGGTGAGCAGTATGCGACAGTCCTCGGCGAAAGAGGCGTTACCGTCTCGGGCGGACAGAAGCAGAGAATCTCCATCGCCCGCGCCTTGATGAAGGAGGCAAACATACTTATACTCGACGATTCGGTCAGCGCGGTTGATACCGAGACCGAGCGCGTTATCATATCCAATCTGCGTGAAAACAGAAAGGGTAAGACCACTATACTTATCGCTCACCGTATCTCCACGGTTGAGAAGATGGACAAGATAATCTTTATCGACGACGGCAGAGTGATCGCTGTCGGCTCTCACGAGGAGCTCCTCGTCGGTTGCTCCGAGTACAGAACAATGGTCGAGCTGCAGAAGCTCGAGGAAGAAAAGGAGGGCGTATAAAATGAGAGAATTTTATCCTCTTTTGATCCTCGGCGCTATCATCGGCGCATTTTCGATCGTCTTTATTCTGGCGTTTGCCTTGATGAAGAACAAGAAGGAGGCCATCGGCTTTGACAGAAACATCAAGGACAAGGAAATTATTAAGCGCCTTCTCGTTTACTTAAAGCCGCACGTAAAGAGCTTCTTGCTCGTCGGCCTTATAATGCTGTTCTCGATATCCTACGATATCATATCCCCTCTTCTTATCGGTAAGATCGAAAAGCTTCTTACCGAGGACTTCAGGATGGCAAAGCTGCTTTCCTACGTCGCAGTCTACGCGGGTATTCTTATCGTATCCCTCGTGTCTACCTACTTCCAGTCGCTCATTCTGCAGAAGGTAGGACAGAAGATCCTCTCCAAGATGCGTGAGGACGTATTTATGCACATTGAGGGGCTCTCGCACTCTCAGCTGCACCAGATTCCCGTAGGTAAGCTTGTTACCAGAGTTGCCAACGATACCAACGCTATCTCTATGATGTTCACTCATCTTCTCGTCAACCTCGTGAAGAACTGCTTCATCATAGTCGGCGTTCTCGGGGCGATGCTTCTGCTTAACTATCAGCTCACACTGATGGTTCTGTGCTTCGTTCCGTTCATCGTTCTCTTTACCGTTATTTTCAGGAAGTTCTCACGTCGCGCCTACCGTAAGGTAAAGGACGCGACTACGGATATCAACACCTTCCTCTCCGAGAATCTCTCGGGCATCAAGGTGACTCAGATCTTCAACCGTGAAGAAAGGAAGGCCGAAGAATTCGAGGGCAAGAACCGTCACCTCGGCAAGGCAAAGCATCAGGAGATACTCGTTTTCGGTATATTCAGACCTATGGTCTATATGCTCTACATCTCCTCTGTTTTAGCTCTTCTTTACCTCTCCGCAAGGGGCGTTATCAAGGATACCTCATTCCTCGGTCAGAAGATCACGAGCGACGTGCTCGTTTCTTTCTATATGTATACCTCCAAGTTCTTCAACCCCATACAGAACCTTGCAGAGCAGTTCAACAGACTCCAGTCGGCGTTTGCTTCGGCTGAGAAGATCTTTACCATACTCGATATGGAGCCCGAGGTAGTGGATTCTCCCGACGCCATCGAGCTCGAGACCGTCAAGGGCGACATCGAGTTCAAGAACGTGTGGTTTGCATACAACGAGGGCGAGTGGGTGCTTAAGGACGTGTCCTTCAAGGTTAATGCCAAGGAGACTGTGGCCTTCGTCGGCTCTACCGGCTCGGGCAAGACCACTATCCTTTCGCTTATCTGCCGTAACTACGATATACAGAAGGGACAGATCCTTATCGACGGCATTGATATAAAGAGCATTAAGCTCTCATCTCTGCGCCGTCACTTCGGACAGATGCTCCAGGACGTATTCCTCTTCTCGGGAACCATTCGCTCCAACATCATTCTCCGCGATGAGTCTATCACCGACGAGGAGGTACTTAAGACCTGTAAGTACGTCAACGCCGACCACTTTATCGATAAGCTCACGGACGGACTTGACGAGGAGGTAAGAGAGAGAGGTAACAACTTCTCCGCGGGACAGCGACAGCTCCTCTCCTTCGCGAGAACTATCGTTCATAAGCCCTCTGTCATCATTCTTGACGAGGCTACCGCAAATATCGATACCGAGACCGAGCTCCTTATTCAGGATTCGCTCGAGAAGATCAAGTCCATCGGCACGATGCTTATCGTTGCTCACCGTCTGTCCACCATTCAGCACGCGGATAAGATCATCGTCCTTTCCCACGGCGAGATAGTCGAGGAGGGCAACCACTTCGAGCTCCTTGCCAAGAGAGGCAGATACTACGGCCTCTATATGCTTCAGTTTGAGAAAGAGAAGCTTTCGGGCTTGCATTCGCCCGATGCGAATATATCATAACGATGAGCCCCGCTCATCTCATAACTTCCCCAAAGGGGAAATATAACTTTCCGCAAGGAAAATATAACTGTCACTTGTGACAATATAACTTTTGCCCTCGGCAAAAATATAACTCATAATTCATATCTCCCACAGCGCAGACGCGGCACACAGCTTCGTCTGCGCTTTTTTCTTCCCGCATCATGAAAACTGCGATTATTCCGATTTTTTAACAAAATAGGAACAATGCACCGCAAAATGTTGCAAAAATCTATTGCTATTATTCCTAAAATGTGTTACAATGTAATATGTAAGTGTAGATTTGACCTAGGAGATAATATATGGAGTATATCAAGATATCCAAGGCCTCGGAGAAATGGGGCATTTCAGCGCGGCGCATCCGCGTTTTATGCGCGGAGGGGAAAATTGAAGGTGTAGTGCGTAAGGGCAACATATATCTGATCCCCGAAAATGCTGTAAAGCCTAGGGATGGCAGAAAAGGGAAGAGCACGCTTCTTTCCGAGATAGAGAATAAGCGTAAGACGCTCTCTCTGCGAAGACCCTTGACCAGGGGCGAGGTCGAGAGGCTCAGAGAGGAGTTTATGATCGAATTCACCTACAATTCCAATGCCATAGAGGGCAACACCCTTACCCTGAAGGAAACGGCACTGGCTCTTGAAGGAATGACGATAGATCAGAAGCCATTGAAGGATCACCTTGAGGCAGTAGGACACCGCGATGCGTTCCTTTACGTACAGGAAATTGCGAAGAATGAGGCAGAGCTTTCTGAGTTTATAATAAAGAATATTCACTCGCTTGTTCTGATGAACAGCCCTGAGGATAAAGGGCAATATCGCCGTATTCCCGTTCGAATTATGGGCGCATATACCGAGCCCGTTCAGCCTTATATGATCGAGCCTAAAATGTGTGAGCTTTTGCTTAACAACGAGCAGCGAAAGGACAAAATGAGCGTTATAGAGCGCATTGCTCGTTTCCATCTTGAATTTGAGGGTATTCACCCCTTTATCGACGGCAACGGAAGAACCGGGCGGTTGATCCTGAACCTCGATCTGATTCGACACGGATACCCACCTATCAACGTGAAATTCACAGATCGCAAGCGCTATTACGACGCCTTTGATGCCTATTACCGTGACGGTGACGCGAGTGCGATGATAGAATTGATCGCGGGATACGTTAATGAAAGACTTGACGAGTATTTAAAAGTGTTAGGAGAATGAAAATGACAGATATAGATAGAAAGAAAGCGGCAAAAGCCTTTGCGGAATATTGGAAAGACCGTGGTGACGAAAAGAGCGACAGCCATAATAAACCGTAGTAAAAAGGAAGAATATGAGGTAAACCAATGCCGCTTGAAATAGTAAGAAACGATATAACGAAAATGAAGGTGGATGCCATTGTCAATGCTGCCAACGAGTCGCTGCTCGGCGGTGGAGGTGTTGACGGTGCGATTCACCGCGCCGCAGGCTCGGGATTGCTTGCCGAGTGCAAAACGCTTGGTGGTTGCAAGACGGGCAAGGCGAAGATCACGGGCGGATATAATCTGCCTGCCAAGTACGTAATACATACCGTCGGTCCTATCTACAAGGACGGTAAGCACGGTGAGAGGGAATTGCTCGAGTCAGCTTACCGCGAGTCTTTGGCTCTTGCAAAGGAGCATAAGTGCCGCACGGTTGCCTTTCCGCTTATTTCCTCGGGCGCATACGGATATCCGAAGGATCAGGCGCTTAAGGTCGCAACAGACATTATCAGCGACTTCCTTCTTGAAAACGAGATGACGGTCTATCTCGTTATATTCGACAAGGCATCGTATACGATCGGGGAGAGGCTGTTTTCCGATATTGCCGAATATATCGACGACAACTACGTGGACGAGCATATTGATTACAATTTAGAGCGTCGGAGAATCCGCATCGAAGCCTCTCCGAATATAAGCATCTCGAGATCAATTAAAGATTACATCGATTTTGACAGCTGTGAATCAAAGTCTATATCGTTTGAGGATGAGCTCGACAAGAAGCTTAGGGATATCGACGAGAGCTTTTCCGAGATGCTCCTCAGATTGATTGACGAGAAAAAGATGACCGACGTCGAGTGCTACAAGAGGGCTAACATCGACCGCAAGCTGTTTTCCAAGATCAGGAGCAACGTGAATTACAAGCCGAAAAAGACTACCGCTATCGCCTTTGCGATAGCCCTCGGACTCACGCTCGCCGAGACCGGCGATCTGCTTCGTAAGGCGGGCTACGCGCTCTCTCACAGCAACAAGTTTGATATTATCATCGAATACTTTATCAGCAAAGGTAACTACAACATTTTTGAAATCAACGAGGCTTTGTTTGCGTTTGATCAGAGTTTATTAGGAGCGTGATTAAATGAAATATTTTATTCTTTCCTCTGAACGGCGTGGATCTTGTTATTATGAGTTTTACAAGGGTAAATGGGATGGAAAGACTTTTTGGAAATCTGACTCGATCTGTCTTCATGATGACGTAATGTATAATTTGAATATTGATAAGATTTTGGTTTCCGTACTGCCTAATTACGATCCGTTTGGAGAAACCGAGGTAATGTATCAACAATGGAAAAAAATTCTCGAACAAGCCCAAATTATAGGCGGAGATACCTATGCGGCGATACTTGAAGCTGATCAATGGGTTGCCGACACGTTTACAGAATACAACGTTTTTACGATTCTTGGATTATAAATAAATGTCGCCTACGATGCGACCAAACCTCTCTTTGTGAGTGCTATAATGAAGGCACAACAAAACAAAGGGAGGTTTTCTATTATGAAAAACAACATTACTGAACTCGTATTTATTTTGGACAGAAGCGGATCTATGGCAGGACTTGAGAGCGATACCATTGGCGGATTCAACTCAATGATTGAAAAGCAGAAGAAGCAGGATGGCGAGTGCTACGTTTCCACAGTTCTCTTTGACAGCGAGAGCGAGGTGATCCACGACCGCGTAAAGCTTTCCGACGTTCCGAGGATGACGGATAACGACTACACCGTTCGCGGATGTACGGCTCTTATCGATGCTCTTGGCGGAGCGATCCACCACATCGGAAACATTCATAAATACGCTCGTCCCGAAGACGTACCCACTCGCACTATGTTTGTGATCACGACCGACGGCCTTGAGAATGCAAGCCGCAGATATACAAGCGAAGATGTCAAGAGAATGATCGAGAAACGTAAGGAGAGGGACGGCTGGGAGTTCCTTTTCATAGGCGCAAATATTGATGCCGTTGAAACTGCCGCCCGCTACGGTATAGGCAAGGATAGGGCGGTAAACTATAACGCAGACGGGAAGGGAACAAAAATTCTCTATCAGTCCGTTTCAAGAGTGATAAATGATGTGAGGATGTGTGAGCCAATCAAGGTCGATTGGAGCGATGAAATCAAGGAAGACCACGAGAAAAGAGGTAAGAAAAAATAAATAAGTGCGAGCCGCTATTCTATAAGAGGAGTAGTGGCTCTATATATATTTAAAATATTCGTAAATTCTCAAAGTAAATGCAACAGTAGCACGAGGGGTTGCATTTAGTAT
>CAZUQN010000042.1:0-14765 GCA_964622425.1 uncultured Ruminococcus sp.
GCCGCCGCACTCATACTCACAAGCTGTGGAATTATCTTCCGCAATCAAATACGTGAAATATTTGAAGAATTCTATGTAAAGCTCACGTATGAGGGGAATGAGGAGTCGAATAAAAACATCGACGAAGTATACGTGCTCGGCTATGTGCCCGAGGGATATGTTCTTGAAAATGAAGTCCTCTCAACGACATATGTTAAATACAAGTTCATAACGAGTGAAGGCAATGTTCTATATTTTGAGCAACGCGCCATAGCACATTCTGGATATTATATTGACAGCGAAAGCGGTTATTCGAAAATTGAAGAAATAGAGGAATTTGACGTTTACTACAGATTTACGGATACATTGATCAACTATGTATGGAGCAACGAAACCTACTCAATGACTATTAAGTCAAGCGTACAATTATCCAATGAAGAGATAATTTCAATTCTAAACGGAATTACAGTTAAATAACCCATCGAAAAAATCCTGAAAAATTTTTCAGGATTTTTTTATTTTTTTGAAGAATTTTTGAAAAATTCGATGTAATATAAGGGAGTTTTATTTTAGAAACTCGAAAAATTTACAAAAAAGGAGATTTTTTATGAAGAAAATCACAAAAGTACTGGTTGCTATCCTTCTGATAGCAGTGCTATCCATGACCAACGTTGCCGCGCTTGCAGCCGAAGAGGAAATAAGCCCACGCTTGTCACATACAAATAGCGGAGGCTTTTCCTTCGCCATCATAGACAACGTAGGACACATAGGTGTTACATACTACGGCTACGACAGCTTTGTACGAGCGGACCTCAACGTTAATGTGCAAAAGAGATTCCTGTTAGTATTCTGGAAAGATTATTACGAATGGAATGCATCATCAACTGTTATTGATGGAGATTTTATCCACGAATTTAATATTGAAGATAGCGGAACGTACAGAGCTAACTTCACCTTGACCGTAACCGGCAACGACGGAACCACTGACGTCATCACATTTGAAATTGAAGACAGCAACTAGATCCGCACTATTGCCCCGCAAGTGACAAAGGCAGACACGAAGCGACTTTCACGGTCGCTTCGTGCGACAAAACAACACGTACATTCATTCTATCACAAAAACAATATAATATTTCACTATATTTTGTCGAAACATAGGTACGCCCGATTCTAAAAATGCGGGCTTATTGATAGAATTTTCTTCCGTCTGTGGTAGGAAATATTATCATTATGATCAGAGATGATTTAAAGCACATCCTAGGCGAGGAATTACGGTTCCTCGCCATAAAAACGAGAGAACGCCTTAATCTAACGCAAAAGAAAATGAGCGAAAAGCTTCAGATGAGTGAAAGCTCTTATTCCGACATCGAAACCGGGAAGAACAAATGCGGCACCCTGACTGCGGTCCTGCTCCTCAGTATTCAGGAAGATCCCTCGCTTTTTCTAAACACTCTGAATACGGAGTTCCAAAAATGGTATGACGGGAAAATAATGACGGTATGATAAACGTAACTTATGCTATTATCGAAGAAAAATATACACTTGGGAACGAAAGCAGAGTTTCCTACGGTATATCGGCGTATTCGGATGCAAGTGAAAACGGCACTGCAACGATCGTAGCTTCCGTTCACGATATAACATCTAACAAAGAGAGCCTGACTCGACTTATTGATGACTGTAACCGCTTAAAGCTTTCCACCGTACATCTACGTGACGTGGTGGACGATTATCTTTCGGATTAAAGTAAAATAAAAAAGCAAGTACGGGAAAATTTACATATCTCAACTTCTAAAGAAAGGATTTTCCTATCACAGATAGGCTTGCTTTCCTCCGAGATTTCCAAGCTCGGAGGTTTTATTACGATAATTCCACGGATAAAGCAGGAGATGCATTATAGCGTTAAATCTTTCCGCATTTTACTCGCACAAAAAAAGCAACCCCCTCAATAAGCCTATAAAAATTGGCAAAATTGCAAATAAAGGTTACCATTATTCATCTTTCAGCTTTTCGTTATTGTATCGCACTTTCTTTCATTCTTTAAGAAGCTGTGACATTTGTCCTTGCGAAAGCAGCAATATTATATCACTCAAAAATACAAAAGAGACCAACCATCGATTTCCGAGGTAGGCCTCTTTTATATTGTTTATGAAAAAGTTATTGACCTTGGATTTTTACAAGCTTTTTGAGTCTTTCGCGGATGTCTATGCTCTGAGGACAGATCTCCTCGCATCTTCCGCACTCAATGCAGTCGCTCGCCTTCACCGAGAATGAGGAAAGCGCCTCTCTCGTATCCCTTCTTGAAGTATGGGCAAGAGCGTACTCGTTATATATCGCGAACAGATCCGCGATGGGTACGTTCATCGGGCAGACCTCGGCGCAATACCTACATTTCGTGCAAGGGATCTGCTTATACTGACGGATAATTTCCCTCGCCTTATCGGTAGCGGCTATCTCCTCCTCGCCAAGCGGCACGAAGGGGTGCATAGTCCTGATATTTGACTCCATCATCTCCATATTTCCCATGCCCGAGAGTACCATAAACACCTCGGGGAAGCTTGCGGCGTATCTGAGAGCGTAGGAGACCGGAGCGGCGTCACCAAGCTTCTTAAATTCAGCTACCGCGGGGTCGGGCAGATTAACCAGAGCGCCGCCCTTGACGGGCTCCATAACGATAACCTTCTTACCGTGCTTTACCGCGACGTCGTAGCACGCCTTACTCTGCACTCCGGGATCATCATAATCAAGGTAATTTATCTGAAGCTGGACCGCCTCTATGCTCGTCTGCTCTGTCAATATCCGATTGAGCACCTCAGCCGTGTCGTGGAAGGACATGGCGATATGCCTGATCTTTCCCTCGTCGCGAAGCTTCTTTACTATCTCGAAGGTATTGCACTCCTTATGCTTTTCGTAGCTGTTGCGGTTCAAGGCGTGGAAGAGGTAGAAATCAAAATATTCTACTCCGCATATTCTTAGCTGCTCCTCAAACAGAGGCAGGACCTCCTCCTCGCTCTTGAAGAACCACTCGGAAAGCTTGTTTGCCAGAACGTAGCTTTCTCTGTCATAGCGCTCGGTAAGACATCTCCTGACAGCCACCTCGCTCTTTCCGTCAATATAGCCGTGAGCAGTATCAAAATAGTTAAATCCGGACTCGATAAATGAGTCAACCATTTTGCTTACCTGCTCGTAGTCAACGTCCTCGCCATTCATCGGCAATCTCATCATACCAAATCCAAAGTTTCTTTTTACGTTAGTTAACATATTCACACTCCCGTAGTATCTCAGCGCTTACGCGCCGTAAATATCAATTAAAGTTTACTTTTCAGAGCTTTATAATCTCCGACTCCTTGCCAAACGCAGAGAATGTCGCAATGACGTTATGCATATAAAGAACCTGAGTGTTGCCATCATTCTCGTCGTACATTCCGCGCAGATTCGGGTATGCGTCGAGCATGGATTTCTTAGCTTCATATCGATCGTCCTCAACAAGCTCACACTCCACGCGTATCCACGCGCCATCCGCGAAGGCGCAGATCTCTGCCTTGGGATTTGCCGCGAGCTGCTTTGACGTGGGCTTGACCTTGCCGGTCTGTATATAGAGCTTACCCTCAAACTCGTTTACCGTGCCGAAGGGACGCACTCTCGGCTGATCGCCCTCCACGGTCGCAAGATAATATACTCCCGCCTTCTTTAAAAAATCAAGTACTCTTTTCATAATCGTTCTCCTCTTTTATTGGTCTTTTAAATAGCTATCTGCTTCTTCCCTGCTTTTAAAAATCACTACTGTTTTTTCGCCCTTGTACTTATCTAACGTCGCGTATATCGCGGGGAGATTTTCACTTGCAAATTTCTCGATCTCTATTTTGAAATTCGGATCGAGCTCCGTATCTATCCAAGGTAAATCATATCTCCCCTTACCTAGTCTTTCGGTAGCGCCCTCAAGACAAATCTCTGTCGGCAGATCGAAGAGAAAAACGGTGTCACACGCAAGGATACGGCGCTCTAACGTCCTCTGATAATTCCCGTCTATGATCCACGAATCAAGCCCGAGAATTTCCTCAAGCCGCACGTCAAAATCCTCTCTTGAAATATGCGTTCTGTCCGGCTTATGCCAGACCGCATCGAGATAAAATAGAGGCAACCCCAGCTTATCCTTAAGCTTTTCCGCAAAGGTTGTTTTGCCGCTTCCGGGACAACCTATCACTATAACCTTTTTCATCTTTTATTCATTCCATCTACGTACTCTATCGGCTTCGCCGTCATCTCCACCCACGCGGGACGAAAGCCGCTTCTAATGACATTGCGAACAGATTTCACGTTGCACCAAGCGGCGCAGTAAAACGGCACTTTACCGCGATTTAAGATCTCAATTGCCAGCCGACTTGTCAGAGCCGAGGCAATTCCCTGCCTACGATACTCGGGGAGCACGTCAATACCGATCTGCCACATAGTGCCGCAATCGGCAGAGCAACCCGCAAGACCTACAAGGCGTCCGTTATCGTATGCGCCAACGCCAAGCACGTCAAGGTGCGCTCTCTCCTTGCAAAGCGCATTTGACCACTCCGGCAGATATAGGTCGGCAAAATCAGCCTGCGTCAACAATTTTATCTTGTAGGGACCGGCGTCCTCGACGGTCCTTTGGTTCAAAAAATCCACGTCCGGCAGAAAATACTCGGCCATGAAGCAAATCTTCTGTCCTTTTGCCATCAGAGCCTCATTCAAAACGTGAAGATTCGGCGATGTACAGGGAGAAATCTATCCTTCAAAACCTTATGAGTTCGACTTCCTTACGGCTAATCTCGCGGAACTCGGGACTGACCGATGCCACGACATTGTTGCCGTAAGACACAAGCTGACAGGAAAACGGAAGCTTCAGATATCGCCTCGCGTCATCACTCTCGCGCGATATAACGACCACGTTTTCGCTCTTCTCAAAATCCGAAGGCTCTGCAGAAAGATCGATAGCGGATTGCGTCATCGCGATCTTCAAAATTTCTTGATTAGTCATTGTTTCTCCAATATATCAACTCATATCATAAGTTCTGTATCCAAATTCAATAATCTTTTTTTGCAACTCTCGAAAACGCCGGTATGCAGCGCGCTTCGTAAAAAACTCTACCAACTTTCCTTTCGAGATAAACTTAATCACTATAGGCTTTGGTAAAGTATAAAAAGTAAAACTGTAGTCCGTAGAATCTCTTTGGCCAACACATTTTGACTCTTTCAGCGAGTTCTCCTTTGCCCAAACCTCAGTACACTCGGCAAAATCAATATACATTTCGTTTTTCAGCGAAATGCCTCTGGCGGTGATTTCGAGTATATCGTTTTCTGTAAAAGCTTCATAATCCGAGAAATACTTATCCTTATCCATATACTACTCTCCTTGCGGATTGTATTTTTCTAAAATTTCCATAACATTGCACTCATACATATTTCCGCCGAGAACGTCTGCGTTTGGCGAGAAAGACACGCATTTTACGTCACACGGGTCCCCACTATGCGTTTTTTCGGGGGAGAGTGTATGTAGATTACCGATTTATTTTTTCGTGTCAAGTGACCAGCCGAAGTCACCGTGGTAGATCATCTGGCGGGTCATTCCTCCGTCAATGCAGATATTCTCACCCGTGATAAAGCCTGCCATATCCGAGCAAAGATAAAGCACCATATTGGCAATGTCGGGAGGATTTCCTACCCTGCCCGCAGGCTGCTGTGTGGCATCTGCCCCCTCATACACGGTGTAATTATTATCTATCCAGCCGGGTGAGACAGAGTTGACTCTGACCTTTCCCGCAAGGCTCACCGCAAGCGCGTGTGTGAGTGCGGAGATACCGCCCTTTGCCGCAGTGTAGCTCTCGGTCTTGGGCTGACTCATTCTGTCGCGGGAGGAGGAAATATTCACAATGCTCGCCCCCTCGGAAAAATAAGGAGCAAAGAGCTTTGAAAGATAAAACGGCGCGGTAACACCAACCTTCAGCGCATATTCAAAATCCTCATAGCTGCCGTCCTCAATACCGCACATCTTCGGTGCGGCGTTGTTAATAAGATAGTCAACGTGTCCGTAGTCGCGGATCACCTTATTTGCAAAGCGCTCAAGCGTCTCCTTGTCTGCAATATCTCCGACAAAGTAATCATTCTCGAGAATATCTATAACGCAAACGGTAGCGCCCGCCGCCTCAAAGCTTTCGCGTATACACTTACCTATACCTCGTGCGCCGCCCGTAACAACGGCAACCTTATTTTTAAAATCGAACATAACAGTCATCCTTGATAATTATTGATCGTGTGATTGCTAAAACAATATGTATTCCAATATCCCCACAAAGCGAATGGGATACCGAACATTTTGTTGACTAATCCATAGCTCATATTAATCCGAAGCCCGCGTTATGCATATACTCGCTCATATCGTTCTCCGACAAATAATACTTGCTCATACTGAGCACGGGCTCCTCCATTATCTTTCTGAAAAGCAGGGCTGTGTTGCTTGCATCCGTGAGGGCATCGTGTATATTTTCGTCGCAGTCTATGCCCGTTATTGACAAAGCCTCCGAAAGTCCGTACGGCCTTGTCGCCTCGATCTTCTCCTCAAACTCATACTGACAGTCGATCGACTCCTCGAGCAGGTTCTCAAGCCTCGGCAGGTCGATCCCCTTGCCGTCGATCTCGTGATAGAGCTGGCCCGGATCACTCATACTCCAAGAAACCATCGTTGCATCATCGGGAATCCACCGAAGAAAGCTATCAAGAGCCTCCTCTGTCGAGGGCGCATTTATAACGTCGCTCTGCTTTATACCCGTAAGCTTCTCAATAAAGGAGTCGATCTGGCCGTAGCGAGGCTTTACGTAAGTTATAAAGCTATCCGTTATTTCATAGCTCTCATCGAGCAGCACGGCGCCAATCTGTATTAATTCCTGTCTTAAGCCAAAGATATCTCGCTTTTCTCCCTTTGGCACTCTGCACATCTCTAAATCGTATACGACGTACTTCCCCACAACGACATCACCCCTTTCTTAAACCACACGGTTTTTATCTGTTTTTTACTCATTAAAATAGTAAAATGAAATGTATTATTTACAAATTCGTCATTGTAAAAAAATTAATCAATACTTTCGATCGCGACGGTTATTCCCTTAACAATATCACCCATCGCCATACAGGGCTCTTTGTTCTGCTCGGAGGAGTAAGGAATATGGATAAAGCCTACTCTCGTATCCGTCCCCTTAAATCTTGAAAGGAGCGTGTATAAAACGTCGTTGCAAACGTAAGCTCCTGCAGAATACGACAACTCGGAGGGTATTCCCGAGGCCTTTATTGTCTCTGCCATTTTCCTCACAGGTAAGGTAGAAAAATGTGCGCTCTCCCCACAGTGGATTATAGGCTCGTCCTTCGGCATATAGCCATCATTATCGGGAATCGATGCGTGTCTTAGGTTCATACCAACGAGCTCGGGAGTAATGGCGCACCTTCCTCCCGCCTGACCGATGCAGAGTATAACGTCGGGGAGTATTTTCTCCGCCGCCTCTGTCACCCTCTCTGCCGCCTTACCAAACACCACGGGCAGAAGAAGCTTATCAAGAGTATATCCGTTTATTTCATCGGGAAGGAGCTTTACCGCTTCCCACGAGGGGTTAATCACTTCCTTGTCAAAGGGCTCAAAGCCGGTTATCAAAAGCCTTTTCATTCTTCTAATTCTTTCCGTTGATGCCACTTGCAGTATTTTATTTCAGCATTCCGTATCCGCCCGAATACTTGTTGACGTCATCAACAACCACGAATACGTTATTCTTGCAGATCTTCCTTATCTGCTTTGCAACCGAGGCGGTATCTCGCCTTGGCAGTACGATAAATATCATATTCATCTTGTCCGTGGAGCCCTTACCCTCAAAAACGGTATAACCGCGGGAATTCGCCTTCAGATACTCGGTGATAACCTCGGTATTCTCGTCGTTGGCGATAATCTGAAGGCTGGACGTGCCGAGCGCGATCTTACCCTCAAGCGTCGAGCCGAGAAAAAGACCGGTTGCATATCCCACGCAATAAAACGCAAGAAGGAATAAATTATCTCCGAGAGTTCCTATTATCGTTGAAATAACAAGTCCCCAGATCGTGCACTCGAGAAATCCGAGTCCCGCAGCCTTAAGTCTTTGCCCCTTTACCATCATACAGGTCTTGAGCGACTGTATCGTGATCTCAATGATCTTTGCGGCGCATACGATAAAGCACACCGCCACAGGATGAATCGATGCTAAAAATTCAGACATATATCTCTCCTTAACCCAAAATCTTCTTGATTTACATTTCACTTAAATTGTACCATGTGTTAAAAAATGCAATGCCTATACGTGTTAACAAAAATGAATCCGCACTGCTTTTACACCCTTAGTGGGTAATACGTCAAGCTTTTTGTGCTGTCATTTTATCGAGTAAAGCGGCGCATCCGTCGCATATATCCCGATAAGCTATATCAAATCTATCCGAGTACCACGGGTCGGCAACGTCGCCTCCTCGTGCGGTGAAATCCAACAGTTTAAACACCTTTCCCTCGGCGTCATTGCCGAGTATGCGGTGTATATTACGGATGTTTGCGCTATCCATGCCTACAAAGATATCATATCTGTCAATATCCTCCGGCGTAAGCTGCACGGCGCGCCTTTGCTCGAAGGGGATCCCTCGCCTTTTAAGCTCCGCCTGTGCAGGCGGATATATCGGATTTCCGACACCGTTCCATATCTCCTCCGTGCTCGTCGCGCTCGACCGAACCTCGAATTCATCCTCAAGCCCGCGCTCCTTTGCCAAAAACTTAAATATAAACTCCGCCATAGGTGAGCGGCAGATATTTCCGTGACATACGAACATTACTCTCTTCATTCGTCCCTCTCCTCTCCGTTTACAAGATTATTTTACCACAATAACAAGAAAAACGCAAGTAAAAAGGCTTTTTCTCTTTTTCTAGCAAGGTGATAAATTTTTTTGTCATTTTTCCTAGTTCTTTATTGTTGACACTCCTTGATTTCGGTGATAAAATATTGATATATTATATCAAGCAGGACACAAGTATGACAAAACCACTCAAGAACTTTGGATTTACACACAAGAGCGGCATTCTGATGCCTATCAGTTCGCTCCCAAGCCCATATGGAATAGGCTCCTTCGGTAAGAGCGCATACGACTTTGTTGACTTTCTCAGTGACACAAAGACCAAGTGCTGGCAGGTGCTCCCTCTCAACCCCACCTCCTACGGTGACAGCCCCTATCAGTCTCCCTCCTCAGTAGCGGGAAATCCCTACTTCATCGACCTTGAGATACTTATGAAGAAGGGCCTTCTCACAAAGGAAGAGCTTAAGGAGCATAGACACGACACTAAAAGAGTTGACTACGGTTGGCTCTTCAATACAAGATATACCGTCTTAAGACTCGCTCACTCCCGCTTTATCGAAATGGGCGAGAATAAGTCCTCGGCATACAAATCCTACCTTAAGAAGAACGCCCATTGGCTCGGCGACTATTCCCTCTTTATGGCGCTCAAGGTACACTACAACTTCTGTACGTGGACCGATTGGAGCGACGAGCACAAGGACGTGAGCACTGCAAGAGAGCTCCGCTCGGAATTTGAGAGCGAGTGCTCCTTCTGGGAATGGATCCAGTTTGAGTTTGACGCTCAGTGGCAGGCTCTTCTACTCTACGCTCACGCAAGAGGCATCGTCCTGATAGGCGATATGCCCATCTACGTAGCTCACGACAGCATGGACGTGTGGCAGGCACCCGAGCAGTTCCTCCTCGACGAAAACTACATTCCCACCGTGGTTGCGGGATGTCCTCCCGATGGCTTCTCTCCCGACGGTCAGCTCTGGGGTAACCCCATCTATAATTGGGAGCTTATGAAGAATGACGGCTTCGAGTGGTGGAAGAACAGAGTCAAGGCGGCATTCCATATGTACGATATACTCAGGATCGATCACTTCCGCGGATTTGCAGGCTACTACAACGTACCCTACGGCGAGTTAACTGCGAAAAACGGCAAGTGGGACTCCGCCCCCGGAATTGAGCTCTTCCGCAATATAAGAGAAGCGTTCCCGAAGGCAAAAATTATCGCTGAGGACCTAGGCTTCATTACCCCCGACGTAAGAGAGCTTCTCACGGATACCGGCTTCCCCGGAATGAAGATGCTGCAGTTCGCGTTTTTTGACGATGACAGCGAGTATCTTCCTCGAATGTACAAAAGTCCTAACTGTGTCGCCTACCCCGGCTCGCATGATGCGGACTGCGTAAGGAGCTGGTGCAAGAATCTCGAGGGCGCGGCGCGTATACGCTTTAAGCGAGAGTGCCCGCACAGAGTCGGACAGAGCCGCACCTACGATCTGATCGAATTTGCGCTCGGAAGCATTGCAAACCTCACCGTAGTTCCCATGCAGGACTATCTCGAGCTTGAGAACGCGGAGGGCAGAATGAACACACCCGCCGTAGCGGACGGCAATTGGAACTGGAGACTCAGCTCACGTTACAGAACTCCCACACTTACAGAAAAGATAAAGAAAATAACAGAACGAACAGGACGCGCGGCAAAATAACTCTTCGAGGTGAAACATGAAAGCAACGTACTTACGCATTATTTCCCTTTTACTTGTTTTCGTTATACTTATGAGCTTCGGGCTCACCTCCTGTAAGAAGGATGACGGCACTTACAATGACGACGACAACGAAAACACGGATAATGGCGGCAACGACGAGGACAGCGGCAATGATAACAGCTCCTCCAAGGAACCTCCCGAGGACAACTACACACTTCCCAAAGAGGAGGGCCACAATCAGCTCACCTTCTATTGGGTGAGTTCAACAGGCATCGAAAACTGTGACATCTGGATCCGATTCCCCGACGCTGCGGGTAAGGGCTACGTTATGCAGCCCTGGGGCCTTGGCGGAAAGGTAGTGATCAACGTACCCGTGGAAATTTCCGAGGTTGGATTTATAGTCAGGACCGACTGCTCGGATCCCGGCGGAACAAGCTGGGGATCGGCTACCAAAGACGGTTCGGACTCGGAAAGATTCGTAGCAATTGAGGGTGATGAAAACTTCGTATATCTCAAGCGCGGCGACCCTGATCAGTATATCAGCAACGACGGAGGATTAACTCTCACAATGGCAAAGAAATTCTCTCTTGCGGAAATAACCGACTTTTGCAAGATAAAGTACACGCTCACCCCCTCGACCACTATAACCAAGGATATGGTTAAGGTCTACGAGGGCGACAGAGAAATTGAAGTCAGCAAGATTGGAAGCGGCAGAATAATCGAGCTTGCAGAGGATCTCGACCTCTCCAAGACATACCGTGTAGAGATCGCGGGATTCGGCTCCAAAAACGCTATTCCGATCGGAATATTCGACTCCGAGACGTTCATCGCGAATTATACCTACGACGGCGACGATCTCGGCGCTGTGATAAACGGCAGCTCCACCACCTTCAAGGTATGGGCTCCCACCGCATCAAAGGTTATTCTTAACCTCTTTGAGAGCGGCCACGAAGGCACCGCTTACGAGAGCGTTGAGATGACTAAGGGCGATAAGGGCGTATGGTCTCACACCGCAAACTGCGGACACGGCACCTACTACACCTACACCGTTACCACCTCCGTAGGCACTCAGGAGGCTGTTGACCCATATGCTAAATCAGCAGGTCTCAACGGTAACCGCGGTATGGTAGTTGACCTTTCTCTCACCGATCCCGAGGGCTGGGGCGCTGAATTCTCGACCGGCATTGATTCCTACTCCGACGCGATCATCTGGGAGGTCCACGTAAGAGACTTCTCTAACAAAATCGAATCCTCCGAGTACAAGGGCAAATATCTTGCCTTCACCGAGCGCGGTCTCACCAATGAATACGGTCAGCCCGTGGGTGTTGATTACCTTGTAAATCTCGGTATTACACACGTTCACCTCCTACCCGTGTACGATTATGCGACGGTAGACGAGGCTACTCCCGAGGACGAGTTCAACTGGGGATATGACCCGAAGAACTACAACGTACCCGAGGGAAGCTACTCCACCAACCCCTATGACGGCGCCGTAAGAATTACCGAATTTAAGAAGATGGTAATGGCGCTTCATGAGGCGGGTATAGGCGTCATAATGGATGTTGCCTACAATCACACTTACGAAGTAAACTCTGATCTAAACAAAATAGTTCCGTACTACTATTACAGATATACTCCAAACGGTATAAATACATCGGTATCCAAGTGTGGCAACGATACCGCATCCGAAAGATACATGTACGGCAAATTCATGGTTGACTCGGTCAAATACTGGATCTCCGAGTATGATCTCGACGGCTTCCGCTTCGACCTTATGGGTCTACACGACCTCGAAACAATGCAGGAGGTTGAGGCAGCGGTACATACCATCGATCCCGAGGCTATCATCTACGGCGAGGGCTGGACGATGGGCGCTACCATCGACGGCAGCAAGATGGCTAACCAGTCCAACATCAAGGACATTGAGATAACCAATAACGCTATCGGCGCTATCGCAGTATTCAACGACGTTATCCGTGACGGTCTCAAGGGCAGCGTATTTGAGTCCGACTCTCAGGGCTACATCAGCGGTAAGGGCAAGGCTAATCTTCCCAAGGTTATCTTCGGTATCAAGGGCGGTGACTCGCTCAGCCAGGGTTGGATAGTTAAGGACGCGAGAGTAGTAAACTACATGAGCGCTCACGACAACAACACCCTTTGGGATAAGCTCGAGCTCTCCAACGGCTCTGACACAGTTGAGAGAAGACTCGCGATGAATCGCTTCGGCGCAACTCTTCTTATGGTCTCCAAGGGTATGACCTTCTTCCAGGCGGGAGAGGAAATGCTCCGCACCAAGGATGGCGACGAAAACAGCTACAAGTCAAGCGACGCTATCAACAACATCGACTGGTCCGTGCTTAACGAGGGCGAGATGCAGTATGAGATGATGCTCTTCTACAAGGGCCTTATCGAGATGAGAAAGACCTTTGGCATCTTTACCGACAACTCCACCACCGTAGACTACAAGTCCATTATCGACGGCAGATGCTCCATCACGATAAAGGACGCCGAGGGCGGCGAGGCTCTCATCCTCTCCAACCCCACACCCGCAGAGATGACCTTTGCACTCGAGGGTGAGTGGTATCTGATAGTTAACGGTGAAGTAATAACGCTCGATGCAGACACTCTCACAAGCGGCAATATCCATATTCCCGCTTACAGCGCAGCAGTGCTTGTTAACGCAGAGCTTATGAACTAATATTTTTACGAGCGAGGATTTTTCGGAGTCCTCGCTCTTTTTTACTTGATATTTGCATACATTATTTTACATTTTTGCCGATTAAATTAAAACTGAGGTGTTCAATTACCGATAGCTGATTAATTAATCAACTCCTAAACAAGCGGCGTCTCGGTTAATTATTCTTGTTCTTTTTGCCCCTCTTCCAAGATGTAAAGGTCTCCTTCGCATGCGTGCAGGTGATGTGCGTATGCGCGCGTTTTTGTGCAAATTGTCAAATTTTAAATCTCAAATCCAAGTTTTTTGTCAATTTAATTCTTTGACTTTTTTATTGACTTTCATCTAAAAATATTCTATAATATATATAGTTTTAGCGCTTGAGGCAGTGTCCCTGACGCAAACTTGTCCCGTGACTGACGGATATTCGCGGATTTAACCGCGGTGCCACGGTGACAGATATATTATTAATGCCGACCGTCTGGGCGCACTTCTCTATCCTTGGGTAAGTGCGCCTTTTTGTATTTTTCAGGAAAGATTTAGCAAAATACCCGGAGCCCTGACGGATATCTTCCGTAAGCTCAGGACACCTATCCTTCCTGCACCGTCTTTACTACGTTTTATTAATTTTTCTCGGCGCCCCGCGTCGGAAAGGAGCTTGATATGAAAAAGGTTGGAATCGTTATGGGCAGCGCAAGCGATATGCCCGTAGTAAAAAAAGCTATCGACATGCTCGCATCACTGGATATTCCGTACGAGGTACACGTTTACTCCGCGCACAGAACTCCCGATGAGGCGAGCGATTTTTCCTTGAATGCGAAAAGCCGAGGATTCGGAGTCATCATCGCAGCGGCGGGTATGGCGGCACATCTCGCGGGTGTTGTCGCATCAAGAACTACCCTGCCCGTCATCGGAATTCCCTGCAAGTCGACGAATCTCGACGGTCTTGACGCACTCCTCGCAACAGTACAGATGCCTACGGGTATCCCCGTAGCGACCGTTGCTATCGACGGAGCGGGCAACGCCGCTCTCCTTGCAGCAGAGATACTCGCCCTTTCGGACGAGGCGCTCGCAAACAGACTCGAGGACAAGCGCCGCGCGGACACCGAGGCAGTCCTCGCAAAGAACAAAGAAATAGAATCCCAATACAACGTCTGAAAATACGCTTTACATATGAAAGGAAAAAAGAAAATGAAGCTTGTTTACACCGGAAAAACAAAGAACGTATACGCACTCGATAACGGCAATTACCTCCTCAAGTTTAAGGACGACTGCACCGGCAAGGACGGTGTGTTTGATCCCGGCGAGAACTCCGTAGGTCTTACCATCGACGGCGTTGGAGACGTAAATCTCCGTATGTCCATTCACTTCTTCGAGAAGGTCAACGCGGCAGGCATCAAGACTCACTACGTAAGTGCAGATCTTGCCGACACCACCATGGAGGTCCTCCCCGCAAAGCCCTTCGGCAAGGGACTCGAGGTTATCTGCCGTCACAAGGCAGTAGGAAGCTTCTACCGCCGTTACAGCGACTATATCGAGGAGGGCGC
>CAZUQN010000043.1:0-14763 GCA_964622425.1 uncultured Ruminococcus sp.
GTAACGCTCGAATCAAGTTCGCCAAGAAGATAAACGGCTCGAGCGAGCTCTTTGCACTCCACGACGGAAATACTAAGCTTACTCTCACCCTCATAGACGCCAAAAAAGGCGTAGTCGGTGAGGTAACGAATAACAGCGACGCTGAAGCGGATACCGAGCTGCAGAAAATGATGAATCTCGAGAAGCTCTCCGCAAGCGTAATATACAGAGATATTCTCGACGGAGTAGATCTTGAGTACGTAGCCTATTCTATGAACGTCAAGGAGAATATTATAGTCAAGGAGAAAAAGGACTCCTATACCTACTCCTTTGAGCTCAAGCTCAACGGTCTCACTCCCACCCTCACCGAGAACGGAGATATTGAGATAAGAGAGGATGGCGAGGAAGAGATAAAGTACCTTATCCCCGCACCCGTGGTGTTTGACGCAAACGGCGAGCACGCGCCGAGCGCAGCATCCGCATACACCCTCACGCATAAGAACGGCAAGAAATATATCCTAACAGTCACCGTAGACAGCGCGTGGATGAATGATGAAGCTAGAGCCTTTCCCGTGACGGTGGATCCCGCAGTAAAGGATTACAATTCGCTAATAATAGACACGTATATCGATTCATCTTCGACAAGTATCAACGGGAACAGTAGCACCACACTTTACGTTACCTCTACAAGACGCTCTTACTGGAAAAGCCTTGCTATGCCGTCGCTTCCTTTATCTGCGAATATATCCGAAGCGACAATAAAAATTACAACAATTGGTCAGGTTGCATCCGGAAGCTACGTAGGCGTATACGGAGTAACCAAGGATTGGGATACTTCGTTAACTTGGAGCAAATATTCAACGTACGGTAACGGAACTCTTGAAAATGTAGCAACCGATTATTGTATTATAAACGGCCTTGGCGAATACACCTTCAACATAACGAAGATAGCTAAAAGGTGGTATGAAGGCGATGAGAACCAAGCGGTCACTCAGTTAGGGCTCGCTTTTGCCACTATACCCGGTCACTCCGCAAACGTGCAGTTTTATTCCAACGAAGCAAGCACCGAATCTGCAAGGCCTACCCTTGTAATTACGTACAAGGATATGAAGGGTGTTGAGCCCTATTGGTCATACTCCTCTCACAGCGCAGGCACTGCAGGCTCGGGAAGTGTAAATCTGTCTAACGGAAATCTTGTATTCGCGATTCCGACTCTCAGCGCCACGGATAACCTTTTCGGATTTACTCCCACTTTGGTGTATAATTCCGCATTATCCGGTAGCAGTTACAGTCAGAAAAATACTATAAATACCGGTTACGTTTATCGCTCGACACCGTATGGCTTCAAGCTCAATGCTCAGGAAACTGTAGTAGAAAAAAGCTTAAAGGATCCTATAACAGGTCAAAACGTGATCTACTACATATATGCAGACTCCGATGGCACGGAGCATGAGTTTTACGCTGCCGCAAATAACGTCTATATGGATTCGGACGGCCTTAATATGGTTATAACTGTTAGCCAAAGCGAAATAGAAATAACCGATGACAGCGATACCGTAAGAACATTCCTTAAGATGAACTATAGCGTGTCGACTATTACAGAATCGAACTGGTATCTGTCCGAGATCAAGGATGCGGGCGGAAATAAGCTCGTTTTCACGGTAAACGACAAATACCATCCTATCGCTGTAAGTGTATTACCCCTCGGAGCAAGCAGCGCAATAGAGATGCTTAAGCTTATATACAATAGCGAGGGCGTGCTTTGCGCAGTATATAATCCATCAAGCAAGCATTCGGTAATACTAAGATATACGATCAACGCGACCGATGCCTCGGTAGTATACTCAAACTGCAGGTATTTAAAGAGTATTCAGTATTGCTACGGCAACAGCTCAACCACAGAAAGTGATGTTATAAGCTCAGCTACTTCAAGTACTATGAGCTCAAATGTTATTTGCTACGATACAACTGAGCTCAGATATGATTCACTGGCGAGATTAACAGAAGTTAGTGATGTAAATTCAAACATATCCGTAAAGTATACTTGGCAAAAATACCGGTTAAGCAGAATAAGCGAATACGCCGGATCAACACTCGGTCAAGAGCTGGGGGTTGAATACGGTACGGGATATGCAGAGCTCCGTACAACGGGAAACGACGAGACGCTCAATACCGATGACGATATCCTTACACGTTATGTATTTGATACTTATGGCAGGGCGATCAACGTATACTCATGCTCCTCGGACGGCAAGAAGATCTTCGGCGCAGTCTCGGGAGCTTACGATACGCAGGAAAAATCCAAGAATTCAATTGGCGAGAGAACTGTTCTTGGAGAAACATCTTCAAATCTTCTTAAAAACGGAGATTTTCAAGGTCGCAGTCTAATTCTTACTTCCGTAACAAATTGGAGTATTTCTTCAACTGTTACGAGAAATACCGGAAATCCGGTGGAGGATCCGAGCGCTCTGCTTTTGTCTATGTTACCTACCGAGAGCGCGGTGGCAACTGCATCACAGACTCTCGCGCTCGGAGCAGGCGAATACACCTTCTCCATGCAGTATGAAACAGTTAACTGCGAGAACATTTCAGGCAAGATAGAGATAATAGACTCATCTACATCTTTGGTTCTTCATACGGAGAATATTAACGTTAACGAAACAGGAGAGATATTAAGGAGCGCCTTTTCTACAAGCTTTACTTTGGAATCCGACACGACTGCAGAGCTTAAAATCTCCTTTACTGCTAACGGTACTATCAACAGCTCAAGAAGTATAAGCATAGGCAAAGCAAAGCTTGAAGCCGGAAATAGCATCTCGGACTATACTATGGTGAATGCAGGAGGCTTTGACACTGAGCTCACACCGTCAAATTACTGGACTGCAAATAACGGAAGTATATCGATATATACCGATCCGTCAACAGGTGACGATTGCATCAAGCTGATAGCAAATAGCGGAGAAAACTACGTAAAGCAGACCGTATTATCTCGAACCGATCAAGAACTGCAAGCATTCGATAACGCACCTATAGACTTTTCTAACCTAGAGCATAGCTTTGCAGTATCCGGTTATGCAAAGGCAGACAGTCCTATACAAGATAAGAACTTTCGTATTTTCGTTGAGGTATCCTATTATTATGGGGCGGATCAAGGGGTCGTTACTGTAAAATATCCTTTCGATTTTTCATCATCAACAAACGAATGGCAGTACGTCTCGGGCACTTTTTCCTTGAAAGGCGGAAGTGGGTTATCCACCTATCTGTGCATAAAGTCTGTAGATATAGTATGCGATTACTCTCATCAGCTTTTAGGCAACGTGTATTTTGACGATATATCTCTCATATACACCGGCTTTGATAAAACTGAGAGAACATACTATGATGATGGCTTAGTTACCAGAACGGTTGACGGCTTATACAAAACTTATTATGAGTACGATGAAAACCGCAACGTGACGAGAGTAGCGGATAACAGAGGCTACTTAATAGATTACTACTACAACGAGCAGCTCCCAAGCCTTGTTGATCATACTATTGAATATGATTTCACCTATAACGGTGGACTTGACTATCCATACTCCGCAGACGATCCGGATAGCCAAATAGTAAAGACTCCAAAGATAAGAACCAATTATACGTACAACTCCTACGGTATGACGACAGAGGTTCTCACTTACGAGACAACGACCGGCGGAGCATACGTATCCGGAAACGATTATACTAAGCAGAGCTATACCTATGAAACGGGAGCAGGCTCTAAAATCTTTGGCGCGCTCTTGACCGAGAGTAATGCTGATGCCACCATCAGGTATTTCTACGACACCTCAAACGGTTGGTTGCTTGCATCGGTTAACACGGAGTCTTATTCGGGATATGCATACACCTACGACGCTACGGGAAGACTACTTAGAGTTGATCCCGCGATATACAGCCCTATCTCCTCGAGTTACTCGGCGCACACAACGTATTCCGGAGTGGAGTATGAGTACGACACCGCAAACAGACTCTCCGGCATATCCACCTATAGCACGGATTATACCCTGACCTATGATATCTTTGGCAACTCGGAAAGTATAAGCATAGGAGATAATGAGCTTGCGAGCTACGAGTACAACGAAAACAACGGCAAGCTGAAAAGGATCATCTACGGCAACGGCTATGAGGTTGAATACGTATACGACGAGCTTGAGCAGCTTACGGCTATAAAGTACAAGGCTAATGCTACCTCTACTTACGTCACCGCATACGAGTATAAATACACCTCGGACGGACTGACACATTCGGTTAAGGATAATATTAATTCAAGAGTCACTGTATACAGATATGACGAGAATAACAGACTTGCGGGAGTAAGTGAGTATTCAAGTGATGAATACGAAAGTATTATCTCGACGGTTATAGGCTATGATGATAAATCCAGAGTGGATAGTATAGATAGCTATATATTCTATTCATATATCTACAGAGACTTTACTCTCAAGGCTACGGATACCTTAGAGCGTACGTATTCTTATCTTGATGACGGAAAGCTTAGTAGCTACAGTATCTCAGGTAACTTTACCGCTACTGCTACCTACACTTACGACTCACTTGACAGAGTGATAGAAGTGGAGTATAATAATAGTAGTATGAACGAAGGCGAGGTCAGTATAACCGAGTCTTACGAATACGTTTCCGATTCGAGTTACGGAGAGAGCGGACTTGTAAGCAAGTATACCAGCACCGTCTTACCGAATACGGAGAGCTATACCTACACCTACGATGAAAACGGCAATATAACTAAGATAGTATGCAGTGACGGTAAAGAGATCGTATATACCTACAACGTTAGCGGTAGACTTACAAGCGAGAATAACGATTACACAGGTCTGTACTACACCTTTACATACGACTACGCAGGAAATCTTACTAAGGTTACAGAGCAGAGTCAGTCGAGTCTATCCGATGATGATAGCGGTCTTATAATAACCGCTGTTGGAGACTCTTCGGAGACAACAGCTCTTAAGCCTGTTTTACCGTCGCTAACCGTCACTAATACGTATAGCTATACAGACTCCGAGTGGGGAGATTTGCTTACTGCATATAACGGCACTGCTATAACCTACGACGAGATAGGAAATCCGCTGAGCTATTACAACGGATCGAGTTATACCTTTGGTTGGGAAGGACGAGAGCTTATCAGCGCTGTCAAGGGCACGAATGAGATGTCCTTCACTTGTAACTCCGAAGGATTAAGAATAAGCAAAACAGTAAATGGCGTCACTTCTCACTATGTATACGATGGCAATGTTCTTATAGCAGAATACACGGATAGTGACACTATAGTTTACATATATGACGTTTATGATAGTCCGATAGGTTTTAAGTATAGGTCAAACAGTTACGCAACCGACACTTGGGATGTGTACTGGTATGGCAAGAATATACAGGGCGATATACTCCACGTCTACGATGATTTTGGTACAAAATTAGTATCTTATACGTACACCGCTTGGGGCGTTACAACCAAGACTTATTCGGGCAGCGGAGCAAGTACAACGGCAGTTAATAATAACCTAACATATAGAGGTTATTACTATGACTCCGACCTTGGTATGTACTACCTGCAGAGTAGGTATTACGATCCCAATACTTGTAGGTTTATAAATGCTGATGTTCCCGATGTTATAACTGCATCTCCCACAGCACTTACCGATAAAAACCTCTTTGCTTATTGCGATAACAACCCAATAATGAGGGTTGACTACAACGGAAATTTTTGGTTAACTTCAATGTTAATAGGAGCAGCCGTTGGAGTTGTTGCACAGTATGTTGTTGATGTGGTGACAAATATTAAAAACGGCGAAGTTGGAGAAGATATATTTACCAATGTGTCATCTTTGAGAGATTATTTAGCTGCAGCTGCTGGAGGAGCACTAGCCGCCGTACCTGGTGGTGGTTTGGCAGGGGCTATGTTTTCGGGAGCGGCTGGTAATATAATTAGCGATTGTATAAAAGGAAATATTTCTTCAGCGGGAGATTTACTTGCCTCTGGAATATCAGGTGCTTTGGCAAATGCTTTTGGGTATGGGATTAGTAAAACAATGTCAAAAATTAAAGCAGATAAGATTTTATCTATGAATCGTGCTGAAAAAAAGACATATCTAACAAATCACGTGTTCAAAAATGGTAGAGCTAATGCAAATGCGAATTTGCATACATTTACAGATAACCCAATTGGAACGATAGAAAAATCTTTTGCGGTGTATAAGTATGGAATATATTCCACACTTTCGTCCACATCTGCACTTACGACTTATGGGGAGATTTTAGAATGGATAAGAGAATAAAAACTCATATTATTTTTGATGTGATTATTATGTTGGTGCAATTATTTTTATGGGGTTGGTGGTGTTTGTTTCTTATTCCTCTTCCTATAGTACCATTTTGTCTTGTGCTAATAATTATATTATCTATCGCTTTTTTCTTGCGCATATTTAGGTGGTGTAGAATTGCTTTTGATGTAAGGTTTAAGGATGCGGAAATAATATACACCAAGAGTTATAGATTTGCTGCACGAGAAAAGATAAATGATTTTTTTAGGCCCAGATACTCGAAAATTTATTTCGATGATGATAATCTAAAAAAAGATTATATCTATTTTGGTAATGAAGTTTTTAGTCATGGTGTCCTTTTGGAGATAGTTTATTATCCAAAATCAAGATACATCGAATCGATAAAGAGAAAAGACTAATTTTCGAAAGAGCCCGATTCGTCGGGCTCTCGAATGAACTGGCTTTTAGATAGGCAATCGGCTAAGCTACTACAACGGTTCGAGTTATACCTTCGGTTGGGAAGGACGAGAGTTAATCAGCGCTGTAAAGGGCACGAATGAGATGTCCTTCACTTATAACTCCGAAGGATTAATAATAAGCAAAACAGTAAATGGCGCCACTTCTCACTATGTATACGATGGCAATGTTCTTATAGCAGAATACACGGATAGTGACACTATAGTTTACATATATGACGTTTATGATAGTCCGATAGGTTTTAAGTATAGGTCAAACAGTTACGCAACCGACACTTGGGATGTGTACTGGTATGGCAAGAATATACAGGGCGATATACTCCACGTCTACGATGATTTTGGTACAAAATTAGTATCTTATACGTACACCGCTTGGGGCGTTACAACCAAGACTTATTCGGGCAGCGGAGCAAGTACAACGGCAGTTAATAATAACCTAACATATAGAGGTTATTACTATGACTCCGACCTTGGTATGTACTACTTGCAGTCAAGGTATTATGATCCTATAGTTTGCAGGTTTATAAACGCTGACATTCCCGATGTTATAACCGCATCTCCCACAGCACTAACCGATAAAAATCTATTTGCTTACTGTGATAACAATCCTGTAATGAGAGTTGATGAAGACGGTGAATTTTGGGCTAATGTTTTAATTGGCGCTGCGGTTGGAGCTGTAGCTGGTGCTGTAGGTCAAATTATAACTGACGCAATCACTAGCGTGATGAATGGAGAAGTGACAATAAGTAATTGGCAGACGTATGTGGGTGCTACGGTCGGCGGTATTTCCAGCGGAATAGTGCTTGCCACTACAGGAAATGTCGATCTTGCAAACGCAGTCTGCGGTGCTGTCACAACTGGAACAGGACAAATATTAGAAAAACTAACAATAGAAGATTATAATAAATCATGGGCAGAAATCGGTGCAAATATTATTGTTGATGGAGCAGTTAGTTATGGACTTGGAAAACTACCGGGGATCGAAGGAGTAACTTCCGGCAGAAATAGCTGGTCTGCAGTATACAAATCAGGGTTAACAAAGCTCAAGAATGGAACCGCCTCTAGAATGAGCGCTAAGGTCTTGGCTAAAGGTGTGGGATCAAGTATCGCTAGCGGGTTTGCACTGGACGTATACTATGGAATAAAGCAACACGCTTATGATAGGGTTAAGAATTTATTTTATTAAAAGCAGGAAGGTGATTATATGAGAAACATTTTTAAAGTTCAAACCGATTTAACATCATTTACATATCCTATTGTTAAGATAGTAATATGCATCTTAATTTGCGCTCTTATGTTTTTCAGAAACCGGTTTTTATCTATTACAACTGTTTTGGGCGAAGTGTTGACAACTGCGATTTGTGCCGTCTTGTGCCCTGTAACCATTTTTTGTGTGTATATTTCCATATTTGAAATATTTATCACAATCGGGAATTTATTGAAAAAGTAGTCTTTGTAAAACAAACAAGTTTCCATCACCACACAAATTCTTGGATTTCCGAGAGCCCGATTTGTCGGGCTCTCCTTTCCCTTTTCTCATCTTTTTATTATTACCGCATATTCACTCCATCGGCTAAAAAATCTCCGTCCGTGAGAATCGCTTTTTTCTCGCAGGGCGGTGATTTTTCGTTTTTTAAGCTGTTTTTAAGCAAAAATAGGCACTAAAACGGCCATAATGTTAATTTTCACAACTATTCCGTAACTTTTTTGTATATTTCGCAATAAATTTTTAAAAAACTATTGAAATTTGTCCAAAAATAATGTAAAATATAGTACAGTATAGACAAATCGACCTTACCTCACTTTGTGCGGTAGGGTTTTCGATTAAGAAATCGCTTTAAAAAACGCGGACTTTCGTCCATAAAGACGGCGTTTCTCCACCACAGAAGAACGAAAGGATAACTTTATTATGTCAAACCGCTTGTTCCAGACGGTAATCCATCAGATGAAGGATATCGTAGGTCGCACCATTGGTGCAATCGATGAAAACGGTATCATCGTCGCATGCTCCGAGCTTGGTAAGATCGGAGAATCCAGACAGCGTATCAAGGAGGAGCTCTCCTTCTCCCGCGACTCCATGGTTATTGAGGGCTACACCTACAAATTCATCAACTCCGGTAACAAAAACGATTCTATTGTATTCGTTGAGGGTGACGACAAGGAAGCGGAGAAGACCGCACAGATCCTTGCTGTATCTCTCGGCAATATCAAGAGCCTTTACGATGAGAAGTACGACAAAGGCTCGTTCATCAAGAACATTATCCTTGATAACATCCTTCCCAACGACATCTACATCAAATCCAACGAGCTCCATATGGGCAACGACGAGCGCCGTGCGGTAATCGTTGTTAAGTTCCAGGGCGCAACTGAGGTGGCTCCCTACGAGATCATCCAGAACATCGTATCCGACAAAGTGAAGGATTACGTTATCAACATCAGCGAGCAGGACATAGTAATAGTAAAGGAAGTTTCCGAGGGCTGCACCGCAGAGGACCTCGAGGAAGAGGTACAGAACATTCTCCTCAAGGCTCAGGCAGAATACGCCGCAAAGCTCCTCATCGGTATTTCCTCTATTGTTGAAAAGCTCAAGGACCTTGCAAGAGCTTACAAGGAAGCAAGAATTGCTCTTGAGGTAGGTAAGGTATTCGATATCGAGAAGCCCATTATGTCCTATGACAATCTCGGCATCGGCAGACTTATCTATCAGCTCCCCACCACCCTTTGCGAGATCTTCCTTCAGGAAGTATTCAAGAAGGGCTCGCTCGAGTCACTCGACCGCGAGACTCTTATGACTGTACAGAGCTTCTTCGAGAACAACCTCAACGTTTCGGAGACCTCAAGAAAGCTCTTTGTACATAGAAACACTCTCGTTTACCGTCTTGAGAAGATCAGAAAGCTCACCGGCCTTGATCTTCGTGAGTTTGACCACGCAGTAACATTCAAGGTTGCGCTTATGGTTAAGAAATATCTCAACGGTAAGCCTACCAAATTCTGATTTAATACGAGGCTGTCGTTTTCGGCAGCCCCGTTTCTTGACAAAGCTTGACCGCAAGATATAAATCAGTTATAAGCTTGATTCCCTTACGGCTGGGCAAGAGAGAATATATAGTAATTAAGGAGACAGAATATGTCAATGCATAGCTACTCACCCCTCGGCAAGCTCCGTTGGGTCGTCGCCATCTGCTGTGTCATTCTTATCCTTGGCATCATCGGCTACGCATATCTCATCGACAAAAACGATTCGGTTATCGAAAAGAACGAGATTCTCGAAAAGGTCGAGACTCTCGGCGGCGAGGATTACGGATACACCTACATTTCCTCATACGTCAAAAAATACGGCATCGAAAACGTCAACACCTACAAGCTCAACAACGTAGAGAGCTATCTTGAGGCAAACTACTACAAGGCGTTGCCTGAGGAGAGGGAGCTTGCAAAGAGCGTTGCCCTGCTCT
The DNA here is from genome assembly GCA_964622425.1 of uncultured Ruminococcus sp. Classification (GTDB taxonomy): domain Bacteria; phylum Bacillota; class Clostridia; order Oscillospirales; family CAG-272; genus UBA1740. Next base: position 10,222 of record CAZUQN010000043.1, read on the forward strand.
TCGTTGAGCACTACTACGACAAAATCGACCTTGACGATAAGGATACTGTCACCGATGCGGTGCTGTACTGCCTTTTCGCCTCCATCGGAGATCCTTACGCTTACTACCGCAGCGCGGAGGAGTATAAGGAATATGTCGGCAGCCTTGAGGGCGGAGATGAGTTTGTCGGTATAGGAGTGCTTATGAATCAGGATACGTTCGAGATCCTTATGGTATATCCCGACTCGGGAGCAAAAGAGGCAGGTATTATGCCTCGTGACGTTATCGTCGGCGTCGACGGTCAGAGCGTCAGCACCGCTACAAACGAGGAGCTGCTCGATATGATCAAGGGCGATGTTGGCTCGACCGTCAAGGTCACAGTTAGCCGCGGCGGAGAGCTTATAGAATTCACCGTTGTAAGAAAGATCCTGACCGAGAGAAGCGTCCTTTACGATATAAATGACGAAAAGATCGGTTATATTCAGATAACTCAATTTTTAAAGGATACTCCCACTCAGTTCAAGGAGGCGATTGACTACTGTGAAAAGATGGGCGCGGTTGCTCTCGTCATTGACGTGAGATATAATCCCGGCGGACTTCTTAACTCGGTTGTCGACGTTATAGACTACCTCACCCCCGACCTGCCCACAAGAAGAATTGCCTCGTATACCGAGAGCGGACAGGAGTACGTCTTCTACACAGATGACGGTCACTCGGTTGATCTGCCCATCGCGGTAATATGCAATTCGGGCACGGCATCTGCGGGCGAGCTCTTCACCGCCGCTATGAGAGACTACGGTGAGGATAACATTCTCAATACCGTGATTATCGGCGAGACGACCTACGGCAAGGGCGTTGCGCAAAACAGCTACAAGCTCTACGATGAATCCGGCATCACCTACACCATCGGCTACTTCAATCCTCCCTCGGACGTCAACTTTGACGGTGTCGGCGTAATTCCCGACTTTGAGGTAGAGGAAGAGAGCACAAAGGATGCCCCGCTCGAGAAAGCGTACGAGAAGCTCCTCGAGCTTACAAATGAAAAAGGCGGCGTTGAGATAAATCTTGGCGCAGCAGCATAAATAAAATTATTGGAGAATACAGAAAATGGAACAGAAATTTTACACCCCCCAGGGCTTCAAGGCTCTTCAGGATGAGCTCGACCACCTTATCAACGTAAGAGTCGAGGAGAACAAAAAGGAAATTTCCAAGGCGAGAGCTTACGGCGACCTCTCCGAGAACAGCGAGTACGACGCAGCTAAGCAGGAGCAGGCAGTTATACACGCAAGAATCGATGAGCTTCGCGAGATGATCGCAAACGCAAAGGTTATTGACGAGTCTCAGATCGACGAGTCCAAGGTCAGCGTTGGCTCCATCGTAGTTCTCTTTAACGTTGAGAGAAAGAGAGAGTTCACCTACCACATCGTAGGCTCCTATGAGACCGATCCCGAGAATGGTAAGATCTCCGACTCCTCTCCTATCGGCATGGCACTCCTCGGCGCAAGCGCAGGTGACGAGGTTATTGTTGAGGGCGCAAGAGTTCAGCACCTTCAGATCAAGAGCGTTTCCAGAGCAAAGGACAACTAATATTTGCTTTTTAGGACGTTTATAGATAAACGCGCAACCATACATTAAAATGAAAGGAATTCAAAATGGACAACAATCAGATTCAGAGCACCAGCGAGCTCGCCATCAGACGCGAGAAGCTTGCAAACCTTGTTTCTCAAGGTAAAAATCCTTTTGAAATCACTAAATATGACGTCACCCATTCCGCTCCCGCGGCTATCGCCGAGTTTGAGGCTAAGGAAAGCACTCTTGCCGAGGGCGAGACTATTACCGTAAGAGTTGCCGGCAGAATGGTCGGCAAGAGAGTTATGGGTAAGGCATCCTTCGCTCACCTTCTTGACGGCGAGGGAAAGATCCAGCTCTACGTAGCGAGAGACAGCCTCGGCGAGGAGGATTACGCCTTCTTCAAGAAGTGGGATATCGGTGACTGCCTCGGTGTTGAGGGTACTCTCTTCCGCACAAGGACCGGAGAGATATCCATTCACGTAACCGGCGCTACCCTTCTTGCAAAGGCACTCCTTCCCCTCCCTGAAAAGTTCCACGGTCTTACCAATCTCGAGCAGAGATACAGACAGAGATACGTTGACCTTATCGTTAACCCCGAGGTTAAGGACACCTTCGTAAAGAGATCCAAGATCTTAAAGCTTATCAGACAGTATCTTGATGACAAGGGCTTCCTTGAGGTTGACACTCCCATACTTCTTCCCCTTGAGATCGGCGCAAACGCGCGTCCCTTCAAGACTCATCACAACACTCTCGATATAGATATGTACCTTCGTATAGAGACCGAGCTCTACTTAAAGCGTCTTATCGTCGGCGGTATGAACAAGGTTTACGAGGTTGGTAGAATCTTCAGAAACGAGGGTATGGACCAGAAGCACAACCCCGAGTTCACCACCATTGAGCTCTATCAGGCTTACACCGATTACTACGGTATGATGGACCTCGTTGAGGAGCTGTACAAGATGCTCGCAAAGGAAGTTTGCGGAGATACCAAGATCACCTATCAAGGTACCGAGATCGACCTCGGCAAGTGGGAGAGACTCACTATGATAGAGGCAGTTAAGAAGTATTCCGGCATCGACTACCACGATTGGACAGACGATGCGGCTGCTCGCGAGTGTGCTAAGGCTCACCACGTTGAGGTTCCCGCTGATGCTACACGCGGTACCGTTCTCGTTGAGCTCTTCGACGCCTTCGTTGAGGATAAGCTCATTCAGCCCACCTTCATCTACGACTACCCCGTAGAGAATTCTCCTCTCGCTAAGAGAAAGCCCTCCGATCCTCTCTTCACCGAGAGATTCGAGTACTTCATCAACTGCACCGAGTACGGTAACGCATTCTCAGAGCTTAACGATCCCATCGATCAGCGTGAGAGATTCGAGAGTCAGGTTGCGGCTAAGAGAGCGGCAGACCCCAACACCACCGCAGAGGTTGATTACGACTACATCACCGCGCTTGAGTACGGACTTCCTCCCACAGGCGGTCTCGGCTTCGGTGTTGACCGTCTCGTAATGCTCCTTACCGACTCCGCGTCGATAAGAGACGTGTTGCTGTTCCCCACTATGAAACCCGAAAACTGATAACGAAGGTTAATGAGCTTTTTGAAAAAGAAAAGCGAAAACTTCATAGAAAAAAGAGTTATGATAAGATGCTTTAAGTGTCAAATCATAGCTCTTTTTTGTCGGTTTTGGCGGGGGCGTGTTAAGTTTTTCGCGGGTAAGGGGTGATGCGCCGTATCGTCGTTGCAAAGGTATGCGGCACGCTTTTTACAGTTTATAATTATATTATTGACTTTTTTATCCAATTAGGGTAAAATATAATCAGAGTGATATAACTCACTAAACGAAAAAAGGAGATTAATTATGCCGTTTTTAATTATTGGAATCGTACTTGCGGCAATCATCGCTCTTTTGGTTGCTTGCATCAAGATCGTGCCTCAGGCGCACGAGTATGTTATCGAGTTCCTCGGTAAGTACAAGACTACCTGGACCGCGGGTATCCACTTCAAGATCCCGATCCTCGAGAGAATTGCTAACACCGTAACCACCAAGGAGCAGGTGCTCGACTCTCCTCCTCAGCCCGTTATCACCAAGGATAACGTTACAATGCAGATCGATACCGTTATTTACTACGCAGTATTTAACTCCAAGCTTTACGCTTACGGTGCGGTAAATCCCATCTCCGCGCTCGCCAATCTCGCGGCAACAACCCTTCGTAACCTCGTCGGTGAGCTCGAGCTCGACGGCACTCTCACCTCCCGTGATACAATCAACGCGAAGATGACCGAGATTCTCGACGAAGCGACCGACAAGTGGGGTATCAAGGTTAACCGTGTTGAGCTGCGAAACATCATTCCCCCCGCAGAGATCCAGAATGCGATGGAAAAGCAGATGAAGGCTGAGCGTGACCGCCGTGAGACCTTGCTCCAGGCAGAGGGACACAAGGCGGCGGCTATCACCCGTGCAGAGGGTGACAAGCAGGCTATGATCCTTGCCGCAGAGGGCGAAAGAGACGCCCGCATCGCAAGAGCAGAGGGTGAAGCGAGAGCTATCTACCTTGCCAAGAAGGCAGAGGCAGACGGTCTTAAGGCGCTCAGAGAAGCAGGCGTTGACTCTACCGTTCTCGAGCTTAAGAAGTACGACGCTCTCGTTGCTATGTCCAACGGCAGAGCATCCAAGATCATCATTCCCACCGACGTTGTTGAAATGACCAAATCCAACGTTATCTTCTCCGAGGCTTCGGGCCTTGGCGATTCTACACAGCCCGATCTTACTCCGGATCCCGTAATTCCCAAGGACGATCCCTGCTGTGATTGATCACTAAAATAAGCTTGAGCCAAAGGCAATTCAGTTCGCTTTTGGCTCTTTTTCTCTACACGGGTGGGAGCCTTAGCGTGTTATCCTTAACGGAGAACACGCTAAAACCAAGTTTACCCTTACGGGCAAGTGAAGTTATCTTCGATAGTGAAGTTCACTTCGTGAGTGAAGTTTCGCC
>CAZUQN010000044.1:0-14636 GCA_964622425.1 uncultured Ruminococcus sp.
GAGCCTTAGCCATGGGAGCGAGGCAGTTGGTGGTGCAGGAAGCAGCGGAGATGATCTGGTCATCAGCGGTGAGGGTCTTTTCGTTTACGGAGTAAACGATGGTCTTGAGGTCGTTGCCTGCGGGAGCGGAGATAACAACCTTCTTAGCGCCTGCCTTGATGTGAGCCATGGACTTCTCCTTGGAGCAGTAGAAGCCGGTGCACTCGAGAACAACGTCAACTCTGTTCTTCTTCCAGGGGCACTTAACAGCGTCCTTCTCAGCGTAGATCTTGATGGTCTTGCCGTCTACGGTGATGGTGCCTGCCTCGTCGTCAGCCTCAACGGTGTGACCGTCGTAACGACCCTGAGCGGTATCGTACTTGAGAAGGTGAGCAAGCATAGAGGGCTTGGTAAGGTCGTTGATTGCAACGATCTGATAACCCTTAGCACCGAACATCTGTCTGAAAGCAAGACGTCCAATACGGCCAAAGCCGTTAATCGCAACTTTTACATTCTTTGCCATTTTGAAAATTCCTCCAAAAATATAATTTTTATTTAATAAGCTACTTAAGTGAGAAAACTAATTTCTCGCCATCAATCATTTTAGCACAGATTTTAAGAGTTTGCAATAGGATTGGCAAATTTTTATCAACTTTATCAAGAATAATTAAAAAAATCGGCGTTTTTATCGCGTTTTTGGGTATTTTATCGCCATTTTCTTCCTTATAAATGTAATCGTAATAAACGTTTTTGTGCGCTCGCGCTTTTTATATGTCTAAAAACTTGACATACGGAAAAAAATAATGTATAATAATCGCGACTGAGCGGGGCGATCGCGCGATATGTTGCCGAAAGGTATTATCGTGAGGAAAGTCCGGGCATCACAGAGCAGGATAACGGATAACGTCCGCCCGGGGCGACCCGCGGGAAAGTGCAACAGAAATAAACCGCCATGGTTGTTATAGAGTGTACAGAATATGCGTTTTGAGGCGATAGGCGTATTTACATACGTCAAAGACGAAAAAACGTCAGATAAAATTCTTGCCTAGGTGCAAGAATTTGGTCTGTGCTCTATATAGCAATCATGGTAAGGATGGAAAGGCGAGGTAAGAGCTCACCCGTTTCTATGGCAACATAGATCCGCTGTAAACCCTATCCGATGCAACACCTTGATTTTCGGGATTCGTCCCGATGAGCTGCTCGCAAAGCTTCATGGTGGCAGAGCCGTAAGGCTTGAACTTGTCAGCAATGGCAAGTGAAGATAGATGATTGCCGCGTCCTAGGACGTACAGAACCCGGCTTACAAGCTCAGTCATATATTTAGCGTACTATCCTTAGCGGAAAGTACGCTAAAACTAAGTTTGCCCGAGGGCAAGTGAAGTTATTTTCAATAGTGAAGTTCACTCCGTGAGTGAAGTTTCGCCTGAAGGCGAAGCTTATGGGCAAGCTTAACTTCACTTGTGCGATAGCACAAACTTCACTGCATGCGGGGTTCCCTAAAACGAGCGTAGTCGAGTTTTGGGGTTCGCGAGGCAGCTTCACTTTTGCAAAGCAAAAACTTCACTAATAAAAACAGAGGGCTCGGCAAATTCTGCTAGGCTCTCTTTTTTGCGCTTTTTGACAACCTAAGTTGTCATATTCCGCAGTTTAATAACAGGATCCCCACTGTCTGACTCATCTACACCTTTTGGTAAATCTCTGCGCTTGTCATATTCCTGCCCTTACCTTCATACACTTTACGGCAAGGCTAGGAGCATCTCTGTGAGTGTCGGGAAACGTCGTATTTTAAAACGACCTCAGATGTTTTTGTAAATTTTCATCTCTCGCACTTGCATTTTGCCTGAAAATATTTATAATTATATAGTGGAGATATATGTGCGCTCCGCTATGGGAGCGTATTATGAGAGATATTCTCAAGGGGTATATTAAGAATAAGGCGGCTATTCTCGGTCGTAAGGTAAAGGTTGGCCTCCTCGGATTCGGTAAGACAAACCGAGCTATTCTCGACGCACTTTTACCGCTTGACTGCGTGGAAATATTGGTAAGGCAACGCGGACTGAGTGAAGGCACTTTTCCCAACTCAGTACGAGTTTATGGCGGTGAGGATACCTTCTGCACTATATGCGAGGACGTTATTATCCCCTCCCCTTCGGTAAGGCGCGAGCCCTTGACTCTGCCCTATGGGTGCGAGGTTATAACCGACTATGACCTGCTTTTTAACTCGGAGCCAAAAAGACTCTTTTCTGTCAGCGGCTCGGACGGCAAAAGCACGGTGACAACACTCGCCTCTCTTCTCCTTTGCCCGAGCTTTCCCGACTTGTTTGTCGGAGGTAATATAGGCACACCGCTTATTCTCGCTAAAGCCGATTCGGGGGCATTCCTGCTCGAGCTATCGAGCTTTACCCTGCGCTACTGTGCGCCGAAATTCGGCCGCGCTCTTGTCACAAATATAACGCCAAATCATTTGGATTGGCATAAGGATTTTGAAGAATACAAAGAGGCAAAGCTCTCCTTGATAAGAAATAGTGACGAGCCGATTCTCAACCTCTCCGACAGAATATCAGCGGAGGCGGCAAGGGACACCCACGCGTTTTGTCTTGTATCGGATAGGCTCACGCACAAGGAGATTACGGACGGATACAAAGCCGAGCACACAGTGACGGTCGAGGACGGTGAGATACGTCTTGACGGTGAAGGATTACTATCGCTCTCATCGGTAAGGCGGAAGGAAAGACATAACGTCGAAAACCTCGCCTTGGCTATCGCCCTCTCGATAGGCTACACCACACGCGAGCATGTGCGCGAGGTCGCCTCAAGCTTTGAAGGACTTGCGGAAAGGTGTGAGATATTCACTAAGGACGGAGTCGATTACATATCCTCGTCTATCGACACCTCGCCGATGAGAACAAAAACCACGCTTGAGGGCCTAGGGAGACGCGTATCCATCATTCTCGGCGGACGGACAAAAAGGCTACCGCTTAACGCGCTGAGAGAGCCGCTAAGAAAATACGCGGCAAAAATCGGCATCTACGGCGAGGCAAGCGAGGAATTCCTCGGCTTTATTGACTCATATTCCGACTTAACAGAAATCCCGCACGATGCCTTCCCTACGCTGAGGGAGGCAATCGACTACGTAACATACGGGAATAAACACGGCGACACCGTACTTCTCTCCCCTGCGGCGACGAGCTACGGCGAGTTTGAGAACTATATAGAACGAGGGAGATTCTTTAAGGACTACGTGCTGAAGAATTGCCCGAAAATATAAGAAAACAAAGATTTTGTACCATGATGTGCAAAAGAAACGGAGAAATAAATGAAAAGGATACTTACAGCACTTCTTGCGCTGGTAATGATTATTTGTACTCTCTCTCTCACCTCCTGCGGCAAGGATGACGGCGCGCCCGATGGTATGCAGCTCGTCAGAGGCGGAGAGGACGTAGGCTACTACTTCTACGGCCCTGAGGAATGGGTGGTTGCCAACGTCGGTGACATTGCCTGCACCTATGCATCCAAGATCGACCTCACCTCGATGACCTTCACAGAAACCGAGAAGCCCTCGGGTACTGTGGCAGAATATTTTGAGAGTGAAAAGACTAAGTTCCCCTATGAGATAACCGTGACTGTCAACGGCGAGAGCTGCAACTTCGGTGACGCGACCAAGCTCGCGACCAAGTACGTCTACTCCTACGAGTATAAGGACCGCAGCTTCACCTGTATGCAGATATTCGTCGAGCACGCACAGAGATTCTACATCTTCACCTTCACCGCGAGCAACAAGGAGTATGACGCTGAGCAGACCTATTACGAATTCTACCTCGAGAAGGTAAGTGCGACTATCGATGCCTTCAAGTTTACGGATAAGACCGAGAGCGCGAATACGCCCGAATACGAGCGCGACTCCGACGGATATATCCTCGTTTCCGACAAGACTCTCGCGGGCTTTAAGATGTACGTTCCCGACACCTACAAGGTTGATTATTCCTCGGCTCTTGTAAGCGTAAGCAACACGGACGGAGCTAATATCACAATGTCTCAGGCGACCTATACCGGTGTCACCAACGAGGACTACTGGAATGCAAGAAAGGAAAATATAAACGCCTTCTGCGACAAGATCACCGACGCCGAAAGCGGTGAGCAGGTGTCCAGCCTCCGTGAGATAGAAATTGCAAAGCAGATAAGCCTTGAGGGTACAAACTGGGCTCTCGTTTACGAATACGCCTACACCCTTGAGGGAGTGGAATACCACGTATATCAGGTGCTTATAGTTGAGTCCGCGGTCAACGGCTACGTATTCACATACATTGCCCCCGAGACAGTCTATGAGACCTACCTTGACCAAGCAACGACTATCCTTGGAAAGATCGACTATTAAGATGGAAAGACAGATATATCTCGACAACGCGGCGACAACGAAGATACGCCCCGAGGCGATGGCGGAGTACGTAAGAGTCTCTGAAAATTTGTGGGGAAATCCTTCCTCGCTCCATTCGCTCGGAAATGACGCAGAGCGTGTTTTAACCGCCGCAAAGCAAACTATACTTAACACTTTAGGCGCAAAAGAGTCGGAAATCATTTTTACAGCATCGGGCACCGAAGCAAACAATATTGCAATTATCGGACGTGCTTTCTCAAAGGAGAGGTACAAGAAGGGCGCAAAAATTGTCACAACACTCGGTGAGCACGCATCGGTTTCTATGCCCCTAGAGGAACTAAAAAAACAGGGCTTCAAGGTTGCCACGCTTTCGACTAAGGGCGGTAAAATCGATATGGACGAGCTCGCAAAAGAGCTCACACCCGACGTCATTTTAGTCAGCGTTATGATGGTAAATAACGAGACGGGCGCGGTATATAATATCCCCGCTATCGCACGCGCATTGAAGGCAAAATGCCCCGAGGCAATTCTGCACGTTGACGCTACTCAGGGCTATATGAAGATTCCCTTCACCAAGGCGGGCATCGGTGCAGACCTTATCACAATTTCCTCTCACAAGATAGAGGGGCCTAAGGGTGTCGGCGCACTTATCGTCGGCAAGAACGTGCTGAAGAAGAAGGGCATCTCGCCGATCGTCTTTGGCGGCGGGCAGGAGATGGGCCTGCGCTCGGGAACGGAGAACGTACCGGGAATCGCGGCATTTGCCGAGGCGGCAAGACTTGCTCACTCCGAGCTCTCGGACAGAATCAAGAAAATGAGCGCTCTTAGGGACAGACTCGTCGAGAAAATCTCAAGTGACGAGAGGCTCTCGGAAATCAGCCTTACACTCCCGGAAAACCACGCGCCGCATATACTCAACCTGACTCTCCCCGCGATAAAGAGTGAGACAATGCTCCACTATCTCTCCTCGGAGGGAATATTCGTCTCCTCGGGCTCAGCCTGCTCGTCTAACGGCGGACATCTCTCCTCTGCCCTCACGGCATACGGAAGGACAAGCGAGGATGCCGACTCGTCTGTGCGCGTTTCATTCTCCCCCGCTAACACCGCGGAGGACGTTGACGCACTCGCGGAGGCACTTGCAAACGGTCTTGAAAGACTCGCGAGAATCAAGAGGTGAGATATGGCTAACGTAACGGTAATTTCGGTCGGCACGCTAAAGGAAGGATACCTTCGCGAGGCGGTCGCAGAGTACAAAAAAAGGCTCTCGCAGTACGCAAGAGTCGAGGAGATAGAGATTAAGGAAGAGCGCATAAACGATGAGGACAACCGCGCTGAAATCGAGGGCGCGCTCTCCCGCGAGGCGGACAAAATCCTCTCGGCAATCCCGAAGGATGCCTTAAAGATTGCACTCTGCGTTGAGGGGAAGCAATACTCATCCGAGGAGCTGGCAAGGCTTGTCGGCGAGGGTAACGACAGAGGCGGAAAGATAGCCTTTATCATCGGCTCGTCCTACGGACTTTCCGAGCGTGTAAAGAAAGAGTGTCAGGTGCGACTCTCCTTCTCAAAGCTAACCTTCCCTCACCAGCTGATGAAGGTTATACTCTTTGAGTCGGTCTACCGCTCATTCACTATCCTGCACGGAAAAAGGTATCATAAGTAAATAAAAATACAGAGCACGGCAAGGCGTACTATTTCCTGTCATGCTCTGTTTTTTCGTTTTTTGACAACCAAACTATTCTTTTTAGATAATTTAGATAAATTTTGAGGACGGAGAGCAAAACGCTCTCCGTCCTCTTTTGCCTCTTGGAAACTATCCCTTAGGCGTATTGGATTATTAACCTTTAATTAGCCAATAGTAACTTCTACCTTAAACCAGTAGTTGTTGTTTACAGCATTTGTGAGATAGTATACGCCTGCTGCGGGAATCTCGAACGTTGTGATGTAAAGACCATCTTTTGCAATAGTTTCAGTTCCTGTAGTAGCTATTGCGCTAAAGTCGGAGCCAAGAAGATCAACGGATCTGCCATCACCGCCGGATACCCACCAGATAGTGACGGTTCCTGCACCGCTAGCATTGATCTCGAGCGCTCTACCTGCAGCGCCATCTACCTTCTTGAACTTGCCGCCGAATCCGAATCTCTTAGTTCCTGCAAATTCGTCCTCAAACGTCTTGGAGTTTGCGTCAACTCTAGAATCAACGCCGTGGTAGAAGGTAAATACATCATCATATTCCTGCACTTGGCCGTCTGCGTAGGTACCCTTTGCAAATTCTTCGAAATCGGAGAAGTTGATAGTGTAGGTCTTTTCCTCAGGCTCGGGAACATAATCGGGATCCGCCGCGCCACAAGTGGAGCAAACGCCGCCGGTGTAGGAGTGACCGAGAGCTTCGCCCTGAGTCTCACCGCACTCACAGGTCGCAGGCGCGGTACAGGTCGCGTCAGACCATACGTGCTCATAAGGAGTCTCCTCCTCGGATGCGCCGTAACTAACCTCGATGTAATAAATGTTAATTCCACTCTTGGTGCTGCCAACATAGTAAGTACCTGCGGCGTCAACGCTGAACTCTACCTTGGAAACCGCATCACCGGGGAGTCCGACGGGGTCGCAAAGCTGGGTGAATGCGCTGCCGTCCGTAGTAGCGATCTGAATGTATCTTACCTCGCTGCTATTGCCCGAGATAGCGTAAATTGTAATCTTAGCCTTGCCTTCGGTAACAATTTTGATGCCGTTGGTAACCACACCGTCGCTAACCTTCATAGTACCGCCGAGCTTAAGTCTCTTGGTGAAGGAGAGCTCCTCGTAGGTCTTGCTATTGCCCTCTATCGTGAGGCCTGCGGATGCGGAAACACCGGAGCCTGCAACAAGCTCGTCGCCCGTGGTTGTACCTTCTTCAAGAGCGCCGATATCTACAACGACATTCGAGGGAGTCTCGGGCTCATCGCTTGCGGGATATACAATGCTGATGGAGTAGAAGTAGTTGTTGCTGTTTACTGCAGTGATGGTGATAGTCACGTCTGCAGCTGCGATATAGGTGTAATACTCATCGGTAATCTCTGCGGTGGTGGTTGTTCCGTCGCCGAGAGTGTAGGAGGTGTAGCCGGAGTAACCGTGAACGGTAACGTTTGCGCCCGCCTTAACGTCGAAGGAGAAGGAACCGCTGCTCATCTGAGAGTTATCTTCACCGTTATCGCGCATATTTGCGCCGGAGAAATCGATGCCGCTATCCTTGTAGTTACCGTTAGATCCAAAGGTAACGTTTTTATCCACGAGAGCGTCTGCGGCTGCATAGGTTACTGCAAGTGTAACATTCTTGCCTCCGTAGCCGAATACTACGTCGTAGCTGCCTGCTACATCCTTGTTTACCGCGGATGCATCTACAGTATAATCCGTAACGGTTACTACGGAATTGTCGGAATAGTACGCCTTGACTACAACGCTCTCAAGAGAGAGTTCATCGCCAACGGTGTAGTTAAGGTTTACGCCGGAAACCTTGATCTCACTGATAGTAGGAGTCTCGGGAGCTTCCTCATCGGGATTGATGATAATCTGATAGAGGTAAGCTGTAGCAGTCGCCTCAACAACAACCTCGGTATCCTCGGCAAAGTACACGCTGAACGTATCGTTTGCATTGTGAGCAACGTTGTTGATGGTGTAATAACCGTAACCGGGGTAAGAAATAACTGTTACAAGAGTTCCTGCCTTTACGTCGAAGATGATCTTCGCGCCTGCGTTGAACTGAGAGTCGGAGTCTCTTGCAGTAAGCTTACCGCTGGTAGCATCGATTGTGAGGCCTTCCCACTCAGTTACGCTGCCCTGAATATTGTCGGTGTAGGTGTAGGAGGTACCCGAAGTACCTGTTGTTCCGTTGAAGTAATAGTAGGTTCTATCGTCCTCTGCTACCTCGCCCGAGGTGGGATCCCAAGGATCAAGGTAGGAAACGTTTCTGTTAGCGGTGCCGAAGATCTCTGCAAAGTCAGCGTACTTTGCAGCCTCGTCAGCGGTGAGCATAGTCATACCCGCAACAGCCTCGGTAACTGCGCCTGCGCCGGTATTGTTGTACTCTACGAACTGAACGGTCTCGTCGGTGGGATGGATGCCGTTCATGGAGATGTAACGCTTGTTCTTGTTATTTGCGGAATCGTAGCCGTCAAGCGAGATGTGTCCGCCAAGCTCGGAGTTGATGATCGCAACTGCCGCGTAAGCGCCCCAGGTACGTCCGATAGCGGTCTTGCCCGCGGTAACGCCCTCGTCAGCGGTGAACTTACAGCCGTCGAAGATAGCGCCGTAGGTGATAGCGTCGGCCGCGCCCTTGTTGGAGCCCTTGAAGGCGGTGAGGTAGCCTGCGGTACCCTTATCGTCCTTCACGGTATCAACCACGTGAACGGTACAATTCTTGAAGTAGGTGGTATTGTTGGTACCGAAGATGAAATCGGTATAGCCCGAGATGTATACATTCTCGAAGTACTGACGTCCTGTGAAGAGCTCGAGGGTATCCTGAATACCGAGGAGCTTAGAGTCTCTCATCACGAACATATCTGCCTGAACAAGGAGAGCAAGGCCTCTCTCGATTTCGAGTCCTGCCTCGTCCATTCTATCCTGGCTGTTCCAGTAGTTGGAGATGGTGATGTCCTCAATAACGCAGCCGCGCGCCGCTTCTCTTACCGCAACGGTCTGAGTGGAGTCGGTAACGTTGGAGAAGCCGCTTGCGTCGAGCTGACCGTAGATGGAATTCCACTCGATGGTGGTCTTATCCGCGCCTGCACCCTTGACGGTAAGGTTCGGGATAAGTATCTCAAGCTTTTCTTCAAAGAGGCCCTCGCCGATGAGGAGAAGCTTCTTTGCATTTGCCTCAGCACCTGCAAGGAAGTCAAGAGCCTGCTGTACGGTGGTGAACATATTGTAGCCGTCTACGATAGCGCCGATAGCGCCATCATAGGACTTCTCTACCTTAACCTGATATACCTCGTCTACGATGGAGTAAGCCGCATCGGTAACGTAAACGGTAACCTCGGCATAAACCGACTTCCCCTCAATGTATTCGTAGTTAACCTTGAGCACCTTTGCGCCTGCGGTCTCGGAGTCAAATCCGGTAACCTCTACGCTCTCAACAAGGAACTTGCGGGAGGAGTCGCCAAGGGTTGCTACTACGGTTGCGGAAAGACCTGTAAGGTCGAGATCCTCGCCGAGCTTGTAGCTCTCCTTGAAGCTGTTGTTGAAGTAAATGCCGTTGCCTGCACCGCTCTGAGTGCCGGTGGAGATAGCATCAAAGCCGAGCTCTACGCTTGCAGGCTCATAAACGTTGATCGTGAAGGTGATCGCGTCATATTCCTTATAGGAAACCTTGATCTCGTAAACGCCTGCCTTGGTCATATCGACAGCAGAGGTATCGATAACAAGATCGGAAGGATCGATGGGATCGGTCTTGCCGTTCTCAAAGATCGCGTTCGCAACGAGGCCGGAGAGATCGGTGGACTCGCCTACGAGGTAATCGGTCTTACCTTCGGTAACGATCTCAAATCCGCACTCGGGGCTGATCTCTACCTTGCAGTCAAGAGCGAGGTAGAAGACGTCCTGAGTACCGCCGTTCTTACCGCGGCTGATGGTCCACTCGCCCTCGGTAACGTCGATCTCAAGCTTAACAACCGGGCTGCCTGTATTGGTGCCGTCGAATTCAAGGTCGTATACGGTGCCGTCAGGACCTGTAACGGTAATGAACTGAGTAGCCGCGCCGGAGGAGCCGTTCTGGATAAGGAAGGTGAGCTTGCCCGTGCCGGGAACGCTTACCTTGATCATAGCAACCTTGTCGCCGATCTTTACGGACTTGTTATACTCAACGCCGTCATAGGTCTTGGTTCTGTTTCTGATCTCGGTGCCGGAAACGATGGTGAACTTGCCGTTTATAAGATCAGCAGTAAGCTTTTCGGCGGTGAGATCGGATATATTGAGAGTATAGCTTACGTTCTCAAAGGCAAGAATGCCGCAGACGTCACAGCTATTGTCGCCGTCCTCGTCAACGTGCTTCTCACATACAACGGGACCCATATACTTGCCGCAAACGTCACATGCGTGATCGTTATTTTCATCAACGTGATCGGAGATAACCTTGTCGCAAAGGTCACACTCGTGATTCTTGTCCACGTCCACGTGCTCGCAGATAGTACCTGAGCAGATGTCGCAGGCGTTGTCGTCATTCTCGTCAACGCAAACGCTGAGCTCTTTTCCGCAGACGTCACAGCTGTGGTCGGAGTTTTCGTCCGCGCACTTAGAAAGTATCTTTGCGCAGATGTTACAGTTATGATCGTTATTCTCATCAACACATACGGAAAGGTGCTTTCCGCAGACGTTACAGTAGTGATCGTTGTTTCTGTCGTCGCACTCGGAGAGAGTGGCTGAGCACAAGTCACACTTGTGATCGGAATTAGCGTCCTCACAGTTTGAGAGCGCCTTGTTACAAATATCGCACTTGTGATCCTTGCTCTCGTCCTTACACTCGGTAGCGGGATTAAGGCAAAGATCGCAGTTATGATCGGAATTGTTGTCGGCGTGATTGGGACACGGAACGACGTCAATGTCAACCGCTCCCTCCAAGTCTTCAACCATTCCGTTAAAACCGTCCTTCAGCTTGTTGAGGTCTTCCTTCAAGACGTCCAAGCTTCCGCTGAAATCACAGGCTGTGAGCGACATCACAACGAGAGCTGCGATTGCGAATAAAACTAAAAGCTTTTTCATGGTTTTTTCCTTTCTCTGCGCGTTATTTTAGCGTAATAAAAGCTATTACGTATTTATTTTAACATTAGAGCATATGGCTTTCATTAAGATTTTTGATATTTTATCACAATAAATCATCGTTTTTTTGCTCTGCATTGTGCAAAATGTACAATGGCTAGAAAGCTTTTTTCACCATAGTGCCTATTTTACCTCTTTTATCCTCTCACGAGATATAATAATTTTGATATTGAAGGGCTCGCGGCCGGAAAGATGCGTCGCGCTCCCCAAAAAAGACCGATTTGCGCCCAAGAGATAAACATAGTTTTTTCGCGCTCGATTTATCGGATAAAAATAAAAACGCGGAGCAAGGCAAAACTAAAACCATCTGCAAACTTCCGCGTTTTTTCTTATTATTTGTAAATTTAAATTGTCATTTTTGCGCTTTATCTTAAACAAGTTCCTTTGGGAACTCGCGAGACATCGAAGCGTTGGTGTATCCCTTGTCTCCGCTGACCTCCTTGATGACGCTGATAAACGGCGGCATTTCTACCTCGGTATCACGCGAGGTGAGCTCGGTCTCGAGAATACAGCTTTCCCTCCACTCCGGGTATATGTCCACCTCGAAGGTCTGCCCCAAGAAAACGAAGGTATGACGTGTCTTTGTAAGCGTGCGAGTGCCTGCCTTTACGTGAAGAAGCAGTCCCTCATACTCGCCCTCGTTAATCTCCCTCTCGTCCTCGTAGGAGGATATCTTATCTATCCTGACCTTCTTTGTCTCAGTATACACTTCCCCTTCATCATAGACTCTCTTGCGCACCCTGTGAGTCACGTGAGGCTCGGACTCGAGATAGGTCTGTCTTATCTCGCTGACGGTATACGCTTCCTGCGTGCTGAGTATAGAAAGGTCGGGCATACGTATGACGTATTTTCTCTCTATTTCGACCGGTGTTTTATTATCCATAGACTACCTCGCTTTCTTCACGGCTCCATTATATCACCGCGTACGATTTAAGTCAATACGGAGATTTTTTTGCGAGTTTTTATTTTTTTGGCTCTTTTCCTTGACTTATGCGTTTTTTTATGTTAAAATATCATTACTAAAAACAAAACCGCCAAAGTAGGAGGTATGAAATGGAAAAAAAGCAACTCGACTATACCGGTGCAGAAGTAGAAGAAATACAGATTGACCAAGCCTTTGCAGAGGAGCAGGCAAAGAAAAGACGTGTACGCGAGATTTGGGACAAGGTAACCACCGGTCTCTTTATCGCTCTCCTTGCGTCTCCCGTAGTGATCCTTCTCTACATCTTCCTTTGGTTCCTTAACGTTTCGTAATTAATATATGATACAATCGGCTTGCCCCCTCGGCAGGCCGTTTTTGTTTTGCCCTTTCCGTCCCCAATCCTCGCCACGCGAGGACTTCATCTATTAGCCTCCCACCTTGGGGGAGGTGTCGGCTGAGCCGACGGAGAGGGTGCAACCTCATCCGTCACTCGCAAGGCTCGTGTCACTTTCTCTCTTGAGAAAGCGGATTGCAAAGCAAGACTGATGATGTGTCATGTATGAAAGTAAGGGCAGTTGAGATTTGAACTATACACCGTCGAAAGAACAAAATAGAGAACTCCCGCAAGTCAAAATCACGGCTTGCGGGAGAAATTATTTACAGCGGTGTGCATCTTTTGGATTAATTGTAAGGCTTTCTTACGTCTGTCAAACCGAGAATGTAGTCGGTTGATGTCTTATAAAACTTTGCTAATGCTATTAGGCAGGAAAGTGGTAATTGTCTTTGTCCGTTTTCATATTGAGAGTATGTATTTTGCTTTATATGCAGATACTTAGCTACCGCCTCTTGAGTGAGGTTATTATCTTCTCTTAAATCTTTAATACGCATAAATGCCTCCAAAATAGGTTCTGTAAAAATAATAACACATCTCGTATTGAGATATTGACATTTATCTCAAAATGTGATATTATTATTTTGAAAGTGCTAAAAATGCAAGAAAAATATGAAAAGGAGCATTTATATGAAAAGCGTACTTGAAGAAATATGGTATGGAAACATCTCGCCAAACGACGGGAGCAGGAAGCTGAGCAGCGAAGAAAAAAGGATCATGCGAGAAATGGCAGACAATCACAACAAGCTTAACTCCTTGCTTTCTGATGAGCAAAAGGAACTTCTCGAAAGGTTTAGCGATTTTCATTGGGAGCTTTCAGCAATAACCGAGCGCGAACTATTCGTTTATGCATTCAGGCTCGGAGCACAAATCGCCATAGAGGTGTTGAGGTAGATCCCGACACTCTGCGTCTCCCTACGGGTGCGACTTCGTGCTTACGCACTCAGCGTGTCATCCTGAGCTTGTCAGATAATCAAGCGTAAGCGAGTCTGTGCTTGCACAAGCGAGACACGCGCAGATTGCTCTGTGGCGTCTCACCACAAGGTGAGTATGTGCGTAGCACCAAGTGCGCAGGCGCGCCCTTGAACGCCACGAATGAGTAAGTTTTGCTCCGCTTGAGGAGCAAAACCGAGGAGCGTAGCGACGAAGGGATCTAGTATGACTCTGATAATGTTATCCTTAACTACTGTTTTTAGATAGTTATCGTGTTAGCCAAAGTAGATCCCGACACTCCGTGTCGCCCTACGGGTTCGACTCCGTGCTTACGCACTTCGCTCAGGATGACACTCTATCGCGCCCTACGTCCCTAATTTTGCATTGGAGCTTTGCGCCTCAATTTTGCATTCTGCATTCTGCATTTTGCATTTGCGGCTTTGCCGCACCGCCCCCGCCCTACGATTGCTTCCTCGTCCCTCATTTTGCATTTTGCATTCTGCATTTTGCATTTGCGGCTCTGCCGCATCGCCCCCGCCCTACGGTCTCATTCCGCATTCCGCATTGGCGCATCGCGCCCTGCTCCTCGCCCCTCATTTTGCATTGATGAAACGTAGGAATTGCTAGCGTATCGCAACCTCATCCACCACTTCGTGGTCCCCCTTCCCCAAAAGGGAAGGTTCAGGTGCTTCATTCCCCTCTCCTCATTTTGCATTTTGCATTCTGCATTTTGCATTGGCGCATCGCGCCGAAGTTTTGCATTCTGCATTTTGCATTAGCGCAGCCCTGCGCCTCTATGCACATTTGCCAACTATTCCCTTATTCTTTAATAAGTATTGCACATAAAGTGTGAACAAATTGTAAATAAAGCCTTATTTTTAGCTTTTTTTAGACTTTTTTTCTTGAAAGTATAGAAATTTAATTTATTTTATGCTATACTTACCTAGATACGTGCGTGTGCGCGTTCCTTTGTTGCGCCTTTTTTAAGGCTCGGCAAAGAAATACATAGTTTTTTATAAAAAAATTTATATTTTGGAGGAAAACAAAAATGGCAAACAAGTATTGCTATCTCTTCTCCGAGGGTAACGCATCCATGCGTGAGATCCTTGGCGGTAAGGGAGCTAACCTCGCAGAGATGACCAACATCGGTCTTCCTGTTCCCCAGGGCTTCACCATTTCTACCGAAGCCTGCACCCAGTACTATGAGGACGGCCGTCAGATCAATGACGAGATCATGGCTGAAATCATGG
>CAZUQN010000045.1:0-14555 GCA_964622425.1 uncultured Ruminococcus sp.
CCTTGCAGATCATATACTGCCAAATCAACCCACCTTCTCTTTGCCCGGCAAGGAAATCGCGGTACGAATAAAGCCACAGAGTGAGGACATTGAGCTTTGGATTGACGGCGGAAAACAGATTCAACGCACCGCCGTGACAGACGAGTATTGGGAGTACACCTTCACAATGCCCGAACACAATATTAAACTATTGATCAGACCAAAATAAGAAGAATATAAAAGCCCGCAAGCTTGTTTCCTTAACGGAGAACTCGCTTACGAGCTTTTTTATTTACAGAGAAATTATTGCATATACACAAATACTCCCTTGCCCCAGCCGGTTTTCTCACCTCGGGAGATAAGGTCGGTATATGCGCGGCGCAGAGAGCTATCGGCGGGAAGGCGCGACACATCACCGTCGTACATAGTGTCAAAAAGGCGCCAGACCTCGTTATAATTCTCATACTCACCCGAGGCTACAAGATCATAGTCATTCATAAAGGCTAAGAGATTGGAATCGGGCTTCAGCATCTGTCTGTGGCGTGGGAACAAAAGCCAGGAGCTACAAACAAATATAGCTTTGTCGCCGAGCTTTGGCGCGAAGAAGTCCTTCGCTAGTCTATATGATTCGAGGGTGCTTTCGCGGTCGAGGCGCGTGCCTGTCCTTGGGATATGTACGTTGATCACCTTGGTGTCGGGCGCGAGCTTTACCCCGCCCTTTTCGTATTCACCGCCAAAATTGACTATCTCAAATTGGAGTCTGCCGAGGGCAAAGCGGGTAAGATTAAAGAAGCCCGAAAACCACTTTGCGACAAACGAGCCTTTGATGCCGTATACGCACTTACATTCATCTAGCTTGTACTTTAGGTCCATGACTGATGCGAGGAATATTTCATCGTCGATGCTCGCCTCTTTGTAGTATTCACGAAGCCTTCTCGTATAGCAAAGAAACAGAAGAAGCGCGCCTGTATACTCGTGTATTCCTGCAAGGCTCGAGAGCTCCTTCATACCTTCAAGGGCTGAGTCATAGTCGATATTATACCCTGCATCATACTCAGAAACAAGATTAGATAACTCACCTGAGCAAGAAGCATCAAGCTTATCATAAGCAGAAAGAAGCGCTGATATATCATCTGTTTGATATGCGCACTCTCGCATAAAATCTTCAAGATATTTT
The DNA here is from genome assembly GCA_964622425.1 of uncultured Ruminococcus sp. Lineage (GTDB taxonomy): Bacteria > Bacillota > Clostridia > Oscillospirales > CAG-272 > UBA1740. The sequence continues at coordinate 1,157 of CAZUQN010000045.1, forward strand.
CTCATAAAGATACTTTTTGTAAATAATTATTGACTAAAATGTGGTTTTTAATTACAGATCATCCAAGCATACCGTCATAAGTCTCATAAGTGAGCTTTGCGGGGTGATCAGGCATAATGAATGAATACTGCCAATAATCTCCGTCCCACGATTCCATCACAAGCTCCTCACCGTCGAGGTACAGATTAAAGCCAATATCGTAGGCCTTACCTATCTTTACGATTACCTTTTCACCCGCCTTGTAATACGGACGGAGGTCCTCGTAAAGCCAGGTGCCTAATTCATAATCAAGCTTATGATAGCCTGCAAGTGTGAGCTCGTTATCGACGGTGAAGTTAGCGGTAAGCGTGGTATAAACGGGTTTGTCATTTTCATGGACGTGACAGATTATTCTGATGCGGTACTGCCCTGCCTTAGATATGTCGGCAAACTGCATAGAGTAACCCTTCTCATTCGTGCCAAGGGGTGAGAGCACGTAGGCTATCTCGATAAATGAGACGTCCGCCCTCATAGAGTTTATCCAATCACCGTCTACATAGCGTTCAACGGTATATGCCGCGCCGTAGGTGACCTCATAGAGAGTATTATTGACAAGCTTGGTGTTAAGCTTGACGTGCTCCTCCGAGTAATCAATGCTCTCTACCGTGAAGAATACACCGTCATAGGTCGTAGTGCCTTTGCCCGACTCAATATAAGGATCGCGGCAGGCAGAAAGACCGATAACAGTCGCAAAAGTAAGCAACAAACAGATAATTAGCCGATTTATTCTTTTCATAACAACCTCCTTTATCCTATATGACAAGAAAAGATGCGAAAAGGTTACAGCTTATTCTATAATTACATTGACGTCCTTAAAAAGCTCGGTATTTACGGAAACGTAATGCTTATATCCCTCGGGATTGCTCTTGATAACGATCTCCTTGGTAAGCTCTACGGGGTTCTTATTTTCCGCTCCGTCGACGGTCGGCTTATCAATATCGGGCGCAAGCTTTGGAAGGACGTAGAAGTAGTCCTTATTCGCAAGCTTGATACCGTCGACGACTATGCGCTCGGGGAGATAGCAGGTGTAACCGAAGTAGTGATTCTGCCATCCCGCGTTGATAAGGATAGGTGTGCCGGTATTGTTTACCGTAATGTTCTTAAGAATAACGTCGCCCTGCCAGGTGCAGCCGTAGTCACCTCGGAGAGCAACAACGGTATCCGAGTGAAAAACAGTGTTCTCGACGTACAGAGTTCCCTCTCCGATAACGCTGAGCTTCTGATGACCTATCTCACTGTTTTTGATCGTTGCGTTATACGTGCCCTGATGAGCGTCAAAGCGCGAGAAAATGCATCCGTCATAGGTAATATTCTTACAGAAGTTACTGCCCATTACTCCCCAGAAGGAGGAATCGGTAATATCGTTGGTCTGTCGGGAATTCTTCACTGTTATCGAGTTGGCGGAGTTGAAGGAAAGCTCGTAGGTACCCATAGAGTTATTCGCGTTCGTGGAGAGCTTATACACCTTATGACCGGTGAATACCGCGTTCTCGATAGTGACGTTATTGCAATGCGAAACGGTCAGGAATCCCGCATATGGCGCACCGTTTTCACCCTCGTCGGTGATAAGGTGCATAATGCCGTCAATGGTGACGCCCGAGCGCTTCACGTTGATATTGCGGGCATAGTAGGTGTACTCCCTCGGCGCCGCGTTAGCGCGGGTGATGAAGGTGCCTCCCGTGACGGTGATGGGTCTGTCGCCTACGGGATACGCAACCGCGGAGGTGATCTTCTCGTAATCCCACATAATAGGAGTCGAGGGGTCAACGCATCCGTCCTTATCGACGAGGATAAGCTCCTGCTTTGGAGATCCCGAGTTAGCGTTAGCTCCATAGCGGATATAATGTCTTTCATTCGCATCCGAAATATACAACAGGACGGAAGTCGCAAAGCTTACGCCGACACTACTCTGTCCCGCTTTGAGGCCGTGAATACCGGTCACCTCATATGAAGGCTCATCAGGTGAGAAATAAAACACACTCTTGGTCCTAGCGGGATCCGAGGGGAGTATATTTCTATCATCTATAATGAAGGTTGCGCCCGTCCACACGGTGCTCGTTCTTACAACAATAGCCCTCTCGTGCTGACCGAGATAATAGGTCTTGCCCTTATCGGCATAAACCGTTTCGCCCGTCTCGTTAGCGCGCTCGTGCGCCGCCCTTATAGCTTCAAAATCATCAGTCACTCCGTCGCCTACCGCGCCGAAGGCCGAATAAGTAAGCATTGACATATCATTCTCCTTTTTTATTCCTCAACGACCTCAACGTCACCGAACAGAATATTGTTTGAGGACACGTAATAGTTATATGAATTTGGGTTGCTCTTGATAATTATCTTCTTTGTCAAAACAACGGGGTTTTTGTTTTCATTTCCGTCTACCGTTGACTGATCGATACCCGTCTGAAGATTCGGAAGAACGTAGAAGGTATTGCCTTTGGCAAGAGTAACACCGTCAATGGTAATGTTCGCGGGAAGATAGCAGGTATAGCCGAAATAGTGATTATACCAGTTAGCGTGGATAAGCGTGGGGGTACTGTTGGTATTGTTCAAGGTGACGTTGCGAAGAATTATGTCACCCTCCCAAGTGCTGCCGTAATCGTTTCTCAAATTGATAAGATTATTGGAGTGTACGATCGTGTTCTCCACTATCAGAAGTCCGGAGCCGATTATATTGAGCCTCTGGTGACCTATCTCACTGTTTATAATAGTTGCGTTGTGTGTGCCCTTATGCGCGTCAAAGCGCGAGAATACACAGCCGTCGTAGGTAAGATTCTTACAGTAGTTACTGCCCATAATGCCCCAATAGGTCGCGTCGGTAATGGAATTCGTCTGACGGCAATCCTTGAAGGTGACGTTGTTGGCGTTGCTGATGGATATATCGTACGTACCCATGGAGTTGTTCGCATCGGAGGAAAGCTTATACACCTTGTGTCCTGTAAGAGTGGTATTCTTGACAAGGGTGTTGTTGCAGTAGGAAATACTGATAAATCCGTTGTACGGAGCGCCCGTATCTCCCTCTCCCTCGATAAGATGGACGAGGCCGTCCACGGTCACGCCCGAGCGCTTTATCGCGATATTACGCGAGTAGTAGGTATACTCTCTCGGAGCTTGGTTGGCAATCGTGATAAAAATGCCGCCTGTAAGAGTTATCGGCTTATCATCTACGGGATATGCCGCAACGGAGCTGAGGAATGGATATTCCCAGAGAATGGGGGTTGAGGGATCAACGTTGCCGTCCTTGTCAACGAGGATTATCTCCTGCTGACTTGCACCCGAGTCGGCGTTGGCGCCGTAGCGTATATACTGCTTATGTCCGTCGTATACGAGATAAAGAAGCGTAGGACCGTCAAAGGTCATACCCACGTTTGTCTGCCCCTTGGAAAGTGAGGTGATGCCGGTAACGGGCGTTGCATAAGAGTCGCGCTCGATAAGGAATACTGCGGCAGTCCTGATAGAATCCGTAGGAGCGATAGTGCTATCGTCTATAATAAAGGTCGCGCCCGACCAAACGGTATCCGTCTTGACTGTAATGGGTGATATGTGCTGACCGAGGTAGTAGGTCCTGCCGCTCTCGGCAATTACGGTCTGTCCCGTTTTATTTGCCTGATCGTGCGCCGCCTTGATAGCCTCGTAGTCATCGGTCACTCCGTCACCAACCGCTCCGAAATCGGAATAAAGGATAGGAGCAACCCTTGGGAGGTATACGTCACCGTCAAAGGCAAGCTTTCTTTCCTCAGAGGAGGCTAAGAAGTCTTTGACAAATTCGTCAAATGCCTCGGAAAACAGGACGGGATAAGAGTATTCTATCACAAGATCCGTACCGCTGACGTACACCTTAAGGCTGTATTCGCCCGCAGACTCTGTCTTTTGTATGCGAATCGAGGGCTTATTGCTCGTTTTCTTCACGTCGAGCCAATAGCCCGCATTGTCATAAAGTATGTTATGGAGCTTATCCGCGCACTCCTTCTCCTCGGCGTTTTCGGTATCGCAGACGATATCGTAGCCTGCAAGATCACTGCCGCCTACGCTGATAGAGGTTATCGGATAATACTGTCTTATGAAAATATCGGTTGAGCGTGCGACCGCCAGATTTTTCACGTCGGTAGCTTCATCATCAAGCTTAAGGACAGAGCTAATAAACAGCTCGATTGCATCAACAAGCGAGTCTGTTGAGCCGCCCGCGATGATTATCTTCTCACCGACAACGCGGATAGCGTAGCCCTCGTCACCGAGGGAATGCGGATCGATATACAAGTCACCGCTCGCGTTTACCCTTTCACCTATGATAAGCTCGGGGGTATTCGGATCATCGGATACCTCGTATCTGACGGTGAGCTTAATGCCCGCACTCGTAAAGTATGCCATCAGCTTCTTATAAGCGGCGGCATACTCCGCCGCCTTTGAATATGAGCTGACAACAGTAATCTCGGGCTTACCGTCCATTGTGATGGGAAGGTAAAGCGAGGTATCAAGAGGCAGATTCTCCTCCCCCTCTGTGCCTCCGTTATCATCGGAATCGCCTGAGTTATCACACGCGATAAGCGAGACGGAAAGCGCGAATATTATCATAAGAAGGCAAAATAGCCCTAACGTTTTTCTATACATAAGCACTCCAATTTTTATGTTTACAGCTTAAGTATAGCATAAACGCAGGGCTATTTCAATTGTAATTATTTATCAAAATATTTAGTGAAAATAACTATTTTGCACCCGGTCGCAAATCGGTACAAGGTAACAAAGACGCAAGTTATCACTTTAAGAGCTCGTCGGTAAGCTTGAGTATCTCGGGAGCAATACGCTCTCTCTCACGCTTTAAGACGAAGTTGTATGCGGGGTATGCAAGGACCGCTATTGCGCCGCCGACAAGCCCCGCGAGGATACCGATTATTACCGCGGTGGTCTGCCCCATACCTATGATAGACGGAAGCTCCGACATCATAAGACTCATACCGAATCCGAGAATAAGCGTGCCTACGATACCGAATATCAAGGAGAGCGCCGTAGCTCTCGACTCAGCAGTGCGGTCAAGTCTGCGAAGGCGCTCCATCTTGCTCTCCTCACGCTTCTCATACTTCTCGCGGATAGCCTTTATTTCGTCCTGATTCTTTGCGGAATACGTGTAAACAAATCCGTTCTGCTCGTTATTATTATCCATTATTTATATTTTCCTTAAGTTGTCTTAGTTTCTTTGTGCTTGTGTAAATGATATATATTGCCATACCTATGATAAAGGCAGAGACCGCCGCTCCTGTAAGCGCAAGCATCAATCTTCTGCTCTTTGCAGTAAGGTCTTCCCCGCCGAAGGTCGTAAGCATCGTAGACTCAAGAGTGAGTATTGATACGGCCGCCGCGGCGAGAGATATTGCCCTCGCGGCAGAGTAGACGGGACTGTTGTATTTTTTATATTTGACCGCGTTGACAATGGCAATCGGTACGGCAATGAAGGTGTACGCGGCTATCGCGATCGTGGTTATCTCGTGGTGAATGAAGGTCCTGCCAAAGTAGATCATAAAGAAGATGATCAGGGTTATCGCAAGGTTCATAAAAAGGAATACCCAGCCGCAGATGCGGTACTTTATAAGCTCTGTGCGCATATCCTCGCCCGCCAGACGGCTGCCCGTATACTTGAACAAGGATATCCTAAGACAAGCAAGGCAAGCGTAGTATGCAGCCAGAGAATAATACCAGAATGAGCCGTGATCTATACCGAGCACAAGCTGGAATACTGCGAAAATAATATTCAAGGCAAAGGTTGAGAAAAGAGAGACATTTATTCTGAATCTCTCGTCGCTTTGCCATCTTGAGATAAATCTGTTACTTTCCTTGAATTTCTTTACCGCGGTAATTATCTCGGGAATACGGAAGCACCAGACGGTGAGTGTGTATGCCGAGATAACGTAGGAGATTATAGCGCCAACCGATGCGGTGTCAAAAATAAGAAAAGACAGAATAAGAAGCACTATGCTGACGATAAACAGCAATATCATTATTGCAATATGCGGATAAAGAAACGCTTTTAGTATTTTCTTTGCTTTCTCCAAGTTCATCTTTACCTCGCTATTCTGACGGTAAAGGCTGTCCCCTTGCCTTGTATGCTGTCGACGGATATTTCACCGTCAACGATATCAATAACACGCTTTACAAGAGCGAGGCCAAGGCCGTTGCCCTCCGTGGCGTGCGAGCTGTCACCCTGATAGAATTTGTCGAAGATGCGCTCGCCTACCTCGCGCGACATACCCGCGCCGGTATCTCTTATCACGATACTCGCGTGAGTGTCGGTTGCCTTAAGGCTGACGGAAACAGTACCGCCCTCCTCGGTGAACTTGAACGCGTTGGAGAGGAGGTTATTCCACACGAGAGAGAGGAGCTCGGAATCCTGCGAGACGGTGACCGAGTCATCGATATCGGTCTCTATCCCGATATTCTTCCTCTCCCAGACGTTCTCGTAGACAAGCAAACACTCGCAGAGCTGCTCGGAGAGATCGTAGATCTCTCGCTTCGGGTATATCTGCTGATTCTCAAGTCGGTTGAGCTTAAGAATGTTCGTGATCATATCCGAAAGACGTCTTGTTGAATCCTTGATAGCGCCCGCATACTCAAGGCGCTTCTCATAGCTGATGCTCTCGTCCTCGAGGAGCGAAGCATAATTGCGGATTACGGCAAGAGGCGTCTTTATCTCGTGCGAGACGTTGGCGATGAAGTCGGTCCTGAGAGTCTCAACTCCCGAGAGCTCCACGGCAAGCTTATTGATGCAATCAATAATTTCGTTAAATCTGGGGTCTGAGAGGAATGGAGGCAGGGGCTCTACCTTTGTGGTGAAGTCGCCCTCGGCTATCCTCTTTGACGCGTCAACTATATGCTTTATGGTTTTATCCGTGGTAAGCTTCTTGCGTATAATATCCACAACGAAGAAAAGGATACTGATGATAATTACGTTGAGAAGTCCGAGCTTTGCTGCCGCTCCGACGCTTTCGGCATCGAGAATAATGTCCTGAGTGCGCGCCATCGTCTGTACGAAAAGCATGATCGTGCAGGTGATCGGGAATGCGACAACGGCAAGGAAAAGTAAATACCGTCCGAGCAGCTTTAAGGCGGACTTGTACCTTTCGTTGTATCTCATTTGATTACCACCTTATAGCCAAGACCGTGAACGGTCACTATCTCAAAATCCCGGCACTCCGCAAGCTTTGCGCGGAGCTTGGTCATATACACGTCAACGGCGCGGGGAGCGGTCTCGGAGTCTGCATCCCAGAACTCGTCCATAAGCTGTGTGCGGGTAAAGGTCTTTTTGGGGTAAGAAAGGAGCTTATAGAGTATGTTGAACTCCCTTGTTGTCATAGGTATCTCCTCACCGTCAAGCGTCGCGGAAAACTCGTCCATATCCATAACGAACGAGCCGACCTCAAGCTTACGCGAGGCGGAAATCTTAGCGCGCCTAAGAAGCGCGCCTATGCGAAGGAAAAGCTCGTCAAAGTCAATGGGCTTTACCATATAGTCGTCAACGCCTATGCGGAAGCTACGCTGCTTTGAGGCGATATCGTCGCGCGCGGTCATAAAGAGCATAGGGATAGTCTCGTTAATGGCTCTTACAGAGCGGGCAAACTCGTATCCGTCCGTGCCGGGCATCATAATATCCGAAACAATGAGGTCGAAAACGGTCTCATACATTGCGTCGTACGCCTCGTCGGCAGAAAGGCAGCCCACAGCCTCGTAGCCACTGTTATTAAGGAAGGTACAGACCGAGCGATTCAGGTCTTTGTCGTCCTCTACTACAAGAATCTTAAACATATTTCCTCCGTAGGTAAAAATGCAAATATACGCCACAGGGGCGTTTTTTCCCACAGTGACGTATATAGTATAACATATAAATGTTTAAATTTTGTTTATAAAATTAAATTTTTACAGCATCGGAGCAAAAATTCTCACTATCGCGTGGATAACCTTTGGTGTGAGGAATCTCGAATTAATGCTCTTGGCAAGTACTTCGGGAGTGATCTCGATGCACTTCTCTATTGTTTCATCGATGTCTCTCTTGATGTCGGCTATGGAATCTGTCTTGTACATCCAGATGCCGTTCTCAAAGTGGTGGACGAGACTGCGGTAGTCGAGATTGACAGTACCGATCATAGCGTATTTGCCGTCGGCAACGTAGCTCTTGGCGTGAATGAAGCCGGGCTCATACTCATATATTTTCACTCCCGCATCCATAAGCCTTGAGTAGAAGCTGCGAGTTATGGCAAAGACCAGCTTCTTGTCGGGCACGTGAGGCACAATGATCCTGACGTCAACTCCGCGCAAAGCCGCCCTCTCAATATCTGCGCACAGATCGTTGTCAATAATGAGATAGGGTGTGGTCATATAGACGTAGTCGGTAGCGGTGGCTATCATATTCTGTATCGCGCATTTGGCAACGTTACGCTTATATATCGGCTTCGGTCCGTCACCGAAGGGTATCAGATAGCCGCCCGCGCCCATCTTTTCGAACTCGGGATAGGCATTCTCGGGAATGCTCGGCAGGTCCTTCGAGTTAAGTCCGAAGCTTGTGAGAAACAGCTTCGTCAGCTCGTAAACACCCTCGCCCTCGATGCGGATAGCGGTGTCCTTCCAATGGCCGAAGCGGACGGTCTCGTTGACGTATTCGTCGGCAATATTGACGCCTCCTGTGTATCCTATCTTACCGTCGATGACAAGTATCTTGCGGTGCGAGCGGTTGTTGAACTCGTTGTCCGCGCTGCCGCGGAGCTTGGAGAAAATAACCGACTTGATTCCATCTTTTTCGAGAATTTTGTTGTAATCTCCGGGCAGAGTGCTCATGCATCCGATATCATCGTACATAACTCTGACGTCGACTCCCGCCTTTGCCTTACGCTTCAGTATATCAAGAATAGAGTTCCAGAAGACTCCCTCCTCGATAATAAAGTACTCCATGAGGATAAAGCTCTCGGCGCTCTCAAGATCGCGTAGCATCGACTCCCACATAGCCTCGCCCGAGGGGAAATAGGTCTGCCTCGTATCACGGAAAACGTGGGAATAAGAGATGCTCTTAAGCATCCTTGCCTGCGATGCGGCAGACTCATCCTCCCTTCCTATCTCGGAAAGAATATCCTCGTCATCCTTCTCGTAATTAAACGACTGGACCTCCTTGATGCGCTTTATGTATCTTTTGCTGAGCTTTCTCGAATAGAACATAAAGTAAAGCATAAAGCCCGCGATGGGAATGAAGATAACGCAGATAAGCCACGGTATCTTGTAGTCGGGGTTATCGTCCGAGGCGCATATTCTTATAACGCAGGCGGCGGTGGTTATGGCGCAAAGAGTGTAAAAGTACGGGACGTAATAGCAAAGCGCGATAACAATGCCTATAATAGCGGCTATCTCTGCTATGGAGATAAGCACGGCTATTATGTACCTCACGGGTATGTAGTTATACTCACGCTCGATAACTTCCCTTCCCGTATTTACCTTGTACTTCTTTTTCATTTTATCCTCCGAGAATCAAATGCAAACATTTAGTATTCTAACATATATTTTAGCGCACAAATGTATGAAATGTTTTTCGGAATTGTTTATGAAATGTTAAATTATATGAATTCTTATACCACAATATTGACAAGGTGTGTATATTGTTGTATTATTTAAGTAGTACAACGAGAGAAAGGAGAGATATATGGCTTGGAAATTTCGGCCGGGACTTGCCCTGACCGTACAGATCGTTGACAGAATACGCGCCGATATACTCAAGGGTGTATATGAAAGCGGCGGCCCCTTCCCCACCGTAAGGCAGCTCGCCTACGATGCGGGTGTCAACCCAAACACCATGCAAAAGGCTCTTGCGCTCCTTGAAAAGGAGGGACTGCTGATAACCAACAGCACCAACGGACGGACGGTGACCGATGACGTTGCAGTGCTGGATGAAGCAAGGCGTAAGGCTCTTGATAGCTTCACGTCAAATATTATCAAAGAAGCAAAAAATATGTCGCTCGATATGAACGAGCTGATAAAAAGCATAGAGAAAGGATGGGAAAAGGATGAGTAACACACCCGTACTTAAGTGTGAGAACCTATGTAAGGCTTATAAGCCGGGAAAGCCTGTTCTCCAAAACTTTAATCTTACTATTGAGCCCGGACGCATCGTCGGTCTGCTCGGCCCTAACGGATGCGGTAAATCCACGTTTTTAAAGCTTGTGTCGGGACTCCTTGTGCCCGATGGCGGCAGAATCGAAATTTGCGGAGAGGAAAGAAGCGAAGGCTCAAACGCTTATATCTCCCTGCTCCCTGAGCGCACCTACTTTGACTCGCGCTCGAGAGTTAACGAGCTCATCTCGCTCTTCTCGGACTTCTACGAAGACTTTGACTCCGAGGTCGCGTGTAAGATGCTGAACGATCTGCACATCCCTCTCGATGCAAAGCTCAAGACCTTGTCCAAGGGTATGAAGGAGAAGGTACAGCTCATAATGGTTATGTCGAGAAAGACGAGGCTCTACCTCCTCGACGAGCCTATCGGCGGTGTTGACCCCGCCTCGCGCGAATATATACTCAACACCATTATCACAAACTACAATCCCGAGGCATCTATCATTATCACGACTCACCTTATCGCGGACATTGAGCCCGTGCTCGACGACTTTGCCTTTATGACCTACGGAGGCGAGATCGTGCGTATGGGTAACGCGGATACGGTAAGAGAGTCCACGGGAAAGACTCTTGACGAATTGTTCAGGGAGGAGTTCAGATGCTGAAGAAATGCTTGAAATATGATCTAAAATCCCTGCTGTTTATCTGGTCGGTATTGTCCACGGCGATCATAACCCTCTCCGCGCCTGCGGGAATATCTATGGGAATGATGATCTCGGATAGCGTGGAAAACGAGCTCTTTGCCACGCTGGCGGTTATTTGCATTGCTCTGTACTTCACTTTGACTTGCGGATACCTTATATACGGAATAGCAGCGGGTGTACGCAGATTTTACCTTAATTTCCGTACTGACGAGGCGTATCTGACGTTTACGCTTCCTGTCAAGCGCTCGACACTCCTTAACTCCAAGCTGTTAGCCACGCTCATAAGCTTCGTCGCGACACTTACGGTGGCTATGATCTCAATACTTATATTCCTCTCCTTCGTGCCCGACGGAGACAGAACAGCGCTGCGCTCAATCTTCATCATTATGGGCGAGGGGCTCAAGGAAGCCTGGGCAGATGGCGGTATTCTCTCTATGATACTGATTCTCGAGTTCATTCTGCTCGCAATCGAGATAACCGTCACGATAATACTCGCCTGCTTCTCCTTCGCAAACAGAACGAATGAGAGCAGTAAGTGTAAGAAGATAACGAAGAAGATAATCATCGGAATCCTCATCTACTTCGGATTCGGCCTTCTCTTTATCCCTCTTATGGTCATTATCGGCACTATTTTATCTTATACAGAGGCGGTTGCCATCCTGGGGACTCTTGGAGACCTTGAATCACTGGCGGTATTACTGCTTACGATGAATATTCTGAATATGGCGGCAACGATTCTCAACGTCAGCCTCTATTACGACAATCTGAATATCATCAAAAACAAGCTGAATCTTGCGTAAAGGAGGAGAAAAATGAAAAAAAGATTATTATGCGTTTTGCTCCTCACATCTCTTATGCTTCTTGCCCTTTCGGGCTGCACGGAGACGACCATTGAAAACGATTACGTCAAGTGGGAGCTGAGCGAGGATATGCAGTCTCTTTCCGACGGTGTAACAACCTTCCAAAGATACGACGAGCTGCCCCTCGGAATGAGGCTTGAAAACGGTCACGTAAGATATTACAATGAGGCGGAAGCATACGACGAGTTATACTACGTCAGAGCAAGCCGATTTGACTCGGGCATACGTTACTTGTATCACGGCAGCCTTGGACTCACCGCATACGTTGCGGGAGAGAGTGACAGAGCCGAGCTCGACAGCTTTCTTTCGGGTGGCGCCTCAAAAATCCGAATCGTTGATTATTCGTATCACAGCTCTTATGCAGTGGAAATAGATATGAGCTTTGTAAACGAGCTCGACTCACTCAGCGAAAACGCAATCGAGCTCGAGGTCAGAAGACTCAAGTCTGCGGTCTGCCACGACGTGGTGTTCTTTGCGGCGGACGATACCCTTGCAAGAACCTACGGCGCGATATACGAGTATAACGAGGCTATGTATTACGTCAACTACGACGAGCTCGGAAACAACTACTTTGACAGCTACGGAGATTTCTCCTTTGGCAGAGGTAAGGTGACAATGTACCCTCTGGAGGGAGATATCGCCAATGCCTTCTCCGCGAAGCTCGAGAGTATGGAGGAATACGATGACGAATACACCTATACGTCCGAGTCTGAGCTTTACGAGGAGCCCGAGGAGGAGATAACACGCGAGGAGGCTCTGAGCACTGTCCTCTCGATTACGCTTATCCTGGGCGTGATCATACCTCTCGCTCCCCTCACCTTCGGTATAATTATCGCGATAAAGAAAAAAGCGGAGGAAAAGATCTGCGCCTACGTGCTTATCGGCGCCTCGGCGATGTGGATCCTGTCAGGAATCCTAATTTTAATTCTTTCGCTTTAAGCAAATGAAAAAGCCGCCCTTTTCGTAGGGCGGCTTTTTTCTAAATCACGGCTTTATTTGTTGGCAGTTTTGATTTTATATTTTCAAAACCTATGTAGATATATCGACAACAAAAGGGATATCGGATAAGCAAAACGGCTTATTCTTTCTTTTTGCATCAAATTCTTCGTACCAACTATAGTATTGTTCCCTTAAATATGCGATTTGTGATTCAACGTTGAATATGCCGGTTTCGAGCGCATTGATCGGATATGTTCCTTTTGGGATATAGTTGATATACAGATACGCATATTTGTTTTCTTCCAATTGAGTATACCTTCTGTAAACAATTTGAGAATTGCTCACCATATATTCTTCATAGTAATCACCGTGTGTTTCTAAAATATGAGTATACGTGGGATAATGGGTCCCTGTATCAGAAAAAGGAATCAAGTAACGTTTATTTTCGCAGTACACCGCAATAAACCGACAATCCAAGCGCCCGTCAACAAAACATTCGATCTCCTTCAGCAAATCATCAGCGTAATACTTCTTGAAATAATTTTTGGTATTTGGACGCAATGTTTTTTGCTCTTTGATCTTATATTTTTGCATAGTGTACATACTGTAAAGTCCGTCCTGTCTGCCTGTGACAAGATCATGACGATTTCTCAAATACACTACATCATCACTATTGTGATCTATTTCCGTATATACATACGAACTTGCAAATCTGATACTCTCATCATAAAGCGATAATAAGTATGTTTTCATATCTGATTGCAAATCATATGCACTTTCTTT
>CAZUQN010000046.1:0-14398 GCA_964622425.1 uncultured Ruminococcus sp.
TATATGGTGGCTGCGGAGGCGATGGGTTACTCCACAGGAAGAAAGATCTTCAAGCATCTTGTTCCCAACGTTATGCCCCAGCTCATCGTACAGATGACTCTCAGTCTTGGTAGTATGATACTCTACGAGGCTACCCTTTCCTACCTCAACATGGGTGTTAAGGCGCCCTATGCGGCTTGGGGTACTATGATCAACATCATTTCCACCAATACCGATATCCTCCAGAACAACTTCAACGTCTGGGGCGCTCCCGGTATTTGTATAGTAATCGCGGTTTTGGGCTTCAACTTTATCGGAGACGGTCTCAGAGATGCCCTCGACCCGAAGAGCAGGAGGTAATCTATGAGCCTTGTTGATAAGAATAAGAACATAGCGGACAAGACCGGCGGAAAAAATACCGCCAAGTCCAAGAATTACCTCACAGGTAAGGAGATCCGCGCGATAGCGAAGGAAAACTCCAAGATAATGTTCAGACTCGAGAAGTACAAGTACCGCAAGGCGGAGGAGTCTGAATTTACCACAAAGATGAAGGACGACGGGAACATCCTCGAGATCGAGGACCTCAACACCTACTTCTTCACCGATCAGGGTGTAGTCAAGGCGGTAAACGGCGTATCCTTCAATATTCCCAAGAACACCACCGTCGGTATCGTAGGCGAGTCCGGATGCGGTAAGTCGGTAACTAGTATGTCCGTAATGAGACTCCTCCAGGGCCCTCAGGGACAGATCTACTCCGGCAGCATCCGCTTCAAGGCGTACGACTACAAGCGTGACGAGAAGGGCAACCCGATCCCCAAGCTTGTGACCGACGAGAATGGCGACTATATCTACACCGAGCTCCTTGACAAGAAGGGACGTGTGAAGATGAACAGACGCGGCGAGGCTCTCTACGTACCGATGCAGGAACACGACGAAAAGGGCCGCCCCGTCTATGAGACCGAGGAAAAGGTCTACGATATCGCAAAGATGCCTATGAGAGAGATCCACCGCATCAGGGGAAAGCAGATCGCAATGATCTTCCAGGAGCCTATGACCTCTCTTAACCCCATCTTTACCATCGGCGAGCAGCTCGACGAGGTAACCTTCATTCACACTCCCGGCGCGACCAAGGAAATGGCGAAGGCACGCTCGCTTGAGATGCTTGAGCTTGTTGGTATCGCGATGCCCGAGAGAGTGTACAAGTCATTCCCCCACGAGCTCTCGGGCGGTATGCGTCAGAGAGTAATGATCTCCATGGCGCTGGCGTGCGACCCAAGACTCATTATCGCAGACGAGCCCACCACGGCTCTTGACGTTACCATTCAGGCGCAGATACTCGACCTTCTGCGCGACCTTAAGGACAGAATCGACGGCTCTATCATGCTTATCACCCACGACCTCGGTATCATCGCAGAGATGGCCGACTACGTGGTGGTAATGTATGCGGGACGTGTTATCGAGCAGGGGACGGTAAAGGAGATCTTCCACGATCCCAAGCACCCCTACACCATCGGCCTTCAGAAGTCCAAGCCCACTATGCGCTCAGGCAACGAGTCCGACACGCTCTTTAACATTCCCGGTAACGTGCCGAACCCCGTAAATATGCCTAACCACTGCTTCTTCAAGGAAAGATGCTCGCAGTGTAAGGCAAAGTGCTCGGGTGACTACCCCTGTATGGTGCAGGTAAGCCCCACGCACTACGTTGCATGTCACCTTTACACAGAGGAGGAGAACAATGGCTGAAAACGAAATACTCACAGAAGTTAATAACGAGCAGACAGAAGCTCCTCTTTACGACGATGAGGCCATAATGGCGGCTCACCGCGAGGCGAAGGAGGCGCAGCGTCAGGCTGACTTTGAAAAGCCCTTTGACGAGGAGGCTCTGCTCGAGGTAAGACATCTTAGAAAGTGCTTCCCCATCAAAAAGTCCATCACCGGCAAGACTCTGCAGGAGCTTATCGCGGTAGATGACATATCCTTCAAGCTGAATCCCGGTGAGACCCTCGGTATCGTTGGTGAGTCGGGATGCGGTAAGACCACGATGGGAAGAACTATTCTCAAGCTCCATCAGCCCTCGGGCGGTCAGATCATCTTTGACGGCAAGGATATTACGAATTACACCAACAAGGAAATGAGAGATATCCGCACTAAGATGCAGATAATCTTCCAGGACCCCTACTCCTCCCTTCCTCCCCGTAGCACCGTCGGTGATATCATCTCCGAGCCCGTGCTCGTTCACGGCATCGTGCCTAAGGAGCAGGTGAAGGATTACGTGCTTGACCTTATGGATAAGTGCGGTCTCAGAGACTACTACTACGAGAGATACCCCCACGAGTTCTCGGGCGGTCAGAGACAGAGAATCTGTATCGCAAGAGCCCTCTCGGTAAATCCTCAGCTTGTAGTCTGTGACGAGCCCGTTTCCGCGCTCGACGTATCTATCCAGGCGCAGATAATCAACCTTCTGAAGAGCTTGCAGAAGTCGATGAACCTCACATACCTCTTCATTTCTCACGACCTCTCCGTAGTTAAGTTTATCTCGGATAAGATCGGCGTTATGTACCTCGGCTCTATGGTCGAGTTTGGTAACAAGAAGGACATCTTCGACAATCCCCTGCACCCCTACACTCAGGCGCTCTTCTCGGCTATCCCCGAGCCTAACCCCGACGTGAAGATGAACAGAATCGTTCTTAAGGGTGATATCCCCTCCCCTGCAAATCCTCCGAAGGGCTGTCTGTTCCACACGAGATGTCCCCACGCTACCGAGAAGTGCAAGCACGTGCCTCCGGCATACAAGGAGCACGAGCCCGGTCACTTCGCGGCGTGTCACCTTCTCAACGAGGACTAAGCGATGGGAAAGAAAAAGGAAAAAAAGCCGAAGGTCAAATATATCGACGACGGAAGAACCATTGCCGATATGTCGGGCCTTAGCGGAGTCGACAAGCGCTACACAGGTCCTAAGGGCGGCTTTAAGGCTCAGCTCAGAACCTATTGGAATACGGTGAAAATGATGTTCGTGCCAATGATGGTCACGATAGGAATAATCACTCTCGCATTCCTTATTATGTGGATAATGTTAACTCTTAGTTACACTATTAACTAAAAAAGAATCCCCTGCGGGGCGCTCTGCCCTGCAGGGGATTTTGTTTCTTTGTTTTGATTTTTAGGTATTCTTCATTACGATGGAGCCGACGCAATCGCTGACGTGCTCGCAGGCATCTGCGCAAGCCTCGAAGCAATCGAAGACCTTATACCAGGAAACGGTCTTAAGAACGTCGGTGGAATTCTTGGTGAGAGCGTGCATGGTGGAGAGATAGAGCTTATCGCACTCCTCCTCAACGTCGTTGCACTCTACAACGAGAGCGTGAAGTCTCTTGGACTTCTTGAAGTTCTCAAACTCGCTCATGATCTCGCAAAGGAGATCGCAAGCCTTGACAAGGTTTCTCGCATACTCGATAGCGGCAGGCTCGATTTCCTTGATATCGTAGATGTAGAGCTTCTGGAGAACCTCCTCAAGAAGGTCGAGAACGTTATCAAGCTGGTGGCTCATCATATCGAGGTCCTCGCGGTCAACGGGGGTAACGAAAGCCTTTGCAAGAGTCTCGTTCATCTCGTGCTTCTTTATATCAGCGCTGTGCTCGAAAACGTGCATTTCATTAAGCATATCACCAATCTTCTCGGGATCGTAGTTTTCAAGGCAGTTTACAAGGTATTCCGCAGCCTGCTTTGCAAGAGAGGTGCACTGCGCGAAGTTATCAAAATAGAATTTATCCGATTTAGCCATTTTAGTTATTTCCTTTCTAGTTGAAGATTAACAAGAACAGTTTTGTTACGAGGAATGCAAGAAGTCCGCATCCCGGGAAGGTGAGGATCCAAGTCATTACCATTTCCTTTACGACTCCGAAGTTGATAGCCGAAACTCTCTTCACCGCTCCGACACCCATAATGGAGGTAGTCTTAACGTGAGTAGTGGAAACGGGCAGACCGAATACTGAGCAGAATACGAGAGACAGAGCCGATGCGATATCCGCGGAGAAGCCCTGATACTTCTCAAGCTTAACCATATCCATACCGACAGACTTGATTATCTTCTTACCGCCGATAGCGGTTCCCGCCGCCATAACAAGCGAGCAGACTATCATAAGCCATGTCGGAATAGCAAAGCTGGCTGCAGCGCCACCTGCGCCCTCGAGAGTGAAGACACAAAGAAGTATAATACCCATAAACTTCTGTCCGTCCTGAGCGCCGTGCATAAATGCCATTGCCGCCGCGCCCGCTATCTGCGCGCCCTTGAAGAAGGGCTCAGTCTTGGGACGGTCCATATTAAAGCATATCCTGGTTACAAGCTTGCAAATCAGCCAAGCAAGACCAAAGCCGAGAACAACCGAGATAACGATACCGTAAATGACCTTCATCCACTCGCTGAGAACTACCGCGCCGAGTCCGTTAAGCGCCATTGCTCCGCCGGTAAGACCTGCTATAAGAGCGTGGCTCTCACTCGTGGGAATACCAAACGCCCAGGCTAAGGTCGCCCAGATAACTATCGCGAGCATTGCAGCGCAAAGAACGATAATTACCGTACGCTCGGGATTGTCACCGAAGTTAACCATACGGGTGATGGTGACCGCAACCTCGTTGCTGATCTTAGTCATAATAAACACGCCAAGGAAGTTAAACACTGCCGCCATAAGTATCGCCGCCTTAGGTGGCATACATCTGGTTACAACGCAGGTCGCGATGGCGTTGGGGGCGTCCGTCCATCCGTTTACCAGAATAACGCCGAGTGTGAGCGTCACCGCGATAAACAGAAGAGGATTGGCAGTCATCTGTTGCCAAAATTCTAGAAATTCCATAGTATTCCTTTCTTTATAGTCCGCGGGTTATTCTCCCGCTTTTTAAAAATAGAGCGCTAAATTAAGCATTTGCTAATTATTATTTACAATATCCAGATTTCTCTCAACGGTTTTTCTTCCGCGCCAAGCAAACGCCCTCTTAAGAAACGCAGGCTTGTCCATAGCGTCAAGAAGACTGCGAGTGAGATGCGTAATACGGTCGCGGTGGAAAAATTCTATCGGTGTCACCATCGGCTCGCGGTTGTAGGGACAGGAGCTCTGGCAGAGGTCACAGCCCCAGACGGTATTGTACTTACGCATAAGGTCGGCTTCCGCCGCGGTTAGCTCACCCTTGCGCTGAGTTATTGCGCTGAGGCAATCACTTCCCACTCCTCTGAGGATTCCCGTCGGGCAGGCTCTCTTGCAAGAGCCGCAGTGTAAGCAGTGCTCCACCTCGCGGGGTGATACCGCGCCAAGCTCCTCCGGAGGGACGTCTGTGATAACGTCGCCGATAAAAACGTAAGAGCCGTATTTCTCATTGATGATAAGTCCGTTGTCACCGATAATACCGAGACCTGCGCGGAGTGCGGCGCCCACCTCATCGATAGGACTGTGGTCTCCGTAGCCCTTCGCACGCACGTCGTGGCGGTGCTCCTTCAAGGCCGAGATAAGTCCGTCTGCGCACTCACGGAGCGCAAGATGATAATCAAGCGATGCCGCATAGCGCGAGATATTCACCGTCTCGCCCGTATAATAGGGCAGGAGATACAGTATAACGCTGCGGGGCCGGAAGTCCTCGCGCGACATTATGCCGGGGTTGATCTCTCTGCAATCCGAGTAGGAGAGCACGGCGTAAAACTCGACGCCGAAGGACTCAAAATATCCTTTTAAAGCATTCTTCATCTTACAAACTCCAAGCTTATTATTAATATAATAACACATAAAAACAAAAATTGCAATAGGGTATATTTATATTAAAATATTGACTTTAAGCAGATTTTAATATATAATGTAATTAGCGAAATTTTGCTATATTCGGTTTTTTCGGTTAATACTATGCACATAAGGAGGTTTTATGTTTAACCTTAATGAGGGCTTACTTGCCTTTCTCTTCCCTGACGGAATACAGCCTATCGTGCTTTTCGGCTGTCTGTTCGTTGTTCTGTGCGCTTCCTACCTTCTCGGAAGCATTAACTCAGCAATACTTATCTCAAAGGTGATATACAAGGATGATATCCGTACTCACGGCTCGGGCAACGGCGGTATGACCAATATGCTCCGTACCTTCGGCGGTAAGGCGGCACTCCTCACTCTCGCGGGTGACCTCTGCAAGACCGCTCTTGCAATCGTTCTTGCGGGATTAGTGTTCGGCTTCGGCTACGTTGCGGGCATCTCGGTCAGCGAATTCTGCTACTTTGCAGGTCTGTTTGCCGTGCTCGGCCATATCTTCCCCATCTACTACAAGTTCAAGGGCGGTAAGGGTGTGCTCGTCACCTCTACGATGGCGCTTATCCTCACTCCTATTCCCTTCCTTATACTCTTCGGCGTTTTCGCGGCGGTGTACGGTATGTCCAAGTACATCTCCCTCGGCTCTGTGAGTGTTGCGGTGCTCTACCCCGTCGTGCTCCACGGCTACTTTGCGGTAGCCTTTGAGATGCCAATGCCCGGACTCATCGCGCTCGCATCGATCCTTCTTGCCTGCATCATAGTATGGTGCCACAGAGAGAATCTCAGGAGAATCAGCGAAAGAACAGAGAGAAAGACTTATTTAAGAAAGAAGAAAGATGACTAAACAGGAATCCTTTATTGAAGCTGTCAAGCTCTCCTTTGACAAAGAAGTAATAAAGAAGCTCGTCTTCTCGCGCCCTAAGGACAGCGAGATCTCCAAGGTGTCGGCAAGGCAGGTCTATCACAGACAGAGACGCATGCTCGCCTTTGAGTACAATCTGCCCGGCAACACCGTCTCACACAAGAATGTGGGCGAGGCTGAGCTCGAGTCCTTCCTTAGTGAGCTGCTCGGCGAGTATTCACAGGCTAACCTTCTGACCACGGCGGGTGACGTCGAGTGGAAGGTATCAAAGTCGGGCAAGGAGGCTCTCCTCGGCGCGGATAAGCTTAAGGGTAAGCTCGATAGTGAGACCGTCGGCTTTGAGGTGGCTATTGAGGCGCTTGACAACAAGAAAAACTACCTTTTATCGGGCGCGGAGACCTTCCTCATCAAGCTCGGTATCAGCGATAAAAACGGACGCGTGCACGACAAGCGTCAAGGCAAATTCAGACAGATATGCCGCTTTCTCGAGATAGTGGAGGACGTCTATCACGAGCTCCCGAAGGACGGTGACGTGACCGTATACGACCTCTGCTGCGGCAAGAGCTACCTAAGCTTTGCGGTCTACTACTACCTCACCGAGAGGAAAGGAAGAAGAGTCAAGATGCTCGGCATCGACCTTAAGCGCGACTGCATAAATTGGTGCTCGGAGCTTGCCTCATCGCTCGGCTACGTCGGTATGACCTTTGTCACCGATGACGTAAGAAATACTCCGAAGGGTGTTACACCCGACATGGTTATCTCGCTCCACGCGTGCGATATAGCCACGGATATAGTTATCAACCGCGCTATGGAGCTCGGCACTAAGGTTATACTCTCTACCCCCTGCTGCCATAGACACATTAACGACAAGATAAGAGCGGCGGAGCTCTCCTTTG
Organism: uncultured Ruminococcus sp.; assembly: GCA_964622425.1. Classification (GTDB taxonomy): domain Bacteria; phylum Bacillota; class Clostridia; order Oscillospirales; family CAG-272; genus UBA1740. Next base: position 7,515 of record CAZUQN010000046.1, read on the forward strand.
TGACCGATTACCCGCATCTTACAAACAAGCTCGGTGACGTGCTTACCGACGCTATAAGAGTTGCAAGACTCGAGGCTGAGGGATACTCGGTGGCGGCGCTCGAGCTTGTCGACCCCGACGATACGCCGAAGAATACTCTCATCAAGGCGATAAAAAAAGGCTCTCCCAGAGAGGAAAAGAGAGCGAGATACGAGGCAATACTTGACTTTGTCCTCGGCGAGAAAAAGAATGAATACCTAAAGAACATTTGACGGATTTGACATATGATTTATAGAGCAAACAGTGACGTTGAAACTGAGAAAATCGGTAAAAAACTAGCAGAAATGCTAACTAACCTTGGCAAAAAACGCGCATATATCGCTATGCGAGGCGAGATGGGTGTTGGCAAGACTGTTTTTACCAGAGGCTTTGTTTCACACTTTGGAAGGGCTAACGTGAAGAGCCCGACCTACACCATAGTAAACGAATACAAGGTCGGCGGGGTCAACATCTACCACTTCGACCTGTACAGAATCTCGGACGGCGACGACCTCGAGAGCATTGGCTACCACGAATACGTGGAGTCGGATGCCTACTCCATCGTGGAGTGGAGCGAGCGTGTGCCCGAATATATCCCCGAGGACGCTATCACGGTTACAATATCCAGAGTAGCCGAGGACGAGGCGCTCCGTGATATAGAGATAATTGGAGGCGCGATATGATCATACTTGCTTTTGACAGCACCGCAAAGGCGGCGTCTGTCGCGGTGTGCGACGGCGAGAAGCTGCTCGCAAACTACAATATAGATAACGGTCTGACGCAGAGCGAGCTGCTCCTGCCTATGGCGGAGAATATGCTCGCGAGCCTCAAGCTCACCTTCGATGACGTAGAGCTGCTTGCCTGCTCGGTAGGCCCCGGATCATTCACCGGAGTGAGGATCGGCGTGGCGCTCGTTAAGGGTATCGCCTTTGGCAAAAATATCCCCTGCGTCTCGGTCTCGACTCTTGACGAGCTGGCTGAGAATCTTAAAGGTCTTGAGGGTATTATCGTCCCTTGTATGGACGCCAGACGTAATCAGGTATATACGGCGATCTATCGCGGTAAGGACGGAGAGCTCGAGAAGCTCACCGAGGACAGAGCTATTGCGATCACAGAGCTCGCGGAGGAATTAAGAGAATACGGTGACACACCGATATACCTCTCGGGCGACGGCTACGACGTGGCAAAGCGAGGACTTGAGTCAGCGGGCATCAAGGTCGCTGACACACCGAAGCTCCTTATCACCGAGAATGCATACTCGGTAGCACTGATAGCAAAGAGAAAATACGAGGCGGGCGAGTATGGCACAGACCTTGAGATAGCACCCACCTACCTACGTATGCCACAGGCAGAGCGCGAGAGACTCGAAAGACTTGCTAAGCAAGAGAGAGTAATACAAACCGGCTCTAAAGCCTAAGAAGAACAGAATAACAAGTGAGGTAAATAGAAATGGAAAAGAGAAAAATCTACATCGGCGCTGACTCAGCGGGCTACACACTCAAATGCGAGGTTATTCCCTACCTCGAGGAAAAGGGCTACGAGGTCGTTGACTGCGGCACAGACAGCGCGGCATCCTGCCACTATCCCCTCTTTGCAAACGCGGTATGCGAGAAGGTAAAGGCTGACCTTCAGGGCTCCTTCGGTATTCTCATCTGCGGTACGGGTATCGGTATGTCGATGTGCGCAAACAAGCACAAGGGCATACGCGCGGCGCTCTGCTCGGACACCTACTCTGCAAAGATGACCAGACTCCACAACGACGCTAACGTCCTCTGTATGGGTGCGAGAGTTATCGGCTCCTGCCTCGCTCTTGATATCATCGACTCCTTCCTCGCTCACGGCTTCGAGGGCGGCAGACACGGCATCAGAGTCGATATGATAACTGATATCGAAAGCCAAAATTAATTATTTTGGCTCCAAATCTTTGATTTGGTAAAGATTTGTCAAAAAGCAACATAAAAACATCTGGAATAAACAATAATTACCCGACCGATGATCGTCTGTGACTTCGGTCGGGTGTTTTTGTTTCATAAAAATTAATGAACTGTCGTGCCGTTATTTTTGTGATGTTTATTGACATCTATAGAAAACAATGATATACTTAAGGTGTAAGGTGTGCAAAACACCGCGCATTTTGTTAACAATGTGTGAACTTTTCGAAAATCTGAAACTTTTTCGTCAAAAAAGTTGTTTATATATTATAGAGGGATGCGATGAGTGCATTTCATAAAAACGAATCTAACTAAGACAAAAATAAAAGGAGGTTAATATGAAAAGAAAACTGCTTACAGCTCTGTTGCTCGTTCTTGTCTTCACTGTTGCTCTTGCATCATGTGAATATCTGTGCAAGAATCACGAGTACGAAGACGGAGAATGTACAAAATGCGGCAAAGAGGAGCCCGCTCCTGAATGCTTTACTGTAACCTTCGACTCCAACGGCGGAACATCCGTTCCATCAGAGGAGGTCACGGACGGTGAAAAGGCAACGGCTCCGAATGATCCCACAAGGGAGGGCTATACCTTTGAAGGATGGTACCTTGGCGACGAGGAATGGTCGTTTATCGGATACGTCGTCACCGAGGATATGACCTTGACCGCTAAATGGACAAAAAACGTTTATAGCGTTAAAATTAAGGACGGTGACACGGTCATCTCCGACTTGTCCGTAGCTCACGGTGAAAAGGTCACCGAGCCCGAGACACCCGAAAAGGAGGGATACATATTTGACGGTTGGTACCTTGGCGACGAGGAATGGTCCTTCGACGAGGACGTTGTAACCGAAGGCTTAGAGATCGAGGCAAAATGGTCTGCTATAATGTATACCGTCAAGTTTATGAGCGACGGTGACACGGTAGCAACCTTGAGCGTTCAGCACGGCAGAACAATGACCGTCCCGACCTCTCCTGTGGACGAAGGCAGAACCTTCATCGGCTGGTTTGATAACGGCGTGGTCTGGGACTTCGAGAATTCCGTCGTAACGGGCGATATGACACTTGATGCAAAGTGGCTCGCTCACGTTATATACGTAATGGACGGTGGAAAAAACTCTAAGGACAATCCCGAAACGATATACAGCGACGATGAATACCCCATGGAGCTGAGCGATCCCACAAAATCGGGCTACTCATTTAAGGGCTGGTATTCAGACTCCTCCTTCACCACCAAGGTGGAAAACATAGCATCCTGCCGTGAGCATACGCTCTACGCGCTCTGGAGCAAGGATAACGTTAACCCGTCGGATTACCCCTGGGAAACAACCAATCTCATCTTCCAGTTGACCGAGAACTCCAATTTCCAGGAGCTTCCATCAACTTCCAGAAGATATCTTGCAGGCGACATTGAAGGCTACGAGGATGATGTATCAACTATCGATAGCTGGATTGCCGACAGAAACGAGGCTGCTCTTGAGCACGCCAACGTCACGGTTGCTTACGAGTATCTCCCCGACATCGCTATGTACAGCTGGGGTCAAAACGTAAACATCATCTTTGAGGAAGTAATGGCTAAGGAAGCCGGACGTCCCGATATGTACTGCAACTTCGTTTACGATATGGTTGCGGTTTCCCTTAAGGGCGCGCTCGCGAATCTCAAATCCACAACCATGTACAAGGATGGTCACGAGCTCGCGGGAGCTGAGCACAACTACTTCGAATTCGCAGATCCTGCGTACGAGGATAACGGCAGTGGCTATATGTACGACTACATGAGATCTCTTACCCTCTCGAAGGATAAGATGTACTGTCTCTCCTCCGACTATTTCACCGATATGGTACGCGCATTCCTTGTTGTTCCCGTTAATATCGGTCTTCTCGAGACTCTCGGCGCGGATATGGAGAACGACGGCCTCTACAACTCAGACAGAGTCACGACCTTCGATGAATACAGATACGAAGAGACCAACTACACCATCGAGGACTTCTACGAGCTTGTCTACGATAAGCAGTGGAACTATAACACTCTCGCTGATTTTGCCGCGGCAATTGCTATCGAAGGTGAGGATGAGGACGGCACAGACCTTAACGATACTGTAGGCTTTGCTCTGAGCAGCAGCACTAGTATGGGCGCCTCCGCGATGCTCTACTCCACCTCTATCACCATCATTGACAGAGAATACGACGAAGCGAAGGGTGACTACACCTATTCCTACCCCTACGCTAAGCAGACGTCCGAAGGTCAGTTTGAAATGGACTTTGCAGGTACTCACGAGGAGCTTATCTCCTTCTGCGCTAACCTCTCTGAGCTCTTCAACCGGCCCGGCGTTATATCGGTTAACAATATGCAGACTCAGAACTACGGCTCTGACGCTCTCCTTGCGATCCGTTCAAGATTTGCACGCAACCACATTCTCTTCGGCGGCGTTGTATGTCTTGGTTCTCTTGAGTACGACGTTTATAGAGAAATGAACAGTGTGGGCGGAACAGGCTACGGTATCGCTCCCATTCCTCTCTACAGAGCAAGCTATGAGGTGGACGGTGTGACCTACACAGACGAGTATAACACTCAGATACACAACATCGGCAGGATAGGCGCAATCTCCTACACCACCGAGAAGTTCGCTCAGTGTACCGCATACCTCAACTATCAGTCTACACACTCCACCGACATTCTTAACGAGTACTATGATTTCAAGCTTCAGTACGACGTTATAGGTAACGGTGTAAAGGGTAACGCCGAAATGCTTAAGTTCATACGTGCAAACGTTCGTTCAGCATTCGATAAAGTCTTTGAGGATGCTCTTGGCAGATTCTACAGCGCAACCGACGATGAAGCTATGTCCGAGATGTGGCACACCATGATCAAGGATGAGGAATTCCAACTCAGCGGTGATGAGATGAGAATGTACTACGCTTCTCTCACTCCGAAGAAGGCTTGGAGACTCTATAACCTTGAGAATAGCATATACCCTACTCTTCCCAGCTAATTAATCATTCGCATAATTACGAACAGAGCGGCTCTCGCCGCTCTGTTTTTTCTTTGTTGGTGAATTATGCTATTAAGCGCATCACTTTTTAGGCTTTTTGTCAACTTTAGTTGTGATTTTAGATGGTTATTTAAAAATCCTCGGATATGATCCTCTCGATGGTGTTTTCGCTTATCAACAGCTTTCCGTACTCCGCGAGAACGTGGATAGGCAGATCCTTCAGCCTTTCTCCATACTCTATCAGCACCTCGTGGTCGGATATGCCGTTGACTATCCCCTCCTCAAGGCTTATGTAATACTGACCGACATCGTCAACGTAAAGAGAGCATTCGGGCTTCTCACCCGCGATAGCTTTTGCCGCGACTATAAGCTCCTCCCTCGAGGCAAAGCGGTATATCCCGCGCCTATGCTCAAGCGTAGATAATCCGTCTGCCAAGCGGAGCGCTGCTCTATCCTTCCCCGAGAGTCCTGTGAGCTTTGTAACGAATATCTCGCACTCACCCGAGGGAAGAGGATATAGCTGAACAAGTATCTTTTCGCTTGTCACAGAGAAGCCGCACTTCTCCTCTGTAAGCAGTATTATATCTCTCATGACACCCTTTATCTCGCCGCGGGTAAAGTCGGTTTTCGCGGTATCTATTCCATACCTTACGCACTCGCCCGGCGTCAGGGTGACCTTAAGCTTTGTATCTCCGATATTCAAAAATTCCAATATACTTACCTCTCTTTTTCCTATATCCATTGTACTCTATTTTATCAAAGAATGATACAGGTAAATCAAGGCTACCAAGGCAGATTACGCCTAAGTTCGCTCATTTTTCAGATATTCTTCCTTTTTTGGAATAAGGTGTTGCTTTTTCCTCGAAAATGTGATAGAATAAGTCCACCTGCAAATGAGCCTGAGTGCCATTTGCATCCGGTGAGTTCGAGACCTTCCTCACCGATGGGATGCCCTGCGTCCCAGAAAAAACAAAACTAAAGGAGAAAAAAATGAAAAGGAACGCAAAAAGGGTCACGTCATCGACCCGTTATCTGACACGCGGAGCGCTTATCGCGGCTCTGTACGTCGGCCTCACCTACGTATCGACGGTTTTCGGTCTCTCAAGCGGAGCTATACAGTTCCGTATCTCGGAGGCTCTCTGTATTCTGCCGGTATTTATGCCTGAGGCTATCCCCGGACTGTTTATCGGCTGTATTCTCTCGAATATAGTCAGCGGATGCGTACTGTGGGACATTGTTTTTGGCAGTATAGCCACGCTTATCGGTGCTGTCGGCGCCTATATACTAAGGAATCTGCCGATTAAATTCAAATGGGTGGCAACGCTGCCGAATCTGATCTCCAATATGGTTATCGTACCGTTTGTACTGATGTACGCATACGGAGTGGAGGACGGCTTCTGGCTTTTATCACTGTCGGTCGGTATCGGCGAGGCGGTGTGCGGAGTTATCGGAGGCTCGGTGCTCTATTACTCGGTCAAGGACCTGAGGCTTTTTAAAATATAGTCTGACGGATTAGCGTGATGTCCGCTTCGGACAAATCACGCTAACTAAGTTTGCCCTTGCGGGCAAGTGAATTTTACTCCGTAAGTGAAGTTATCCTCGCGGATAGTGAAGTTTCTCCTGACGGCAAAGCGGGCAAGCTTAACTTCACTGCGAGCCTCGACGAGTAACTTCACTGTGCATAGCACAACTTCGCTTTTACGCTAGCAAAAAACTTCACTAAACAGAAAGAGAGCAAGAGTACAAGGAGAAAATCCTTATATTCTTGCTCTGTTTGTTTTGTTGATGTATTGATGCTATTTGCTCCGCAAATGAGGCATCATGAATTGGCTTCGCCATGATTTCTCGCTTCGCTCCATGAATTGAATTGCAACCAATGTGCCGTAAGGCACAATTCATGCCGCAGGCAATTCATGAAAGCACGGCTTTCAATTCACGCAACCAC
>CAZUQN010000047.1:0-14344 GCA_964622425.1 uncultured Ruminococcus sp.
ACTTCTACGGCGATATGGACTTCAAGGTAGCAGGTACCAAGAAGGGTATCACCTCCATTCAGATGGACCTTAAGGTAGACGGTCTTACCCCCGAGATCATCAAGCGCGCTCTTGAGACTACTCACCAGGGCAGAGACGAGATCATCGACAAGATCATTCTCGCCGCTATCCCCGCTCCCAGAGCAGAGGTTTCCGAGTACGCTCCCAAGATGATCTCCATGAAGATCAACCCCGACAAGATCCGTGAGGTTATCGGCTCGGGCGGAAAGGTTATCCAGAAGATCGTTGCTGATACCGGCGCTAAGATCGACATCGAGGACGACGGCTCCGTATTCATCGCAGCAGTTGACAAGAAGAGCGCAGAGGCTGCAAAGTCTATCATCGACGCTATCGTATTTGAGCCCGTTGTAGGCGAGACCTACGAGGGTACCGTTACCAGAATCATTCCTATCGGCGCATTCGTTGAGTATGCTCCCGGCAAGGAGGGTATGGTACACATCTCCAAGCTCCAGAAGCAGAGAACCGAGAAGGTTGAGGATGCCGTAGCTCTTGGCGACACCGTCAGAGTTAAGTATCTCGGCAAGGACGAGAAGGGCAGAGAAAACCTTTCCATGAAGGACGCTGACTAATTTCGCGGCGTAGCGCGAAATTAAACTATATTCGCCTGACGGCGAGTTGTATTGCTAAAGCAGTTATATTGCTGCGCAGTTATATTGCCTAACGGCAGTTTTAAGTTAGATAGGCGAATATAATATACTCCTTCACGAGCACCGCGATACTCGCGGTCGCGCTGTGCGCTTATCTTGTGCTATCTGCACAAGGCTCGTGGGAGCAATCTGCGCGAGCGTACTGGTGAGCGTTTCTCCCCGATACGCTTTCGCTTGATTTTAACTTTCCGTAAGGAAAATACAACTTCGACGGAGTTGAAATATAACCCTTTGCCCTGCGGCAAAGAATATAATTAAAACACAAAAAGAGAGAACAAAACGGTTTTATACTGCCGCGATGTTCTCTCTTTGTTTTTTGTTAAACGCAAAAAAATGAATATTATACTTTACAAATCAGCTTCTTAAGTCCTTAACAGCGCCGATTCTGCCGATTGAGTCAAGATAATCAATATCCTCTTTTTCGATAGTGAAATCGAGGTCGATATTCGCCTCTATCCTCTCCTTATGCACCGACTTCGGCAGGGGGAGGGTATTCTTCTCAAGGCAGTATCTGATACAGAACTTTGGAATCGTGACACCGTATTTTTCTGCAATGGGGCCGAGCTTCTCGTGACTTGCTATCTCTCCCGTAGCGAGCGGTGAATATGCCTCGATAAGTATGCCGTTTGCCTGACAGTAGTCGGTGATAGCGTCCTGACGGTTTCCGATAAAGTATCTTATCTGGTTTGCCATCGGCTTGACGCCCGTTGCCTCGGTAACTGCGACAATATCCTTTACAGCAAAGTTGGAGACACCTATTGCTCTCACCTTGCCCTCGTTATAGAGCTCGACCATAGCGCGCCATGCCTCGATATTACCCTCGGTGCAGTCCTCGCCGATATTACTCCACGGCCAAGGCGCGTGAATAAGATAGAGGTCAAGATACTCAAGTCCGAGCGACTCAAGCGACTCGGCAAAGTATGCCTTTGCGCCCTCGTAGGTCTTTATATGTGAGGGGAGCTTTGTAGTGATAAAAATCTCCGCTCTCGGTATTCCCGAGTCACGGACAGCCCGTCCGATGCTCTCCTCGTTTCCGTAGGCGTGCGCTGTGTCAATATGTCTGTATCCCGCCTCGAGCGCCCAGAGGGTAGACTGATACGCCTCGTCACCGTCCTTCACCTGCCAGGTGCCGAAGCCAACCTTGGGAATTTTCACTCCGTTGTAAAGCTCAAAAAACTCGTTTTTTATCATCGCGGTCTCCTTGTTTTCTCTTGGCTACGTTTTTCTTAATTATACCCTTATTTCCGATATTTGTCAATATAAGCGCCTCTGGGAGTGACATTGCATTCGAAAATTTCATAATTTGTTTATAGACAAATTTTGGTTTGTGGGGTATAATGTGGGTGTAAAATAAAAAAATAATGGACTCACGGAGGCATTATGGCTAAGATCTTGGTTATTGGAGCAGGCGTTGCGGGACTTTCCGCAGGCATATACGCCCGCCTTTCGGGACACGACGTTACGGTGTGCGAGGCACACTCCGTCCCCGGCGGCAATCTCACCGGCTGGCAGCGCGGAGAGTACCATATCGACAACTGCATACACTGGCTCACGGGCACCAATCCGTCCGCCCCTCTTTACGGTATGTGGTGTGACCTCGGGGCTCTCGGCAACGTGAACGTGCATAACGGTGAGCGTCTCTACACCTGCGAGCTTGACGGCAAGAGCCTTTCGCTTTGGCGCGATCTTGAGAGAATGAAAAGGGAAATGCTCGAGCTATCCCCCGAGGATAAAGGCGAGATACTCTCTTTTGTTCGCGCGGTGGAGCTTATAGAGAGGCTGAATCACGTCGGCGGCAAGGAGCACAACGAGGGCGCGACTCTCGGTAAGCTTATCGCGGGCGCACCTCTTTTAGTCAAATACTACCGTCTTAGCTGCGGTGAGTTGGCAGAACGCTTTGAATCTCCGCTCATACGCTTCTTCATATCCTCCATCATAGGCCGCGAATTCGGATCGATCGCCCTTTTGATGATCGTGGCTACCTTCTGCTCGGGCAACGGTGGTATTCCCGAGGGCGGCTCGTACTCTATGGCTCAGCGTATGGCAAAGCGTCTTTGCGACCTTGGCGGCACGCTCCTAACAAAGAAACGCGCGACTCATATCAACCGCTCCGAGAAGTGGGTAGAGTCGGTTGACTTTGAGGACGGAGACAGACTTAGTGCCGACTACGTTATAGTCGCCTCCGACCCCGATACCGTCTTTGGCAGTATGACAGACCTGTCTATGCCAAAGGACCTTGAGAGGTGCTACGGTGACGAGCGTCTTTTCCGCTTCTCGGCGTATCACTCGGCCTTTGCCTGCGACACAAATAAGCTCCCCTTCGAGGGCGACGTCCTCTTCAAGGTTCCGATCAAGTATTACTCAAGGCTTAAGACCGACCATATAACCCTGCGTGAGTTTTCGCACGAGCCGTCCTACGCGCCGGAGGGTAAAACCGTACTCGGTACTATGACCTACCTTGCCGAGGAGGATTGCCTCGAGCTTATAAAACTGCGAAAGACCGACAGAGAAGAATATAACGCAAGAAAGCGTGAGCTTGCCGAGATCACAGAGCGCTGCATAGTCAGACACTATCCCGAGCTTGAAGGAAAGATCCATCTTCTGGACACCTGGACACCCGCAAGCTACAAGCGCTTTACTTACTCCGAGATGGGCGCTTTTATGAGCTTCGCCCTGCCCGCGAGAAAGCTTCCGATACCCACTACTAGCAGGGTGAAGGGCGCGGAAAATCTCCTCCTCGCTACCCAGTGGCAGAGGATCCCGGGAGGCCTTCCCACCGCGGCAACCTTCGGCAAAACCGCCGTAGAAACAATAAACAAACTCGAGAAAAAGAAGAATAAATAATAAAGAAAAACCGTTGACTTATGCGTGTTATCCTTAACGGAGAACACGCATAACTAAGTTTGCCCTAACAGGCAAGTGAAGTTATCTGCGACACGTGAAGTTCACTTCGTGAGTGAAGTTTCGCCTCGCAGCGAAATCATGGGCAAACTTAACTTCACTGCGAGCTTTTGCGAGCAACTTCACTGTGTATGACACAACTTCACTTTTGCGATAGCGAAAACTTCACCAATAGAAAAAGAGCAGACATACAAGATTTTTCGTCTTGTGTGTTTGCTCTTTCTGCTTGTATAAGGATTTGGGCTCGACCCATTTGAGTTTGTCTGGACCAATGCGACGCTTGCACTTTTGTCAAAACGTAAAAACTCCGCTAAGGATATCGCCCTTATTCTCTCCGCACCGAGAGAAAGTCAACGGCTTTTTTGTTGCATAAAAACAGATAAATGACAATATGAGTTGTCAAAAAGTTAAATTATATCCTTTATAAACGGTATAATGATATTGGCAAACTCGTTGTGACTTTGTTCGTCAGCGCGTGTTATATACCAGGTGTGAGTACCGCTTGTGAGAGTGAAGCGCACCTTGTTCATATCATACCCGAAGTGCCTAAGCGTACTGAGAAGCAGCTCGGTCTGCTCGAGCCTCGATTCCATATCATTGTCGGACACTATGATCTGCATCGGCGGGTAGCACTCCGCCTCTCCGACGTGGTAGAGCGGCGCCGACTCGTCCACGATAACCCGCCTCGAGTCAAGGCCTCTCTCCTTCAGCACGTTGAAGTGCGCGGTGGGCTGTCCCGCATCGTGAATAAAGGCGTCTATATCCGTCGGTTTGATCCCATATTTACCGATCCACCTTGCGTCAAAGCATAGCATCTGGCTAAGATAACCGCCCGCGCTTGTGCCTCCGACTATCAGCTTTCCGTATGTGCCGTACTTGCTGAGTCCGTCCTTAACGAAGCTTACTGCCAACGCCGCATCCTCGATAAAATCGGGGTATTTTGCCGTCGGATACATTCTGTACTCCGCGCTCGCGACACCAAAGCCCGCGCTCGTCATATCCTCGGCAAAGGAGGGCATAAAGCCTACGTCACGGCTACCCGACTCGAGCCCGCCACCGTGGAAGAACAGAAGGAGGGCAGAGCACTCGCCATCGGGCAGATAGAGGTCTATCAGCCTCTCACCGTCACCCGCGTAGGGAATATCCTTATAGACTCTCATTTTTCGCTTTCCTCCGCGAGCTTATCAAGTCTTCTGTTTCTCACGTAGAGCGCGATATCCGCGGATACCATCGTGATGTTGATAAAGTAGAAGACGAGCACGTACCACTTGCTCGCAAACGCCGCCATATACGCCTCGTTTGCAAACTTGGAGGCAATGCCTGCCACGTATCCGAGGAATATAAGTATAAGGAAGGAAATACTCTTTCCCTTAGCGCTCCTAGCCTGGTAGGATTTCACTACGTTCATCGGCCACGACGCGCCGAAAGCGAGTATCATTACAATTTCAAGAATTTCTGACATAATTACCTCCGGGAATTTAATGCGGAATGCGAAGCGCGAAATGAAGAAGTACGAATGCTTTTTTCTCTCAGAGCTTTTTCTCTTTTTTTGATTCTAGGTTAATTCTGGTCGTTTTTGTAATTGACATTAAAAGTGCTATAATTTCCTTTAAATCTGCGTGTATATTTTCAAATTCTCTTTCTGTCAGGTAGTCGGTCCTATACAGCAGTCTAAGCCAATATTCTGTTTCGTTTGCTTCTTTGAGTGCTATGCTGGTTTTTGCATAAAAATCTGCTTGGCTTTGCGCTCTCTCAGCTTCGGATACGTTAGCGCCAATACTTGTGCCGCTACGCAAGAGTTGCTTTGAAAGTATATACTCGTTTTTTGTTTCAGCTAAGTGTTTAAACAAATTCACAATTCTGACCGCAAAGTCAAAACTCTTAATTTCAACAACGTTTTCCACTTCGTACTCCTTCATTTCGCGCTTCGCGCTTCGTATTTACGGACCGTCGGGGACGCCGGTCCCTACGGGTTATTCCTCGTTCTCATTTCGCGCTTTGCGCTTCGTACTCCTTCATTTCGCGCTTCGCGCTTCGCATTTCGCACTTTAATTATATCACATAATTTCTGCTCATTCAACCCTATTTTAACAAAAATCGATGTATTAGGAAAATGTAAAAAAAGCGCGTGTATGGATTATTTTTCAAGGATAAAACTGCCAAAAAACCTCGTTAAAATGCACAAATGTATTGACAAAATTTCTGTTATTTTGTCCTAAATGCTTATTTTTTAAAAAATATTAAAAAAACTTAAGATTTGCTTGACTTTTAATTATTTTTAATATATAATCCTTGATGGTAAAGTTAGGTAATATAGGTTAATAGCGAGACAAATCGCAACGCGACTTGGGGGTACCCCCAAGTTCATTGATCCTTACGTATCAATGAAACAACACTGTCAACTATTATCGAATTTTTGCCAAAATAACTCTTGATTTTTGATAATACGCAAATATTAATCAAATTTTTTTAAGGAGGCCTTTCACAATGAAAAGGAAAAACCTGTTGCTCCTTTGCGTTATCGCATTGGTAGCAATCTGCCTTGCATCCTGCGGCCTTGTTGAGAACCTTCCCGGCTCTGATAAGCTTCCCGGCTGTATCGAGCTCTACGGATCTCACAGCGTTAAGCACGTTGATGCAAAGGACGCTACCTGCACCGAAGCAGGTAACATCGAGTACTGGTACTGCGAGTCCTGCGGTACCGTATGGTCTGATTCTGCTAACACCCAGCAGATCACTGCGGAAGACACCGTAGTTGCTAAGATCAATCACGAGTACACCTATGCTTGTGACGCTATCTGCGCAGCTTGCGGCGAGCTTACCAACGAATCCGCTACTCACACCATCGCTCACGTTGAGGCGAAGGCACCCACCTGCGGTTCCGAGGGTAACATTGAGTACTGGTACTGCACCGATTGCGGCTACGCATGGGCAGACGAGAAGCTCACCAAGGTTACCAACCTCAAGAGCGTAATCATTCCCGAGCTCGAGTGCAACACCGTTCACTTCGAGGCTATCGCTCCCGCTTGCCACTACAATGGCCAGATCGAGCACTGGGTATGCTACGACTGTAAGAGAGTATGGCAGGATGAGGCTCTCACCCAGCTTACCAACATCAAGAACGTTGTTCTTCCCGCTACCGGTAACGGTCTTCTTGTTTACATGGAGGCTACTGAGGCAGGCTGTCACAGCAACGGCTGCATCGAGCACTGGATCTGCTACACCTGTGAGCAGGTATGGCAGGATGAGGCTCTCACTCAGCTTACCAACATCAAGAACGTAACCATCCCCGCGAAGGGCAGCAACCTTCTCGTACATATGGATGCAGTAGCTCCCGGCTGTCACTACACCGGTAACGTAGAGCACTGGATCTGCTACGAGTGTAACGGCGTTTGGACCGATGAGGCTCTTACTCAGGTTTCCAACGTTAAGAACGTAGTTATCCCCGAGCTTGGCGGCGACGTAGTTCACGTTGATGCTAAGGCTCCCACTTGCACCGAGCTTGGTAACATCGAGTACTGGTACTGCGAGGCTTGCAAGCAGGTATGGCAGAATGAGGCTCGCACTCAGCTCACCAACTTCCAGAATGTTAAGCTTGGCGCAGAGCACACTCTCCTCGTTCACGTAGACGCAGTTGAGCCCGGTTGCCACTTCCTTGGTAACGTTGAGTACTGGATCTGCTACGCTTGTGAGAGCGTATGGACCGACGAGGCTCTTACTCAGGTTTCCAACGTTAAGAACGTAATCATTCCCGAGCTTGGCGGCGACGTGATCCACGTTGAGGCTGTTGAGGCTGTTGACTGCCAGACTATGGGTAACATCGAGTACTGGTACTGTGAAGCTTGCATGCAGGTTTGGCAGGACGAGGCTCGCACTCAGCTCACCAATATGATGAACGTTAAGACCGGCTACGGCGAGCACAAGTACTTCGCAGCTTGCGATCCCGTATGTATGGTTTGCTACGAGCTTACCAATCCCGAGGCAACTCACACCATCGTTCACGTTGAGGCTGTTGAGGCTACCTGTCAGGCTATGGGTAACGTAGAGTACTGGACCTGCTCCGACTGTGGCGGATGCTGGGACAACGCAGAGGCTAATGGTTGGGACATCAGAAGAATGATCTACACCTTCGCTGAGTGTACTCCTGCTTACGCATGTGAGAAGGTATGTCAGTGGTGCTATGAGGTAGTTAACGCTGACGCTACTCACACCCTCACTCACGTTGAGGCTGTTGAGTCTGCATGTAACTTCAACGGTAACGTTGAGTACTGGACCTGCTCCGATTGTGGCGGTTACTGGCTCGACGAGGCTCTTACCAAGTCTACTACTGCTACTGCAGTAAAGCTTCCTTACGGCGAGCACGAGTATTACTATGCTTGTGACGCTTGGTGTATGGTTTGCTACGAGCCCACCAAGGAAGAAGAGCACAAGATTTCTAAGGTAGATGCTAAGGCTCCTACCTGTATCACTCTCGGTAACATCGAGTACTACACCTGCGAGTACTGCGGTGGATGCTGGGATAACGAGAATGCAACCGGTATGCCCCTTAACCAGATGATGGTTAAGATCGGTTACGTAGAGTGCGAGACCGCTACCGTTTGTGATACTACCTGTAAGTGGTGCTTCAACAAGGTAGCTGATAGCGAGGGACACAACATTGTCTTTGTTCCTGCAGCTCCCGTAACTTGCCTTGAGGCAGGTTGTACAACCGATCACTGGTACTGCACCAACTGTCATTCCGCATGGCTTGACGAAGAGCTCACTCTTTATGTTTCTAAGGGCTCTCTTATGATCCCCACCAAGGGTGTGCACACCTACACCTATGAGTGTGATAAGGTTTGTAACGTTTGTTTAGAGGTTACTGCTCCCGAGGCAGATCACACCATCGTTCACGTAGAGGCATGGGAAGGTACCTGTGTAACCTACGGTAACGTTGAGTACTGGTACTGCTCCGATTGTGGTTCTGCTTGGCTTGATGACGAGTTCACCCTCGTTACCAACAAGATGAGTGTTTATACCACTCTTGGCGATCACGGTTACTATTATGCTTGTGATCCCGTATGTATGTATTGCTATGAGATTACCAATCCTGAGGCAGCTCACGACCTTACTCACGTAGAGGGCGTAGCTCCCACTTGTACTGAGGTTGGTAACGTAGAGTACTGGACCTGCTCCATCTGTGGTGGCGCATGGACCGACGAGACCGCTACCGGCATCGCTCTTCCTAAGGGCAGAGAGATCCTTGGTGCAACCGGTCACGCTTACACCTTTGAGTGTGATGCACACTGTAACCAGTGTGGTGAACTTACCAATCCTGAGGCAGCTCATGAACTTACTCACGTAAAGGCTGTAGCTCCTACTTGTACTGAAAATGGTAACATCGAGTACTGGACCTGCTCCATCTGTGGTGGCGCATGGACCAACGAGACCGCAACCGGCATCGCTCTTACTAAGGGTAGAGAGGTTCTTGGTGCAACCGGTCACGCTTACACCTATGAGTGTGATGCACACTGTAACAAGTGTGGTGAACTTACCAATCCTGAGGCAGCTCACACTCTTGAGCACGTAGAGGGCGTAGCTCCTACTTGTACTGAAGTAGGTAACATCGAATACTGGACTTGCTCCATCTGTGGTGGCGCATGGGATAACGAGACCGCAACCGGCATCGCTCTTACTAAGGGTAGAGAGATTCTTGGTGCTACCGGTCACGATTACGAGGGCGTTGTAACTGCTCCTACTTGTACTGAGGCTGGTTACACCACCTATACTTGCGCTGATTGCGGCGACGAGTATGTTGATACCGAGGTTGATGCTCTTGGTCACGACTATGATGCAGCTGTAACTGCTCCTACTTGTACCAAGGCTGGTTACACCACCTACACTTGTTCCGAGTGTGGTGATAATTACATTGATGACGAAGTTGTTGCTACCGGTCACACCTACGTTGACGGATTCTGCTCCGCTTGCGGTAAGCAGATCTCCATCGCTGAGGCTCTTGAGGTTGCTGTAGGTACTAAGGTAGTACTTACCGGTAAGGTCACTGGATTCTATGAGGTTTGGAGTTCTTATAATAATTGTTCTCCTTACATCACTGATGAAGAAGGTAATACCATTCTTATTTTCCGTACAACCGTAAAAGTTGGAATTGGCGATGTTGTAACTGTTACAGGCGTTATCGGTGTATACAGCAACGTTAATCAGGTAGCTAAGGAAAACCAGTCGCTTACTATTGATATAGCGCACGTTTGTTCCGAATGGAAGGATGCAACATGCAAGGCTCCTAAGACTTGTACTGTATGTGGTGCAACTGAGGGTGACGTTACTGATCATAATTATGTGAATGGTGAGTGTACTATGTGTGGTGAAGCACAGGGCGTATCTTACACAACTATTTCAACGACTATTGACGAATACGGAAATGCAAATGGTTGGGTGCTTTCTGAAGGAAGTACAAGCGGTGGTCAGTGGCTTACTATGACTCTTGGTGATGTAACAATCACTATTGATGCTACTGATTCGAACTCTGGTAAATGGTATAGTGGTCAGTGGAGAATATATCAGACAGGATCTCCTAAGATTACTTTTACTGCAGCTGATGGTAAAACAATAAAATCTGTTAAAATTAGTTACACAGTAACTAACACTGGCGTACTTACACAGGATGGTAATAATATTACTTCTGGTACTACTGTAGAAGTAAATGCTGATACTATAACATTCGGCGTAGGTAACACTGGAACAAGTACCAAAGGTCAGGTTAGAATTACTGCAATTGAAGTTGTATACGGATGATATATATTCACTCTGTAAAGGTTCACCGCTATTAACCTAAATTAATGGCGCAAAGGAAATGCACTTAACAAGGCGCAAGCCGAGTTAAGTGCATTTTTCATTAGCCTTCCCTTGTGAGGGAAGGGGGACCGTTTACGGTGGATGAGTAGTTGCAAGGTATAAATTACCGCTAAGGCGAGATTTATTTTAAGTGCATTTTTCTATAGCCTTATCCTGTGGGTAGCGAAGCGAAACCGAGTGTGTTATGACTCCTCATCCGTCAGCCGTTGGCTGCCACCTTCTCCCGCAGGAGAAGGCTTGGTGTGACCGAGCCGAAGCGAGACAAGGGTAGCAAAGCGGCCACGAGGTATTGAATAACAGTCCGGTGGACTGTTAGACCCGAGCGGTGACCGAATCGCAATGAGAACCGTTTACGGTGGATGAGTAGTTGCAAGGTAAAAATTACTGCTAAGGCGAGATTTATATTAAGTGCATTTTTCTATAGCCTCCCTTGTGAGGTAACGAAGTGGCGTTTCGGTAGTGAATTGCATTGATAATTCAAGAGCCGAAACGTGACCGAGCCGAAGCGAGACAAGGGTAGCAAAGCGGCCACGAGGTATTGAATAACAGTCCGGTGGACTGTTAGACCCGAGCGGTGACCGAATCGCAATGAGAACCGTTTACGGTGGATGAGTAGTTGCAAGGTATAAATTACTGCTAAGGCGAGATTTATTTTAAGTGCATTTTTCTTATATAAATTCCTAGTACTACAATCCGCAAAAAGGGAAGACTCCTCATCCGTCAGCCGTTGGCTGCCACCTTCTCCCACAGGAGAAGGCTTAGTGTGCCTGATCCCACAGGCGAGGTTTGACAATATGCTAAATCCGGTTTTTATAGCAAATACATCGCAAAAAATAAAGTTTATGCTTTTGATTGCATACTATTGACAATTATTTAAGTTTGTGCTATAATAGAGCCGCCAAAGGAGGTGTACTTATGAACCCTAAACAAACGTTGCGAAAGAGAGATATTTACCTTAATAAGCTGATTGCATTCAAGGATACTGAACCTGTAAAAGTAGTGACGGGTATCCGTCGCTGCGGTAAATCAAGTTTGCTTAAGTTAATGGTTGAACACCTGAAGGCGAATGGAATCCCTTCTACAAATATTATAGAAATGAATTTTGAGTCCTACGATTTCAAGGATATGACGGCAGACGAGCTTTATCATTATGTCAAGGATAGAGCAATTGGGGGCGAGCGTATGTACCTTTTCTTCGATGAGGTGCAGCGTATTGACAAATGGGAGGACACGATCAATGCCTTTCGCATTGATTTGAATTGCGATATCTATATTACGGGATCCAACGCTTACCTCTTATCCTCGGAGTATTCAACTTACCTTTCGGGACGGTGTATTGAGATAAAAATGCTCCCGCTTTCCTTTGCGGAGTTCATAGAGTTTTACGGCTTTGAAATCAAAGAAACGGTCAGTGCGCTCGGTGGAACACGTAAGGCTGCTGTCGATCAGAGTGGCGAGAAGTATGATCTTGGCGAAGTGTTTGATGCTTACGTGCGTTTCGGAGGAATGCCGGGCATTGCAGACATTGGACTTGACCAGGAGAAGGCTCTCGTTCTACTTGACGGCATTTACTCGTCCGTTGTGGTTCGTGACGTACTTGAGCGTGAGAAAAAGCGTGGTAGAAAGCAGATTACCGATCCAATCCTGCTTCGCAAAATCATATTGTTCCTCGCGGATAACATTGGTAGCAACGTATCCTTTTCTTCTATCGGTAACACGCTTGTGAATGAAGGATTGATAGAAGAAACAGGGCGTAAGGGCGCGCCAAGTACCCATACTGTGCAGTCCTATGTGGGAGCTTTGCTTGAATCTTATTTCTTCTATGACATCAAACGCTTTGATATAAAGGGCAAAGAATATCTACGCACCCTCGGTAAATACTATATCGTTGATATAGGACTCCGTAATTATCTCTTAGGATTCAGAGACCGTGACACAGGGCATACGCTTGAAAATATCGTTTACTTTGAGCTTCTGCGCCGTGGATATGATGTTGCAATCGGCAAAGTAGATAACACCGAGGTCGACTTTATCGCATCCAAAGCCGACGATAAGCTCTACGTACAGGTCACGGAATCTATGAAGAGCGAGGATGTCCGCGCGCGAGAATTACGACCGCTGAAAGCTATCAGGGATAATTATGAAAAGATCGTTTTATCACTTGATACAGGACTCAACACCTCTTACGACGGTATTAAATCACTCAATCTTGTTGATTGGTTACTTTGCTACAAGCAGTAATTTCTACTAGAATCTGAAATATCTTCTTTATATCGATATTATCGACCTAAATTAATGGCGAAAAGGAAATGCACTTAACAAAGCGCAAGCCGAGTTAAGTGCATTTTTTATGAGTGCTTTGATTGCGGGCTGGGAAGAGACATAGGAGCGATGCTCCAATGCAAAATCAAAATTGCTTATATTTCGCATTACAATAAATTTATTGGTTTTGCGAAGAAAGCCATCTTGCAATATCAACAATCTTGATACCTTCAACCTGGCTTTCGGGATGTTTGGTGCGTGCTATAATCATTTTAGGATATGCATCTTTAATATTCAAAAGAGGAGCAACTTCACGTTTTAAGGTCGATTCTCTGCTAATATCATCAGAAACCTGTATATATGTTTTCATACCGTCCTTTACGGCAACGAAATCAATCTCTTTTTCACCAAGCTGACCAACGTACACTTCATATCCCCTGCGTAAAAGCTCGATTGCCACAAGGTTTTCATATAAGTGACCGTAATCTGCATTTTTAGTTCCTATAATCGCATAGCGGAAGGAAAGGTCGGCAAGGTAATACTTCTTGTCGGATTCCAAATATCTTTTTCCTTTGACGTCATATCTCTTAAACGGATAGAACAAGAAACTTCTGCAAAGGTAATCCATATACGCACCGCAGGTCTTATCGTTTGTGCGATAAGTGTTGGACGTGAGTGTATTAGCTACGTTTCTGATAGAGGTTTTACTGCCTATATTGTCCATAAGAAAATCAACTATCATATTAAGAAGATCTTCGTTTTCAATTTTGAACTTGGTTACAATATCTTTGGTTATCGTAGTACGTACAATTCCTGCTAAATATTTTTTTGCATCGGTGGGGTTGTTGTAAAGATAAGAACCCGCCATTCCGCCGGTTGAAACATATTTATCAAAGGCAACGTCAATATCATCCTGTGGATAGTATAAAAGATATTCAGTAAATGAAAACGGATATAAGCTGATTTCAAATACTCGTCCACCAAAGAGCGTAGCCAAATCACTTGACAGCAAAAAAGCATTAAAACCCGTCAGAAAGATGTTAAAACGTTCTTCTTCGTATAGACTGTTGATTACAGTTTCAAAACCGAGACAAAGCTGAACCTCGTCTATGAAAAGAAAATTATTCTTTTTAGATATGAAATGAGCGTTAATATAGTCATATAAAGCATCGCCGTTTTTCAAGGATTCAAATTCCTTTAAATTCAGCTTGATTCGGATGATATTATTCTCCTCGGACTGCTGTTGAACGTAGGAAATAAAAGCATCCATCAGCTTGGATTTTCCTGAACGTCTGACCCCTGTAATAACCTTTATATCCGGCGTATCCATTACGTCTATAAGCTGCTGCAGATAGAATTTTCTTTCAATAAGTTTCATAATAATTATCACCTCATCAGTAGTATAACTCATTTCGCATTTTTTGTCAATATCAAAAATTGCGAAATAAAGCAAAAATGGAGAGCGAATCGAAATTGGAATGCGAAGCGAAACCGAGGCCCTCTCAGTCGCTCCGCGACAGCTCCCCCCAAAGTGGGAGCTTAAATTAGCCTCTCACTCCGGGAGTAACGGAGTGAAACCGAGTGTGTTAGAAAACGATTGAGTATCGTTTTCCCACAAGGTG
>CAZUQN010000048.1:0-14227 GCA_964622425.1 uncultured Ruminococcus sp.
CATACTAAATGCAACCCCTCGTGCTACTGTTGCATTTACTTTGAGAATTTACGTTAATTTTAAGGATTATCGGGAACAAAGCTCCACGATGAAATCACAAAGACGTTTTCGGTATCGCCGGGGAAGAAATTGACGTTCAATTTATCTCCTACGCGCACGAGAATAAGACTTTCGTCGGCCTCAAGATAGCCCTTATAGACCTTACCGTCGGTGGCGGTGATATAGACGGTCGACACGTCGGATACCATTGCGATACGCACGTTTTCAACGGTTATCTCGGCACTGTCGTTGCTGTCACCGATGCCGATGTTATTCTGCTGGAGCAGCTTCTTGTAGGCGCTCATAACCGCCGCCTGAGTCGTACCCGTAGCAACAATGCTGTAATTCTCCACGTTTACAAGCGCATAGAGCTTAACAATGCCCGTATCGTCCTTGAGCACGAGAATATAGGTTGCCTGCCCTGAAACGTTAACGAGGGAGGGGAAGGAGGCAACGTAGCCCTTTTCCTGCACCTGACCTTCTGCCGCGGACATTGCCGAGTGCTCCTCAGCTCCGATAACGGGGTAGAACTTGTACTCGCCCGTTCTTGCGTTAGAGAGCATAAAGCCTACGTTGGATTTATCCGCCGTGACCGAGGTAACGCCGGTGAAGTACCATACGTCATCCTCAAGCGCAACGTAGCCGTAGTCATCGGTAGTCTGTCTGCAGCCGACGTTTCCTATAATACTGTTAAGGAAGCCTCCGGAATATAAGCCCTGCCAGTCAAACTTCTTGCACGCGAGATCTCCCGTAAAGACAATATCCACCCAAGAGGGCACGTCCTCAAGCTCGTAAAGAGTGCTTGAGCCGTCGCAGGGGTTGAAGATAATTACCTCATTTATATCCTTAGCGCCGAAGAGACCGACTCTCGGTTTAACGCAGGAAACGATGTAGTAGGGATTCTTATTATCGTCGATCTCGAAGGAGACCGAGTCGAAGATCTTTGTGGGATACTCAAATCTGAGCTTCCTCATAAGGTCCTGACCGAAAAACGCGCTATTTACGTAAATCATCGGAGTATCGAGCTCAATGTACTCAGCGTCGCTCTTTACGGGATCGACCATAACCATACCGGGCACGCCCTTTGTATTGTTTGCTATCCATTTGAAGAAATCGTCATACTCAAGGTTTGAGACCTTCTTGGGAGCCCCCTTGAAGTTGATCTGAGTGTAGTAGTCACTTACGTCGTACTGGGAAATAACGTCGGACAGAGCGCCGAGTGTCTTGTCACCGAGCACCTGCGCCGATGCTGTATCCATAAGCGCGATATGGTTGATCTCGGTCGTCTCGGGCATATCCTCGTCGAACTCAGCCTCGGTCACCGTAATTACTCCGGCGTAGTTTCTCGCCTGGAAAACCTGACTTGAGAATATGAATCCAAAGAGGACTACCGTAAGAGGCACAGCAACCGCAACAAGTGCGATAATTGCCGATTTTGTAAATGTATAGGTTACATTAAACTGCTTACGAGCCTTCTTTGAGATCTTTGACTTATTTACATTCGCTACAATATCCTTGATGCTGATATTAAGCCACGGAACAGCAAACGCCGCTATAACCAGCGTAAGATAGAACCAGAAGCCGTAGGACCTCAGGTTGAGCGCAGGCAGGAAGAAGTAGTAGCCGATAGCCGCCGT
Source organism: uncultured Ruminococcus sp. (assembly GCA_964622425.1). Classification (GTDB taxonomy): domain Bacteria; phylum Bacillota; class Clostridia; order Oscillospirales; family CAG-272; genus UBA1740. Next base: position 1,677 of record CAZUQN010000048.1, read on the forward strand.
TGGTATGCCGAGAATAGCGGAGAGTATCAGCTTGGATTTATCAAAGCCTTTCATATTTGCCTCCTTATTATTAGCTTACACTTTAATTTTACTAGACTTTGACAATAATGTCAAGACACAAGCAGAAAAACCATTGACATATAAAATAAAAGATGTTAAAATATATAAAAACAACCCTTTAGGGAGGAAGTATGAAATCAATCAAGGACGTATATAAAATAGGAAAAGGTCCGTCAAGCAGTCATACGATGGGTCCCGCCCGCGCGATGGAGATATTCGTCAGCGAGAATTCCGACGCCGACTCATATCGCGTTGTCCTTTTCGGCTCGCTTGCCGATACAGGAGAGGGACACGGCACCGACAATGCTATAAAAATGGTAGCGGGCGATAAGCCCTGCGAGATCATCTTTAATACGACCGACCGCGATCTCCCTCACGAGAATACTATGGATATATATGCTATCCGCGGCGGCAAGATCGATGAGAAGCCTATGCGAGTTATGAGCATTGGAGGCGGCGATATAGAGATAGAGGGACGTGACCTCGGAGCATCAGCTCCTGACGTTTATCCCGAGTCCACCTTTGCCGAGATCTCGAAATACTGTATGGAAGAGGGCATTCGCCTCTCCGAATACGTCGTTATGCGCGAGGGTAAGGAAATATACGATTTTCTCTACGAGGTATGGGGCGTTATGCAGAATGCCGTTCACGAGGGACTTACTACCTCGGGTATCCTACCGGGCGGCCTCGGAGTTGAGAGAAAGGCTCAGCAGCTCTATAACAAGAGACATATAGACGAAAGAGAGGTAACGCGCGAGAACAGAATAGTCTGTGCTTACGCCTATGCCATCAGCGAGCAGAATGCCGATAACGGCACCATCGTTACCGCTCCCACCTGCGGTGCTTGCGCCGTTCTTCCGTCTGTGCTTCTCTATATGCAGAAAAAGCATAACTTCAGCGACAAGAATATTCTTGACGCTCTCGCGGTTGCAGGACTTATAGGCACGATAGTTAAGACTAACGCCTCGGTCAGCGGCGCGGAGTGCGGATGTCAGGCGGAGATAGGCACTGCCTGCTCGATGGCGTCTGCCGCTCTTGGCGAGCTCTTCGAGATGGGCCTTGATCAGATCGAGTACGCGGCGGAGATCGCCTTTGAGCACCACCTCGGTCTCACCTGCGACCCCATCTGCGGCCTCGTGCAGATTCCCTGCATAGAGCGTAACGCTGTTGCGGCAATGAGAGCGATAAACGCGGTAAATCTTGCGAACTTCCTCTCGGGCTCGAGAAAAATTTCTCTCGATATGGTTATCGAGACAATGTACGAAACGGGCAAGGACCTCTCTCATCTCTACCGTGAGACGAGCGCGGGCGGACTTGCAAAGCTTTATAAAAAGAAGGATGAAAAGTGATGGAAAAGGAAAAGATAGAAAGAATCAACGAGCTTGGCAGACTCGCAAAGGAGCGCGAGCTTACCGAGGAGGAAAAGGCAGAGAGGGAAGCTCTCAGAGCCGAGTATATTGCCGAATTCAGACGTACCCTTCGCGGTGACGAGAAAAAGTGAGGTCAAGATGAGAAAGATATGCTGTACTTGCCTTGCAAGAATTGAAAACGAGGACGCCCCCGTCCTCACTATGGGCGCTTACGGAACTCCCAAGCTTCTTTGCGACGAATGTGCGTCGCTTGTAGAGACTATGAGCTATGGCAAGGAATATGACACAGTTGTTGCCGCTATGGACGGTCTTACCGCGAGAATGAGCGCCGCAAACGTAGATGACCGCTTTACCGTCGCCACAGTTACCGAGATGCTTTCCGAATGTGCCGAGCGCGCGCAGAAAATAAAAGAGGGAAGCTATGACTTCTCACTTGACGAGGAAAGAGCAAACGAGGGTATGGATGATATCCCCGAGGAGCTTCAGGAGACCGAGGAGGACAGACTCCTTGACGAGAAGGAGGCAGCCTCAAACGCTAAGTTTGACAAGGTAATGAATTGGCTGTGGATCGGCGTAGGTATTGCCGCAGTCGGATTTATTATCTGGAAGCTTGTGGACCTGCTTATTAAATAATCGGGATTTACCTGATATCTCAAGCTCTGAATAAACAACATATAGACAACCGTCCTCCGCATAGATTTTAGCGGAGGACTTTTTCTATGAGAATTGATTTTTTACCGATAATTCTCGCAGCGGTCGGAAGCTACCTTTTGATAAAGCTGCGCTTTTTCTTTATACTTCACCCGATAAGGACGGCAAGGCGCGGTCTGCGTGCTATAAGGGATAAAAGAGCGCTTCGCTCCTTCTCGCTTGCTCTTGCCGGTACACTTGGAGTAGGTAACGTTTTCGGTGTCGCGATAGGCCTTATAATAGGCGGCGCGGGAAGCCTTTTTTGGTTGTTTATTTCTATGCTTTTTGCCATGGTTATTAAGTTTGCGGAGGTCGTTATCTCAAGTGATAATCTCTTTCACGACACAGACACCCACGGCGGATTTTTCTACGTTATCAAGGTTTCATTCAGAAAAGCGGGGGGACATATGTCCCGCCTATACGCCCTTGCTACACTCGGTCTCTCGCTCATTATGGGGGCTTCACTTCAGACAGGCGCAATAAGTGAGTCACTCCTTGATGTAGCAGACGTTCCCCGCGAGAGCCTCTCGCTTATTCTTGTCCTTATAACGCTTGTTGCCATAATAGGCGGAACACGAAAAATTGAAAAGATAACCTCGATAATCATTCCTACGACTACTATAATTTACATAATCGTTACGTTTGGCGTTATTATGCTGAATATTAATGGACTGAGCGACGCGTTAAAAAATATCATCAGCTCTGCTTTCAGTCTCGAGAGTATTCTCGGCGGAGGCGTATCCTTCCTCACACTCGCGCCCATTCGCGAGGGCTTTGCAAGAGGCATTCTTTCCAACGAGGCGGGCGCGGGTACATCCGCCATCGCCCATGCCAGAAGCGGTGTTCTCAGTCCCGCAACCGCAGGACTTCTCGGTATATTCGAGGTCTGGTTTGATACCGGACTTATCTGTATGCTTACCGGCTTTTCGATCCTTCTTTCAGTGCCCGATATATCCGTCTTTTCGGGCGGTATGGAGCTCGTTATGTACGCCGTCGGAAATCAATTCGGCGCACCCGGAAAGTACGCCGTTCTTTTCTGCGTTTTTGCCTTTGCCTTTGCCACCGTAATCTGTTGGTATTACTACGGCTCGGAGTCCTTCTCTCAGCTCTTTGGCAAAAGCAAAAGAGCGGTCTTTCTTCCGCTCTTTCTTATCTTTGTTTCTATCGGTTGCTTTGCCGACTCCTATCTGCTTGTCTCCATTACCGATGCCTTGATGGCGCTTGCAACCTTGCTCACTCTTTCCGCACTGATAAAAAACTCCGACAGGATAGTTCACCTGTCGGAGAGCGGAGGAGTCATTGACTCCGATATAAGGATCTACAAAATCAAAGGAATCGGATCTTGGAGAGGACGGGGACGCCGATAGCGGCGAGAGCCTCGTCGGTTTCCTTTTCACTTTCACAGCTTGTGATGAAGGCGCATTCGTCCGATTCGATGAAGGCTACCTCACCGAATACCTCGCGCACCTTCTCCTCGTTACCCGAGGGGAGGGCAATATACTTCTTCGACTTGAAGCCCGCGAAGGAATCCGATGCGGGATAGTCTACTCTGTTGAAGCCGGGGACGATGGGATTCTTGCTGCCGTAAGCAATAATGGGGAGAAGATCTCCGACCACTGCTGATGCGGTAGCGCCCGCGCCCGCGCCCTGACCGTAGAACATCACGTTGCCAAGCGGCTCAGCTACGACCTCAACTGCGTTATATACTCCGCTTACCGTTGAGAGCGGACTGTCAGAGGGAAGGAGGAAGGGGGATACCATAACGACATCGCCCTTGTCCTCAAGTATGCATCTGCCGAGGAGCTTGATCTTGTGACCGAGCTTTTCTGCCGCGAGCACGTCAGCCTTTCTGATACCGGTGATGCCCTCGGTGTGTACGGTATTTACGTCAAAGAGCTTGTCCGCCGCGAGAGCGGTGAGTATCGTGATCTTTCTGCAAGCGTCTGTACCCATAACGTCAGCCGCGGGATTTGCCTCGGCGTAGCCCTTAGCCTGAGCGTCCGCGAGCGCGTTTTCGAAGCTGTCACCGCAGGTGAACATCTTTGTAAGTATATAGTTGGTCGTTCCGTTGAGTATGCCGCGCACCTCACGTATCTTATTCTGTCTTACACAGCCGAGCAGAGGATTAATTACAGGAATTCCGCCGCCGACCGCCGCCTCAAAGCGGTAGGATACGCCCATTTCCTTTGCGATCTTGACAAACTCGTCACCGAAATTCGCAACTACCTCTTTATTCGAGGTAATAACGTTCTTTCCCGCCTTAAGCGCCGCAACTGTGTACTCGTACGCAGGGTGAGAGCCGCCCATCATCTCCATCACCGTGTCCACGCCCTCATCGGCAAGCACGTCGGCAAAGTCGTGTGTGACAAGTGATGCAAATGGAGAGGAGGGGAAGTCTCTTAAGTCAAGTATTTTTCTTATCTCTACCTCGCATCCAAGGTAGCTCTTTATTTCCTCTCGGTTGTTGGTGATAAGGTCGGCAACACCGCCGCCAACAACACCAAATCCGAGTATTGCAACTCCATGCTTTTTCATTATTTTTCCTCCGGAATTTACTGATACCGACATTATACCACACGTATCTGTAAATTTCAAGCACAATATGAAAAAAGAGAGCCCGAAAGCCCTCTTTCCTCGTTAGCTCAAAACTTGCGAAGCAAATATAACTCTTTGCAGCGCAAAGAATATAACTTCCCATAAGGGAAATATAACTTGCCTCTTGGGCAAATACAACTCTTTGCATTGCAAAGAATATAACTCGCCGTAAGGCGAATATAACCGCCCTTTAGGGCTCAATTCCTAGCGACGCCTTCTTGGATTCCTCGTTGATATAATCCATGGGATTGACCTTCACGTCCTTTAAGAGCACCTCAAAGTGAAGGTGAGGCTCCTCTGCAAGCTCGGATAGGGAAGTGTCACCCACCACGCCGATCTTATCGCCGAGAGATACCTCGTCGCCAACCTTGAGATCACCGACGTCACTTGAGAGGTTGGAATATCTTGTCTTGATATCACCCTTGTGCGTGATCTCTACGGTATATCCGAGCATAGGGTCGGAGTAAATTCCCGAGACAACACCTGCCTCGGAGGCGTATACGCTTGCGCCCTCGTCGCAGGAGATGTCAATGCCGGTGTGAACTCTCCATTCACCGAGTGTTACTGAGAACACGGGCATCTCAAGGCTGTGCTCCTTGGTGACGGTGCCTGCTGTCGGAGCGATAAAGGAGAGCTTTGTCTCCTCTTTCGGGGTATCATCGGGCGCGGGAGTTTCGTTCTCGTTACCCTGGTTTTCTCCGTCCTGCACGGGCGGATTTTCCACGTCGGGAGTATCGTTCTTCTTCGACGCTGCGCTTACTATACCCACCACGATAGCGGTAATGCACAAGATAGCGATAACCACGGCATATACGATTTTTGAGGTTACCGACTTGTCGCTGAATCTAATTCTTTTTTCCATTGTCAATAGATCATCCTTTCCAAAAATATGCTGTCACTATTTTCTACCCGAATCGGAAAGATTATTCACCCGATTTTAAAAGAGAGTGGATTTATTTGAAAAGATAACGGTACAGATTGTTTTGGAGTGTACTATTTTAACAATTTTTCACCTTTTATACACACTTTATGCGTTGACATTAACTAAAATATATGTTATAATACGTGCAAAAAATAAGCCGATGAGCTGAAAGAGAAAGGACGACATTTTTAATGAAAAAGACTTTGAGACTGGTATTGCTTTTAAGCCTTATTTCCCTCGTGTGCGTGTTTGCGCTCACGTCCTGCGGTGATATGGGTGCAGGTAAGCACTCCCACACCGTTGTGATCGATCCCGCTGTACCCGCTACGTGTACCGAGGCGGGACTGACTCAGGGTAAGCATTGCTCCACCTGCGACGAGATCCTCGTAAAGCAGGAAACCGTAAAGGCGAAGGGCCACACCGAGGTCGAGGATGAGGCAGTCGCTCCCACGTGTACTGAGGACGGCCATACCAAGGGGAAGCATTGCTCCGTCTGCGGCGAGGTTACCGTAGCGGGCAAGGTCCAGGAGGCATTCGGTCACGTAGAGACTGTAAGCAAGGCTGTTACGGCTACTTGCACAAAGTCCGGACTTACCGAGGGTAAGTATTGCTCGGTCTGCAGCGAGGTGTTTACCCAGCAGACAGTGATTCCCGCAAGCGGTCACAGCTTTGGCGACTGGGAAGTAACCAAGGAGCCGACAGATACCGAGACGGGACTCAAGCGCCGCGAATGCTCGGCGTGCGGTGAGTACGAGACCGAGATTATTGCTTCTACCGCTCATAATCATAGCGACTTCGATACCGTTACTCTGGCCGCGGTTGCTCCTACTTGTACAGCTACCGGCTTGACAGAGGGGAAGAAGTGCTCGGGATGCGGCGAGACTCTTGTAGCTCAGAATACCGTTCCTCCCAAGGGACATACCAAAGCGACAAAGCCCGCTGTCGAGGCTACCTGTACCTCCTCCGGACTTACCGAGGGCGAGTATTGTACGACGTGTAACGGGACTTTTGTATCTCAGACGGTAATTCCGGCGCTCGAACATAACTACATATATTCCGAGGTTCCCGGAGAAGACGGCACTTACGCCAATATCTGCACGAGATGCGGTCATATAGTTGAAGCGGTAACCTATGAGGAGTACGGTGCTAAGGGCGACGGCGTTACCGACGACTCCGAGGCTATCCGCAAGGCGCATAATTACGCGAACTTGTATGGACTTCCCGTAGAGGGTAAGGCAGGCGCTACATATTATATTGGCGCTATTTCGCAAACAATAGTTATCAAAACCAATACAAATTGGAACGGCGCGACATTTATTCTTGACGACCACCAGATACGCTGGGATAATACAACGCTCAGAAATATTCAGGTATTTACCGTTGCTCCCGATACCGCTATCACGACTGTGAGCGTACCGTCATCTTTGGCGAAGAACGGTCTTTCCAAGGGGCAGACCAACATCGGTATGACCTTCTCCGAGCCTTGTATGATCAAGATCGAGAATTCGAACGAGAAGATCTACGTGCGTGTCGGTGTAAACTCCAACAGCGGTGCTAACAAAAACGAGCTTCTCCTCGTGGATAAGAACGGAAACGTTGATCCGAGCACTCCTATCCAGTATGATTATTCATCCATAACCAAAATTACCGTATATTCCATCGATGAGAAGGCGATAAGCGTAGGAAACGCAACCTTCAAGACCATAGCTCCCAATCCCAAGGAGTATGATCCCGACTTTGAAAACGCTATTATCTTCTTCAACCGTGGCTTATACGTAGAGCGCTCCAACACCACTGTTCACGATATTACTCACATCGTTGAGAATGAGATGATGACCATCGAGACCGACAGAAACGGTGACGGTGTTATCGATAAGTGGGGCGCAGATAAGTCCTACGGCGTATCCTATAACGGATTCTTCAATTTCAGCAACGCATATAACGTTACTCTTAAGGATTCTATTGTTGAGGGACACCAGGCTTACAGCTTCTGGCAGGATCTTGACGGCGTATCCACGAGAAACGAAGTCGGCAACTACGATATCACCGCCAACAACTGTGTAAATCTTAATATGATAAGGGTTACTCAGTACGAAAATGCCGAAACGGGTGAGGTAATTACCAACAGATTTATGTACCACGGCATTATGGGTACCAACTGGTGCCGTAATATGGTCCTTGACGGATGCTATCTCGACCGCTTCGACGCGCATCAGGGACTTTATAACGCAACCCTTAAGAATTCCACCTTCGGCTTCGGTATTCTTGTTATCGGCGGTGGAAAGCTTTATATCGAAAACGTAACTCGTGTGAGCGGCGCATCATTCGTTCATCTCCGTATGGACTACAACAGCGTGTTCAACGGTGACGTTGAGATCGTTAACTCCGAGATGACGTCCGAGCTCAGCACTATTGTTGAAGGTCAGTGGATATCCTTCTATAACGGCCTGCCTAACCATATGACAAACTCGCTTGTTATTAACGGACTTACCACTCCGCGCACCAGTATTTGTCTGTACAACATCCTCGGCGCAACCTCCGCATCCTTGACCGATGCGACAAACCCGCTTATCCTCCCGACTTATATAAAGATCGATGGACTTAAGAGGCCAAACGGAGGAGACGTCGATGTTACCGTATCCTCTACAAGCGGTCTGTTTACAAACGTAGAGCTCGAAATGCACGAGCACACCTGGGATAGCGGCACGGTTATCACACCCGCCTCCACCACCAACTGCAAGGGTGGCGTTATCAGATATACCTGTACCGATTCCTCTTGCGGCGCTACCAGAGATGGTGTAATTCTCTCGACTAATCCCCATTCCTCTCTTACTCATACCATTACTGACGGTGTGATCACCTACAACTGTCCTACCTGTAATGCAAGCTATGTACCCGACGTAAATTGCGCCGCAGACGGCTCGGATTACAGCGTCCTTCAGGGCGGTGGAGCAAACTCGAGCCGTGGCTATACCACCGGCAGCTCGGATAATCCCCTCATCGAGGACGGAGTATATAAGCTCCTCAAGACCAACTCCGACGCTTCGACTCAGCTTGAGCTCTGGCTCCCCTCCAAGAGCAACGGTCTCAACGAGCTTTCCTCCGCTAATAACGCGGTAGGCTACCTCTCCTTCAAGATCAATGCCTACGCCGAGAGCGGCCTCTCTATGAAGTTTGTTGACATCAATTCCAACGTGAATGAGAACCGTTGGAAGGAGGGCGGCGTCATCGTTGATAACTTCTTCACGGTTTCCGCGCCCGTAACAAGCGGTTTGCTGATCAAGACCACTAAGGTAACTGTTTCCGGTTGGGACGGCCTTACTCTTAAGACCGTAGAAGTAGACGACGACAACTTCACAGGCTGGATAGACGTTAAGATGGTTATCGAGCTCTCCGCGTCAGAGGATACCGTGACCGTCCACTACTATATCGACGGCAGCTACGTTGGCACAAAGTCGAGAACGCTCACAACTCTCGGCGATTGCATCAGCGGTGTCTATGTCTCCGGATATACTCAGTCGCAGGGCAGCGGCCTTATGCTCGACGACGTAGCCTTCGGCTGCTCCTTCGGCAAACGCTCCTGATCATAGAGATATTCATCAATTATTCAGCATAAACATATCATTATATTGGCGGAGAGCTTCGGCTCTCCGCTTTTTTTAGCCTCCCTCGCTGAGGTAGCGAAGCGGCCACGAGGTATTGAATAACAGTCCGGTGGACTGTTAGACCAGAGTGGTGACCGAGCCTCAACGAGATAGGTGGCACGGCATGGCCGTGACGGAAGGAGTAAATTCCGCACTCCGCATTCCAAATTCCTCATTTGCGGCTCTGCCGCACTGTTTTGCATTGGCGTAGCCCTAGCTCTCCCTTTTTTAATCGTTGAAATCTTTTTCAATTCCGCATTTCGCGCTTCGCATTTGCGGCTCTGCCGCATCGCCGTCCCCTACAATTCGTTCCTCGTCCTTCATTTCGCGCTTCGCGCTTCGCATTTCGCATTTACTTCCTTGCCTCTTCGCCCCGTTTCCTTACACATCACTCTCTTTTGTCCAATATTTATATAATTTCACGCGTGCGTATTGCATTTTTTGTTTCGGAGTGATATAATGTAGTTGCCAAACAAGTTGAATATTGTAATGAACGAGGTATTTTTCCGTCTATGGGGTAACTATACCTTTTTCGTCATTTCTTTTTTGAATTTGATAAAAATGCAAATTCCGTGAAATTGGAAATGAAGGAAAAGGTAATACATATCCTCGTTCGGTTTTGACTTGTTTGGCGACAATTGGAGTTTGTGTTTTTAGTGCGGTGACTCCGGTTGCCGCACTTTTTGTTTTGTATTTAAAAAGATTAAAATGCCGACGGGCAGAAACGTAGATGAGGAAAGGTTATGAAAAACTCAGTCAAACTTTTATCTCTTGTATTGGTGCTTTGTATGCTCCTTTGCTCCTGCGCGCAGGGCGGGGCAGCAATTGCAAATTCCATTGTTGATGGCGTTAAAGAGAATAATGCCTTGAACAATGTAATTTCAGGCACAGGCGTAACAAACGATGCGGGTAATGAACAACTTTCGGCATCGAATACAAATGATGTCATCCCTGAAAAGGGTACATACAACGAGGGTGTAGTTCTCGTTAAGTACGTCGGTGAGTTTACGGAAAACGTACTCTCGCAGTTGGATTTCGTATCTGCTGAGCCTCTCTACAAGGGTTCTTCTTGGTATACCGTAAAGCTTGGTAGCTCTATGGATACCGTTGAGGCTGTCGAATATCTTACCGCGCTTGATTGTTTTGATGCGGTTGATTACGACTACGTAATGGCTACCGACGCTGAAACGGAAAGTTATGATGTATCAAGCAATCCTAATTATGAGTCTAATCAAAAGAAGCACCACGATACCCACAAGGTTAAGGACGGCTGGGGGCATATGAAAGAAAATGACAAGAACCCCGGCGGTAGCTCTGATGTTGTTGTCGCTGTAATTGACACTGGCGTTGACTATAATCACCTTGACCTCCGAAATAACATTTGGACTAATTCTGCGGAGATTCCCGAAAATGGTATTGATGATGATGGCAACGGCTATGTTGACGACGTTTATGGTTGGGATTGTGTTAACAATGACAATGATCCTATGGATGATAACGGCCACGGTACTCACGTTGCAGGCATTATCGCCGCAGAAAACAACGATATCGGCGGTGTTGGCGTTGCTTTTAACTGTAAGGTAATGGTCATCAAGGCGGGTAATTCCTCTGGTTACTTCAATAACTCGGATATTGCCGAAGCCATTCAGTATGCATATATGAACGGCGCGTCCGTCATTAATATGTCCTTCGGTGGCTCGAATATTTCTATCGCAGTTGAAGAGGCACTTGCGGAGGCATACACCTCCTGTGTTCTGGTCGCAGCGGCGGGTAACAGTGCTATGTGTACATTGCCCGGCTGTCTTGAACACTTCGGTAGTGTTCCCATTTTTCCGGCGGCACTTTCTTACGTTATAGGCGTAATGAGTGTTAATGATTCCGGAACTATAGTTTCTGGTTTTTCAAACTTTAATGAGCCCGGTTATTATGAATACCAATATAATGTTTATGCAACGGGCGAGAGTGTATATTCATGCTGGCCAAACAACAAATATGCAACTCTTAGCGGTACATCAATGGCTGCTCCAATGGTATCTGCTGTTGCTGCATTACTTAGGGCTAACTACAGCGACAGAGAAGTGTATTCCAGCAAATTCATTCAATCACAAATTGTAAATACGGGAACTATAAATCCTTATGTGCCACAACTATTTATGGCATTAGATTTTGAACATACTGTAGTAGATGTTTATAACGCGCTTACAAAGTTTCCGACTCCCAACGTCTATGCAATGAACTATTATATAGATGATAGCATAAGCATTTGTGCAAAGAATAACGGAAACGGAGTAATTGATGCAGGCGAAACGATTCATCTCTATTGTTCGTTCTTCAACAAAGGCGGTGTTGCATCTAACGTAAATGTGTCCATTGATACCATGAGCAATAACGATCCCTCTTTGACAGATCCTTACTTCACATTTGTAAACACTAATTTCGAACTATCTGATATTGGTACATATTCTGAAAGAACCTCGGGAGACAAATATTTTGAAATTATTGTTGATCCTGCCTGCCCCAATGACTATCTTGTTAATTTCAATATTCGTTTAGAATACAAGAACGGTATGGATACAGAAGATGCTGAAACATATAACGGTCTTGGATATGCAGTGTTTGCAATTAGCAATGGCTATCATCTTGCAGGTTCGATTACCGAAGATACAGTCTTTTCAGCAGACAAACTCTATATTGTTGGCGAAGATGTTGTTATTTCTGAAGGTGTTACAGTAACCTTTGAAGAGGGCTGTCAAATTAAATTTTACGATGGAAGGGATTATTATCAATCTCCATTGATAATCAACTACGGCATTTTGAAGTTTGAAGGTTCTGAGGTAGATATGGTTAGTATATCACCCAGTGATAGTTATTCTACATTTGCTTGTGGAATTAAAAATTATGGACAATTGTATGCTAACTATGTAAGTGCTATTAATATATATCCATTTATGATGTCTGATAACGCTGTGGCAAGTTTCAACCATTCGGAACTTAGGCAACAAGTCGCAATTGCTAATGGAGGATCATTTACACATTCTCTCCTAATCATTCATAATGGTGATACTAATCCATTAATCACAGATTGGTTATTTAATAATAGCTTCACTGCATCTTATCCTGAATATAGCATTTCTAATTCATATGTGGAATGCGTCACAAGAATGTCAGCTATATATTATCAGGTAAGCATGTTTGAAAAGTGCTTGATTTATATTGCAAAAGGAGTAGAACATTCTTTCACTTATAGTGCTGCATATTTAGATAATATCG
>CAZUQN010000049.1:0-13277 GCA_964622425.1 uncultured Ruminococcus sp.
GACCGAGGACGAGGCAAAGGCAAGCGACAAGATCATTCAGGATCTTACCGATAAGTACATCAAGGAGATTGATAGGATTACCACTGACAAGACCAAGGACATCATGACAGTCTAAATTTTTGGCGATAAGTGCCGTTTTTTGGAAAGGCTCGCTGTATGTATATACAGCTTCGTCCAAAAGAACGACCCTTCTCACTCAAAAATTTTGTGATCAATAATACTTGGTTTAGTAGTTAGATAACGGAGTTGGTTTTCGCGGTTTTTGTGGTTTAGGTCACAAATTAGATGACGAAAATATCAAATTTTCACTCTTTTGGGTGAGAAAATTGAAAGAAAGCGAGTAGGTAGTCTGTGGTCAAGAAGATAAAACAGGATATTCCCGACTTTGACGGCAGACTTAAGTCGGTCGGCATAATAATGGACGGCAACGGCAGGTGGGCGAAGGCCCGCGGGCTCTCGCGCAGCGAGGGACATAAGGCGGGTGCTAAGTCGATAAGGCCGGTGCTGGAGTGCCTTCGCGATCTCGGTGTTATGCACGTGACGCTCTATGCGTTCTCGACAGAGAATTGGAAGCGTCCGAAGGACGAGGTTGACGGGATTATGAATCTGATCTATGCGTACCTTGAGAGATTCAAGGGGTATAAGGACGATTTTGATGCCTCGATCAACTTTATAGGCGACAAGTCAAGGCTCTCGGATAAGCTTCGCGAGAAGTGTATTGAGATCGAGAACGAGTCGCGCGGCCGCTCGCGCACGATAAATATTGCGCTTAACTACGGGGGCAGGGATGAGATAGTCAGGGCTGTCAACGAGGCGGTGAAGGAGGGGTGTGTTCCCATCACCGAGGCTGACATCAGCCGCCATCTTTACACCTCGGGTATGCCCGACCCCGACCTTATTATCAGGACGGGCGGAGACCTCCGTATTTCCAATTTCCTGATATGGCAGAGCGCATACTCTGAGCTTTACGTGACGGACACCCTTTGGCCGGATTTCGGCAGAGAGGGAGTTATCCTGGCGGCAGAGGAGTTTTATAGGAGAAAACGCCGTTTTGGCGGACTTGACCCCGAGGACGGGATTAAGTAAATGCTTTGGACGCAGAGCTCTTGCGTCCTCGACAAGTTTGTCTCTTGCTCTACGGCAAGAGAGATTACCGAAAAGAAGGATTAATAAATGAAACAGAGAGTATTGACCTCGATCGGAATTGGCATCGTCGGTATACCGATCGTCCTGCTTTCAAAATACATCGTTTACCCGATATTTTTAGGATTGCTTTCGGCTATTGCCGTATGGGAGCTTTTCAGAGTTTTCGGGTTCCAAAAGAGATATGAGATCTCAGTACCCGCGTATCTTATTGCGGGACTTCTTCCAGTGTTTGCTCACGATTCCTTCACTAAGGGGAATCAGGCGGGATATCTTCTTATTGTAGCGGCGGCAGTCTTTGCCTATCTTCTTTACCTCAACGCGGTATGCGTTGTGAGCAAGGAGATCTTGATGAAGAGGAGTGAGGAAGGTTCCGCAGGCGGCAAGCAGAAGATACTTGAATTTGGTGATATTTCCGCGGCATTTCTTGCGATGACCTACGTGACGGTTTCCTTTACGTCGATGTCACTTACGAGATATATGACAAACGGAGTTTACATTTTCGGCCTTGTATTCGTTACGGCGTGGATGTGCGATATATTCGCTTATTTCACCGGACGATTCTTCGGCAGACACAAGCTCGCGCCCCACTTAAGTCCTAAGAAGACGGTTGAGGGCTCGATAGGCGGTATTGTCTTTGCGGTGCTTGGCTGTATGCTCTACGGACTTATAGTCGATCTTGCGACCGACCTTCAGCCTCGCTACCTTGTGCTCGCGTGCCTTGGTCTTGTGCTTTCCGTAATATCTCAGATAGGCGATCTCTTCGCGTCTCTTATCAAGAGAGAGAAGGGTGTCAAGGATTACAGCCGGATGCTCCCCGGTCACGGCGGAGTAATGGACCGTTTTGACTCCATACTCGCAATATCGACGGTGCTTATGGCTATATGTATGCTGTTCCCGCCGTTCAAATAATTTTTCGATTTTAATACAGTAAATATCATTTGGGGGTGTCGCTTAGCTCGGGACTTATGTCTCCTATGCACACCCCCGAAAGTGACTAATTAAGGGAGGAAAATATGAGTAAGATAATATCTGTGCTTGGCGCTACCGGCTCGGTTGGCACTCAGGCTCTTGACGTTGCGCGTGAGCGCGGCTATACCGTTGATTTTCTCTCTGCAAACAGAGATGCTAAGGCTCTCGAAAAATACGCAAGGGAGTTTAAGCCCTCTATGGTCGCTATGGCTGATGAGGCGGCGGCACGTGATCTTCGATCAAGGCTTGCGGATACCGATATCAAGGTGCTCTCAGGCACTCGCGGAATAGAGGAGGGCATAGCTTCGTCAAAGAGCGAGGTCGTTGTCAACTCCATTCTCGGTGAGGCGGGACTTTTGCCCACTCTTGCGGTAATAGAAAGCGGCAAGCGTCTTGCCCTTGCCAACAAGGAGTCGCTTGTTATCGCGGGTGATATCGTAATGAATGCGGCGAGAGAAAACGGGGTAGAGATCATCCCCGTTGACAGCGAGCACTCGGCTATCTTCCAATCCCTGAAGAGCGGAAAAAGGGAAGAGATAAAGAAAATCATTCTCACCGCGTCGGGCGGCCCCTTCTTCGGTAAAAAACGCCGTCAACTTGCGAAAGTGACGCTTAAGGATACTCTCAACCACCCGACTTGGAAAATGGGTAAAAAGATCACCGTCGACAGCGCGACTTTGATGAACAAGGGCTTCGAGATAATCGAGGCAGTACATCTTTTCGGTGTGCCGGCAGATAAGGTAGAGGTCGTTGTTCACCGAGAGAGCATACTTCATTCCGCGGTAGAATATATTGACAATAGCATCGTCGCCGAGCTCTCCGTGCCGGATATGAGAATGTGCGTTCAGTACGCCGTTGACTATCCTGACAGATGCCCGTCGGCATCACGCGAGCTAAGTCTATTTGACGTCGGCTCACTCACCTTTGCCCGTCCCGACAGCGAGGCATTCCCATTCCTTGACCTTGCTAAGGAGGCTATAACCCAAGGCGGCGCTATGCCCGCGGTAATGAACGCGGCGGACGAGGTGGCGGTGGATGCCTTCCTTAAGGGCGAGATCTCCTTCTCGGACATCTTCCGCATCGTTATGACGACCTTCGACCGCTTAATGTATGGTAAGGCGCTCAGGTCTCTTGAGAATATAATCACTTGCAGTAAAGATGCGAGAAGAATGGCGGAGAGATTAATCAAGTAAAAAACACGGCTTTTTGTAAACAACTGTACGCAAATATACCTATAATCTTGGAGGATTACAATATTGAACCCGATACTAACCGTTATACTTTCTTTGTTAGTATTTGAATTTCTGATTTTCATTCACGAGTTTGGACATTACATTACAGCAAGAATTTTCAAAGTGACAATAACCGAGTTTTCTCTCGGCTTCGGCCCTGAGCTCGTATCCTACGAGTCAAAGAAGACCGGAATCAAATATAAGCTCTCGATGCTTCCTCTCGGCGGCTTCGTGGCTATGGCAGGCGAGGACGAGGAGTCTGACGATCCCAATGCCTTTAACAAAAAGCCCGCTTGGCAGAGATTTATCATTACCGCCGCAGGCGCCACCGTCAATATCGTGGCAGGCTTCCTCGCTATGATAATCATCGTTTCCTTTATCAACATCGGCAACACCACCTGGGGCGCACCTATGGAGGACGATCTGCTCCTTAACGATCTCGGATACGAGAACGTTGACGACACCTACCGCTCCGAGGACTTTGGCCTTCAGTACGGTGACGAGATCGTCGAGGTGAACGGCAAGAAGGTAAGGATCTACGACGAGCTCTCCTATCAGATAATGCGTTACGGACACGAGCCCGTAGATCTCACAATAATCCGCGAGGGCAACGAGATGACCATAGAGGACGTCCGCTTCCCGACCGTACAGCAGCAGGGGCAGACCTTCGGCATTATCGACTTTAAGATAACAGGCTTCAAGGAGAAAAACGTATTCAGCGTATTCTCACTCTCCTTCCGCAAAGCCGCGCTCGTTATGCGTATGTGCTGGGAGTCCATCTTCGACCTTATCACGGGCAGATATACTCTTGAGGCGGTATCAGGCCCCGTTGGTATTTCCGCGGCGATAGGCGACGCGGCATCGGCAGGCTTCCTCTCGCTTCTCAACATCACCGTACTTATCAGTATGAACCTCGGCTTTATGAATCTCGTGCCTTTCCCCGCGCTTGACGGCGGCAGGCTCATCACCATTCTTGTAGAGATGATAACGAGAAAGAAGATACCCGCTAAGATCGAGGGAATGATAAACTCCATCGGTCTTGCGATACTGTTTATCTTTATGATAATCGTTCTTTTCAAGGATACTATCTCCTTGATATTCTGAGTCACAGCTTAAGACGTTTGAAATTTTACCCGGAGGAATTATGACAGGCTCGTTTGTAAGACGAAATTGCCGCGCCGTATACGTCGGCGGAGTCGGAATAGGCGGTAATAACCCCATTTCCATACAGTCAATGACGAATACCGATACACACGATATAGACGCGACCTACGGGCAGGTTATGAGACTTGCCGAGGCGGGGTGCGATATCGTGCGTATAACCGCGCCCGACCTTCAGTCGGTTAAGACCTTTGAGGCTCTTATCTCACGCGGAGTGAAGATACCGCTCGTTGCGGACATCCACTTCAATCACGAGATTGCCATAGCCGCGGCAGAGTCGGGTGTGTCGAAGATCAGAATAAACCCCGGCAATATCGGCTCTGACGAAAACGTCAGACGCGTTGTAGAGGCCTGCAAGAAGAATTCCGTGCCGATAAGAATAGGCGTCAACTCGGGCTCGCTTGAGAAGCATATCTTAGCAAAATACGGCTCACCCACACCCGAGGCTCTTACAGAAAGCGCGCTTTATCACGCGGAGCTTCTCGAGAGATACGGCTTTTCGGATATCGTCATCTCGGTCAAGGCATCGAGCGTAAATGATATGATCGCCGCCAACAGAATACTTGCCGAGAGGACCGACTATCCTCTGCATCTCGGTGTGACCGAGGCGGGCGGCGGCACGTCTGCTATCGTCAAGAGCGCCATAGGCATAGGTACGCTTCTTTCAGAGGGTATCGGTGACACCGTCAGAGTTTCGCTTACCGACGACCCCGTGGAGGAGATATACGCCGCAAAGGAGATACTAAAGGCGGTTGGCAAGGCTAAGAATCCGGGTATGGATATCGTGGCTTGTCCGACCTGCGGCAGGACGAAGATCAACCTTATCGCTATGCTCGACGAGTTCAAGGAGCGCATAAGAGGAGAGGGGCTCGATAGTCTCGATATTAAGGTTGCCCTGATGGGCTGTGTAGTAAACGGGCCCGGTGAGGCGCGCGAGGCAGACCTCGGAATTGCGGGTGGCAATGGCGAAGGCCTTATCTTCAAAAAAGGCGAGATATTAAGAAAGGTCGATGAAGCAAAGCTTATCGACGAGCTTGTAAAAGAGATAAAGAACAGCTATGTTAATGGGCACGCGTAATGCTGTGCCCATAATGAATTGCCCCACGGGCATAAATTCAGCGGTTATTATTTGGAGTTTATAGTGAAAAAGACCACGAAGAATAAAAAGCAAAAAAATGAATGGCAGGAGTTCAAGCTCCCGACGGGAAAACAACCGATTTTTAGTTTTTTCTCTAAGATAATATTTAAGCCTATTTTTGGAGTAAAAACCGAGAGCGTCATAGAAAATCTTCCCGACAAGGCGATCGTCGTGTCGATCCATGCGGCGAAAAACGGTCCAATGGCTATCGCTATGAGCTATCCGAAATTTGCCGCAATGTGGGGACATCACGGTATGCTCGGCACGTATAAAGAGCGTTTCCTCTATTTGCGCAACGTTCTTTATATGCAGAAAATGCACAAAAACAAATTTATCGCTACAATTAAAGCGTTGTACGAGGCAGTTTTTTCAATTTACATATATAAAGGATTGAAGGTCATCGGAACGTATACCGATATGCGTCTGCTCTCTACCGTAAGAAGCAGTATGGACGTGCTTGATGCAGGCGCGAGCGTAGTGATATTTCCCGAGGACTCATCCAAAGGATATTTTGACGAGATACGCTCGGCATTTCCCGGATTTGTTATTCTCTCGATGCTCTATTATAAACAGACAGGCGAGGACGTTCCTGTGATTCCTGCATACATCTCTACCAAAAAGAAGCGTCTTGTCGTAGGCGCACCGAGATACGTGCATGAAATGGAGCTTTCGGGTATGACGAAGGAAGATATAGCAGACAAAATCAAGGACGACATCAACGCACTTTACCGTACATACATCATTACCGACACTAAGCCGGAGGCGACTATTCCCGACGCACAGGTAAGAAAACGCGAGTATTACGGAGAAAAGTAAAAATGCAAAAAACACTTATGACAAACGATTGATTCGTTATCATAAGTGTTTTTTGTTAAAGCTTCGTTATGGGGCTTACGTAAATGACGCGTCCGTGTTTTTTTCTTTGCATCAAATCCATTTCTTATCTTTTGACGTCCTGTGGAATATCATGTATATAACGTATCCGACGATAGCAAATACCTCGGTCAAGGAGAACAGTGTAATCGCGCATACTCTCAGCGTTACTTGATTATCATTGTACTTGTCAGCAGATACGAGTTCTATATCATCTATCTCGGTTGAAATTACGGTTGCATTTTCGTCCGTAACCTGCGAAGTTCGCGCTATGCCGAGATAGGCAAACAAGAAGATGAAAGCAAGCTCGCATATAGCGAAAATGATAGTAGCTATTTGCCTATCTCTGCGTTTAACGTTAGTTTGCGTATGTCTGAATTTCATTTTACTTATCCATATTCTTGCTTTTGTTTCTTTTCTTGATCTTCTGAAAAACCGTTACAACGCCTGCTATCGCATACAAAAGTGCAAGAATCGCAACCACGGCTAAAACGATTAGAGCTTCGGCGGGGAAAATATCAAAGAAACCGTCGGGGAGTGCAAAGTATATCGCAATAGCAACCGCTAAAAATATACAGAATATCGGTATAACAGATAACTCAGCTAAAATATCTTGCAAAGTATGAAAGCATTTATGCTTTTTCATTTCAATTCAAAATCTTTTCTTTTTATAACGATCTTATTAACAAATATTTTTTATCGTTAGCTCTTGTAATCTTCATAAATGACGAAACGTTCTCCGTCGTTTTTTTCTATGTATAACTTGCAATAATTATTGAATATGTACTTGGGGAACGGGGCCTTTTCATAAACATAAGTATTACCATTAGATGTAAAGGTCTTTTTATTAAAAGCTTTTTTCCACCCTGTAAATTCCATAATATCGGTCAGCTCGTCCTTGCTCATAATGTTTTCACTTGCATTCGATCCGTCTCTGTTAAAGGCATACATCTTTCGATTTCTTCCGGAACAAACATTTAAGGTTTCACCTGAAAACGCAAAGTATGCGACAGTACCACCGCCACCGGAATCCAAATTTTTACTAAATAATTTATTTCCGCCAGAGTCATATACACTAAGGCAAATAACGCTATATTCATAATTAAAATATGTATAGGCAATATCTCCGTTAATGGGATTGACCACGGCATTCTCTAGGGGATCAATTCCTTTTGGGATCAACATAATTAAAAGCAACCCCAAAACGCACCCCAACGTGATAATTATTATTTTCTTTTCCTTAGTCATATCTTTCTCTATGCTTTCTCATTTCAAGTCAAAATTTTCTTTTTACGTTTTTAATGCCTCATATATATTTGGCGTATGCCTCGATTAACTCTTTTTGGAATCTATACAATATAGTTTGATCTATAACGTTTTCAAATTTCAATTCGTGCATAAATTCGCTATCGCCTCTTATTATACCGTTAACTAAAATATGCCCCAATTTGTCCGCTGAAAATTTTATATATTGCTGATAACCATAAGGCTCTTGAATTTTTGCGTTGCCTTTCAATGAGTCATAAAGAGCGGATAGATTGTTACAGAATTTTGCAAATTCCTTGATACCTATATCCAGTGAAGCCTTACCCGAAAATCCACAGCTTTGAACGGTTACGTGAAAAATAGTGTTTGTCGGGTATTCAAGATCGCTTTCAAAAATCTCTAGCTCAAATATAATACTGAAATCATCAGCATTTAAAATGTGTTTCATTTTTCCTCAATTCAATTACAGGCGTCATAAATATTGCTTCACATTTCTGACATACTGTAACCGCTTTCGATGATTTTTAGTTTAAGTATAGCATATTTTTTTAACTTTATCAAGACTTCGGTAGAGGTTCGCAAAAGTTTTCATAAAAATTATCTAATCACAATTTACCAAATCGTACTTGACTAAAATTAAAATGTATGTTATAATGTATGCAACTGATACAAGGAGGCTCGTTTTATGTTTATTGGAAGAGAGCGTGAGTTGGCGGCTTTGAACAAGCTGTACAGCTCGGATAAATTTGAATTTGCGGTTATTTACGGACGGCGTCGTGTTGGTAAGACCGCGCTTATAGGTGAGTTTGTTCGCGATAAAAAGGCAATATACTTTATGGGCGTTGAGAGCAATGCCAAGCAAAATCTTGACAACTTTTCGAAGAGTATTATCGAATACAGTGCGGGGGTAGCTCTTGATACTTCTTTTTCGTCGTTTCAGACAGCCCTTGAATACGTGTTTACTTTAGCGGAGAAGGAAAGGGTGATTCTCGCAATTGATGAATATCCTTACGTTGCCAAGTCCTCCAAGAGCCTTGCATCTACGCTTCAGCTTTTGATTGATAAATATAAGGATAGCTCTAAGCTGATGCTTATTTTGTGCGGCTCATCTATGTCCTTTATGGAAGATCACGTGCTTTCTTACAAAGCTCCTCTTTACGGCAGAAAGACGGCTCAGATTAAGCTCTGCCCCTTTGATTTTGAGGAAACCTGCCGGTATTTTCCCGATGCATCGAGTGAGGATAAGGCTTTGATCTACGGTATCGTTGGCGGTACCCCGCAATATCTGTTGCAGATCGACGATAAACTCAGTATTGAGGAAAACATCAAAAATACTTATCTTAACCCGACCTCGCCTTTGTATGAGGAAACGGTCAATTTGCTCAAGCAGGAGGTACGTGAGCCCGCAATTTATAACGCGATCATTACCGCTATTGCGACCGGAGCTTCCCGAATGTCCGAGATTTCAAGCAAAGTGGGGGAGGACACCAATGTTTGCTCCATCTATCTGAAAAATCTGCTTTCCCTCGGTATAGTTCAGAAGGAAACGCCTTACGGTGAGAAGGTCTCTCGCAAGTCGATCTATTCGATAGATGACAATATGTTCCGATTCTGGTATCGTTTTGTACCCGAGAATAATTCAATTATTGCCCGTGGTGCGGTTGATCTGGCATACAAGCGCATTGAGCCGCACTTGTCCGAATATATGGGTAAGGTCTTTGAGGAGATATCTAAGCAATATCTCTGGAAGCAGCTTCTCACGGGAAAATCTCCCGTAGAATTCACCTCGCTCGGACGTTGGTGGGGTAACGATCCAAAATCAAAATCTCAGGCGGAGATCGATATTATGGGAGAAGCGGATAAAAACACCGCTCTGTTCGGTGAGTGCAAATGGACGAACGAGAAGGTAGACGTCGGCGTGCTTGAGCTACTCACCCAGCGAAGCAAGTTATTTAACTACAAAAAAGTGCACTACTATCTGTTCTCAAAAGCAGGATTTACCAAGGGGTGCACAGATAAAGCCGCAGAGCTTGGTAATGTCACGTTGGTTGAGTATGAGGAGATGGTTTTAAAAGCTTCCGTGTGATTTATTGAAAGCAAACACTTGAAATAAGCACCTCTCTATGATATAATTAAACGTGGATTATAACAAATTTTAATGTTCGCATATCCGAAGAAAAGGATGCGGCACGGGGAATATCCCAAGGAGAAAGATTTATTATGCAGACTAAAGGCTTTTTTGACGTTTTTACAAGGTATACGCCCGACAAGGACAAGCGTGCGCTTCTTTTGAGCGCGACGGACGCTAAATTCAGATACACAAAGGCTCCTATGCGAGTTGAGGTTGAGCTCAGCTTTGCGAAGCACTGCGACGCGGAGACTCTTTACGAGATAGAGGACGAGTGCCGCGCGCTTTACAATGCCGAGAGCTTTAAGATAATACCTCATTTTCCGCCCGAGGAGTATAATCCCACAAGGTTTGACGAGATAACCTACGAGGCGGCAAACTGCGGCGCAGTCACTCACGGCTTCTTTACATACGCCCGCTACGTAGACGAGGGCGACCTCTTGCGCATTGAGCTCCCATTCTTTGATACCGGTATAGAGTTTGTCAAGAATGCCAACACCGAGGCTATCCTCTCAAACATTCTTTTCAGCAGATACGGTATCAGAAAAAGGATCGTCATTACTCAGGGCGAGGGCGCTCAGGAGCTTGAAGAAAGAATGACCAAGCAGCGCGAGCAGATCCTCATCAAGGCTGAAGAGGAGAACAGAGAAAAGCTCCAGCGAGAAAGACAGCTCGCGCGTGAGCGCGCTGAGGCTGAGGCAAAGGCTAACGACCCGCGCTACGGCTTTGAAGCGAGGGTAGGTATATCCTCTCTCGCAGGCAAGAACGAGGTTATCGGCGAGCATCTTTTCAAGATGGGCGCTACCACGTATAACACCGAGAAGGGCGAGCTCCTTTACGGAGAGGATTTCGATATAGTACGCCCGACACCTCTTTCTGATATAGAGAAGTGCAACCAGACTGCTGTATTCCTCGGTACGGTATTCGACGTCGGAATGAAGGAGATACGCGGCAGCGATAAGTTCACCTTTACCATCGGTATATCCGACGGAGCCTGCGGCACCTACGTCAAGTGGAGAGCAGAGAACGACCCCGCGAAGATGGACTGGTTCAAGGGGCTGAAGTCCGGCGCTCACCTTGCGGTATACGGCAGAATGAACCGCGATAAGTTTGACAACGAGCCTCAGATCGCACCAAGGGGCATTAAGAAAATATCAAGAGAATACAGAAAAGATAAGTCGGAGGAAAAGCGCGTCGAGCTCCACCTCCACACCAATATGTCGCAGATGGACGCCATCATCACTCCCGCGGAGCTTGTTGACACGGCGATCAGATGGGGACATAAGGCTATCGCCGTCACCGACCACGGCAACGTGCAGGCATTCCCCGAGGTTATGCTCGCGCTTGAGAAGGCGCAGAAGTCGGGCAAGGACAACGGCCTCAAGATACTCTACGGCATCGAGGCGTATTTTGTCAACGATACCGCGAGATGCGTTTTCGGCTCGAGGTACCCCGCGTTTGAGGACGAGATGATCGTCTTTGATATAGAGACCACAGGTCTTTCCAACAGAAACTGCAAGATCATAGAGATCGGCGCGGTAAAGATCAAGGACGGAGAGATCATAGACACGATCGACTTCTTCGTCGACCCCGAGGAGCCGATACCTCCCGAGATTACAACGCTCACCTCCATCACCGACGATATGGTAAAAGGACAGATCAAGGAGAGGGAGGCTATCGAGAAGTTCTTAGCCTTCGCGGGCGACAGACTTCTCATCGCGCACAACGCGAACTTTGACGTCGGCTTTATCAGAATTGCCGCAGACAGACACGGCATTCCCTTTGAGAATACCTACCTCGATACTGTCGGTCTTTCAAGATACGTTAACCCCGAGCTTAAGAAGCATAAGCTCGACATAATAGCCGAGCACTACCGGCTCCACGAGTTCCACCACCACAGAGCGTCGGATGACGCAGAGATGCTCGCCGAGATCTTCTTCGTGATGATGGAGAGACTTAAGAGCGAGGGTATACGCACCTTTGAGAGAATGGTTGACGCGATGAGCGAGAACTCCGACCCCTTGAAGCTCCCGACCAATCATATGGTCATCTTCGCGAAGAATAAGGAGGGCTTAAAGAACCTCTACAAGCTCATCTCCAAGAGCTATCTCGACTACTACAAGCGCTTCCCGAGAATACCGAAAACTGTTCTTGAGGATCACAGAGAAGGATTGATCATTGGATCGGCTTGTGAGGCAGGTGAGCTCTATAAGGCCATAATTGACAACAAAAGTGTGCAGGAGATAGAAGATATCGCATCCTTCTATGACTATCTCGAAATACAGCCTATTTCAAATAACCGCTTCCTTATCGCTGACGAGAAGGTCAAGGATGACGAGCAGTTAAGGGAGATAAACAAGAGAATTTACGACCTTGGCAAGAAGCTCGGTAAGCCCGTGTGCGCGACCTGTGACGCCCACTTCATCAACGAGGAGGACGAGATATACAGACGAATCCTTCTTTCGGGAATGAAGTTCTCGGACGCGGACAAGCCTACTCCCATCTTCCTTCGTACCACCGACGAGATGCTGGAGGAGTTCTCCTATCTTGGAGAGGAGGCATGCCGCGAGGTTGTAATAACTAACCCGAACAAGATCGCCGATATGTGCGAGTATATCCGTCCTATTCCCGAGGGCAGATATGAGCCCGACCTCCCCGGAGCTAAGGAGGAGCTTCAAAGCTCCTGCTGGCAGAGAGCTCACGAATGGTACGGAGACGTCCTTCCCGAGATAGTTGAGAAGCGTCTTGAGAAGGAGCTCACCTCAATTATAAATAACGGCTTTGCGGTGCTTTATATGATCGCGGTAAAGCTTGTTGCATACTCCGAGAGCCTCGGTTATCAGGTAGGCTCGAGAGGCTCGGTTGGCTCGTCCTTCGTCGCGACGATGTCGGGCATTTCCGAGGTTAACCCTCTGCCTCCTCATTACCGCTGTCTCAAGTGCCGCTACTCCGAATTCTTCACCGACGGCTCGGTCGGCTCGGGCTTTGACCTGCCCGACAAGGCGTGTCCCGTATGCGGTGAGATGCTCTATCAGGACGGCCACGATATCCCCTTTGAGACCTTCCTTGGATTCTACGGTGATAAGTCGCCCGATATCGACCTTAACTTCTCGGGAGACGTGCAGGGTAAGGTACATAAGTACACCGAGGATCTTTTCGGTGAGGGACACGTGTTCCGCGCGGGAACGATAACCGGTCTTGCAGATAAGACCGCGTGGGGCTACGTTGCGAAATACCTCGACGAAAAGCAGATAAAGATACCCAAGTCTCAGCTCGCCTATATGGCAACGAGAATAATGGGTATAAAGAAAACGACCGGTCAGCACCCCGGCGGCATCATCGTTATTCCCAACGAGTATGACGT
>CAZUQN010000050.1:0-6923 GCA_964622425.1 uncultured Ruminococcus sp.
CCCTTTGATTGCTCTCTACTCCCCGGGGCACCGTTAGCAATCATAACGTCAAATGCAAAGAAGGTTATCTCGGTAAACTGTCCGATAATACGAGTAAGTAACGTACGAGAGGCGTTATCCTACGCCCTATCCAATTTTTACGAAATAGACTACAACAGCCTTACATTTATTGGTGTAACCGGAAGCAACGGAAAAACAACCACGGCAACACTGATATATAAGATATTGCGCGAATGCGGGTATAAGGTCGGTTTTATCGGCACCGGAAAAATACTGTCTGACGGTCGAATGCTTTCTAATGATACATATTCTATGACAACGCCCGACCCGACAACGCTATATCCCTTGATATCAACAATGTCAGCTGATGGATGCAGATACATCGTTATGGAGGTTTCAAGTCACGGAATTACTCTTGGTAAGGTTGCTCCCATTCGTTTTAAGTACTCTATCTTCACAAATTTAGATAACGAGCACTTGGATTTTCACAAGAATAAGGAAAGCTACTTTCAAGCAAAGCTGGGTCTGTTTTCATTAACGGAGCGCGGTCTGTTCAACCTTGATAATAAATACTCCGCAAAGGCGTTGAATCTAGTCGATTGCGAAAAGGCGACGTTTGGAATAATAAATCAGGGTGATGCTTACGCAACAGAAATCCTCGCAAATAGCTTATCCGGAATATCATTCTATTACAGAGCGCGCAACTTAATATTCAAAGCGAAAAGCAAGCTCATAGGAGCATTCAACGTATATAACATTCTCGCAGCTCTTAAATGCGTAATAGATCTTGGAATCAAGCCCTGCATTGCAAAACGGGCACTTGAAAAGATAGAGGCGATCGACGGTCGTATGGAAACATTAGACGGTAGAATCAAGACTGTTATAGATTACGCGCACACGCCTGACGCATTCTATAATTGCTTAAAAACTTTAAAACAAAGCATTACATCAAGGCAGAAGTTAATTGTAGTCTTTGGTTGCGGCGGTGACAGAGATAAGTTAAAACGCCCTATGTTCGGTAAATACGCCGAAATGCTTGCAGATGAAATCATAATTACCGAGGATAACTGCAGAAATGAGAGCTTCTCCTCAATAGCAAACGATATCATATCGGGTATGAGTTCAAGCGCGTATAAAATCATTCCGAATCGCGAGGAGGCAATTTACTCCGCATTCAGGTCCGCAAAGGTCGGAGACGTTGTTGCTGTGATCGGTAAAGGACATGAAAGGTACAAGATCGTAGGAAATGACTATCTCGAGTTTGACGAGAGAAAAATCATACTAAAGGCACAAAAAGAAACGGATACAGATTATGAGAGTTAAGCTCGATATCCCTATCACTATTGAGGAAATATGTAAAACCACAGATGCTCAAGTTAGCAGTAAAAACGATTTGAGAAGTAATGTAGAATACATTTGTACAGATACAAGAGAGTGTGAGGCCAACGATCTTTTTATTGCTCTCGGGGGAGCTGATCAAAGCGGAGAAAACTACGTAGGCGAAGCTAAAAATAAAAAATGCTTTGTTTTATCAGCTCAAGAAAGATCGGACGTAATTACGGTGAATAATACCACAGAAGCTCTTTTGAAGATAGCGAAGCTGTACAAATCAAAGCTGACCCTTAAGTATACAGTTGCAGTCACAGGAAGCGTTGGTAAAAGCACAACAGTTAAATTTCTCTCAAAAATTCTCACTTCCAAGTACAAGGTCCACTCTCCCATAGGTAACTTTAATAACCAATTAGGAGTCCCGCTTACAATACTCAATGCCCCGAGAGATACGGAGGTGCTCATTACAGAGCTCGGAATGAATCACTTGAATGAAATATCCCGTCTCTCAAAATACGTAACGCCTGACGTTGGAATAATAACCTCAATCGGAAGCTCGCACATAGGAAATTTGGGATCTCGTGAAAGCATAGCAAAGGCAAAGCTTGAGATCACACATGGAATGAAGGACGGGGTGCTCCTCTTACCATACAATGAGCCACTGTTAGCGGGTATAAGCAATTCTCTATTTGTCTCGTACGGTTCTTCCCTCTCGGACTTTTCATTAAGCAACAGTCGGAATGGGTTATATGATCTTGTTTCGCCCTACGGAAACGTTAATGGAATATCGTTTTTTGGCGGCCAAGAGCATCTGCTTTCAGATCTGGCTTTTGCGATATCAGCAGCACAAGTAATCGGGCTGACAGAATCAGAAATAATAAAGGGTGTTAAAACGATTACAGAGTCCGATCTGCGTCAAAGATTTATTTTGCTGAAGGATTTTACCGTATTTGACGATTCATATAATGCATCGCCCGAATCAATTCTTGCAGATCTAAGATATATTGCATCGCTCGGCAAGCCGTTTAGCGTATTTCTCGGAGACGTACTAGAGCTTGGCGATTCCTCAAAAATCATACACGAAAAAATCGGACGCACCGCCGCTGAGTTTAATATCAATAATCTGTATCTGTACGGCAAATACTCAGAAGATACCGCCCAAGGAGCTATTGATGCCGGTATCGATCCCTCTCGCATTTTTATCAATACAGATATCTCCTCTACGGATATTTCGAAAAAGCATATTAAGGATAATCACGTGGAGGGAGAGATTATTCTCTTTAAGGCATCTCACAAACTCCGTCTGGATAAAATAGCAGATCGGCTCGCTGAAGAAGAAAGGATGAGCAATGAACGATAACAACGCATTTCTTTACGTTATAGTATTTCTGATAACACTTACTCTAACGGTTCTTACGGGAAAATTGATTATTCCCTATTTAAAAAAGCGCGCCGCGCAGCCTATCTACAAAGAAGGACCAAGCTGGCATATGTCGAAATCGGGTACCCCCACAATGGGCGGTCTATCCTTTTTGATTTCAATCACATTTGCGCTATTCCTGTCTTCGTTATATAAGTATATCTCGGGGGATAGGAGCGGCGCAATATCTATACTTATATGCGCTATCTACGCTTTGGTTAATGCCGCGATAGGTATAACAGATGACTTGACAAAGCTAAAACACAAACAAAATGCAGGCTTGACTCCGCGAGCAAAGCTTATATTCCAGTTCATAGCATCCTCATTGTTCCTATTTGCAAGATGGGCTCTTGTCGGGGACGGAACAGATATATCCTTCTCATTCGGTTCGATCGACATCGGCGTTATGTATTACCCTATTTCGCTACTAATTCTGGTTGGAATAACTAACTGCGCTAATCTTACCGACGGAATAGACGGGCTGGCTTCTTCCGTCGCGTTTGGAATAGCCATCTCAAGCTTTTATTTTTCCTATTCACGCTTCGATACCGTCAGCTTTATCAGCGCGGCGCTTGCAGCGGCAACGGTCGGCTTCCTGATATTCAACGTGCATCCCGCAAAGGTATTTATGGGCGATACCGGTTCTCTGTTTCTCGGATCACTTGTAGCGGCTATGGCATTTGAGATGGGAAATCCGTTTTTATCGGTCATCACCGGAGGCGTTTACGTAATCGAGGGAGTATCGGTTATAGCTCAGGTCCTTTTCTTCAAGGCATTCAAAAAAAGATTGTTCAAAATGGCTCCGATACACCATCATCTCGAAAAAAGCGGCTGGGAAGAAAACAAGATATGTATCTGTGCAATCATTCTTACCCTTTTGTTTAGCGTCCCCGCCATGTTACTGTGCGTAAAATGAAGCATTTAACCAAAGATTCGTTACTATCAAGAGTATTTCCTCATCCCAAGAAGAGCTTTGACCGCCTTTTTATTGCGATCGTAATTGTTCTTGCGGCTTATGGCACGGTGATGGTCTTCTCCGCGGGATACGCTTATGCAGAATTCAGGTACGAGGACGGCTTATACTTCGTCAAACGCCAAGCAATATGGCTCGCGCTGGGAATTATCGCTATGCTCGCGGTATCAAGAATTGACGTAAACTTGCTGAAGAAGTACACGGTCACGGCATACCTTACAACACTTGTCCTCCTCGCTTTAACTCTGGTTATCGGCTTCGTCGGAAACGGAGCTCAACGCTGGATATCAATAGGTCCAATAACTATCCAGCCCTCGGAAATAGCTAAGCTCACAATGACAATGATGCTTGCGAGGTATTTCTCGTCTAACAGCGATGCAACGGCATCAAAGAATAAAAAAACGGTTCTTATCAAAGGGACACTTATCCCTTGCATATTGATGGCTATTCCTATTTTACTTGTTATGCTGCAGCATCATCTCTCCTGTATCATTATTCTTGGAGTTATAGGGCTGTTGATGATAGTGACCTCGGGAGCAGATCTCAGGTATATAGGAGCATTTTGTCTTGCGGGCTTAGCGGGAGTGAGCTATATCGCCTTTTTCACCGATTACACCAAAGACCGCATAACCGTTTGGCTTGATCCTGAAAGCTATAAGCTTACTGGCGGGTGGCAAACGCTCCAAGGCCTGATGGCAATAGGATCAGGAGGCTTTTTCGGCAAGGGGCTTGGCAAAGGAGAGCTGAAATACTGCTACGTATCCGAGCCTGCGAATGATATGATCTTTGCGGTTTTGTGCGAGGAGCTCGGTTTTATCGGCGCGCTCGCCGCTTTGTTACTATTTGCTATGTTGATATGGCGCGGATTTGTCGTAGCCTTTAACACCGATGATACATACGCAAGACTATTGGTGATAGGCATCTGCATCAAGATAGCTGTTCAGGTATTGCTCAACGTTGCAGTTGTAACAAACACTATACCTAATACGGGAATATCACTTCCGTTTTTCAGCTATGGAGGTTCATCTCTTATAATGATTTTTGCCGAAATGGGAATAATACTCTCTGTATCAAGAAAAAGCAGAATCCACAAGTGAGGTATATATGAGGGTGCTTTTATGCGGCGGCGGAACAGCAGGACATGTAATGCCGGCTATTGCGATAGCTGAAATAATTGAAAAAAGCTTTAAAAACTCAACCATTGCCTTTGCAGGACGACAAGGCGGTGACGAAAACAAGGCTTATAAGGATACCGGACACAAGCTATACACCGTAGAGATCAGCGGTTTGAGCAGAAAATTAAGCGCAAGCAATATAAAATCGTTTTTTAAGATTATAAAATCGGGCAGAAAAGCAAGAGATGTTATTAGGGATTTTCAACCCGACGTGATAATCGGAACGGGCGGATACGTTTGCTACCCGTTTATAAGGCAGGGACAGCGCCTTAATATCAAAACCGTGATCCACGAGTCAAACGTTTATCCGGGTCTGGTCACAAGACTTCTTGGAAAACGGTGCGACGTGCTATTGCTTAACCTCGAAGGAACAAGACAATATCTCAGGAAAACAAGCAACACGGAGGTTGTGGGTAATCCTATCCGCTCAGGCTTTGCCTCCCTGAATAAATCCGAGGCAAGACGAAGACTCGGTATCGGTAATGAAGAAATGCTTATCGTTTCCTTCGGAGGAAGTCTCGGCGCTGATAAGCTCAACGAGGCTGTAATCGGACTCATAGAGAAATACACCTCAAAAAACAAAAAAATCAGACATATTCACTCAACCGGCAAAACGCATTATGAAAAAATCAAGGAAAAACACACCGAGCTCTTCTCCTTAGGAGCAAAAATACAAATTCTGCCCTATATTGACAATATGCCCCTTTTGCTTACGGCGGCTGACCTTGCTATTACCAGAAGCGGTGCTATGACAATATCCGAGCTATGCCGCTCCGGCACGCCGTCAATTCTTATTCCCTCGCCAAACGTTACCGCAAATCATCAATACGTCAATGCAAGCTACATGAAGGATATAGGTGCGGCAGAGATTATTGAAGAAAAAGATCTTGACTGCGACACGCTTTTTAACACGTTCATCGCTCTTTCTAAAAGTAAAGATTTGATGAAAAGAATGTCAAAATGCGCACGTCTTGCATATCCTCAAAATACCGATCAAATCATCACAAATCTGCTTAATAATCTAATAAACGGGTAATACCAACAATTGTCTACATTAATTGTCATTTCTGCCACGTTTTATGCGCGCAAAATATTTATAAATTGTAAATTTTTTATTTTCTTTTAAATAAAACTTGAAAACGCGCGTATTTATATGTATAATATTACGTGTAAATAAAGAATGCACGACGGAAAAGTCCGTCTTTCTATATAAAATCTACGGAGGAATGATAAAATGTTTGACAGCAAAATGGAATTTGATTTTGAGCAGGTATATGATAGCGGCGTATCGATTAAGGTTATTGGCGTAGGCGGAGGCGGAAACAATGCAGTTAACCGTATGATCTCCACCAACATTCGCGGCGTTGAGTTTGTTGCGATCAACACCGATAGCCAGGTGCTTGACAGCTCCTGCGCAGCTAAAAAGATAATCATCGGCGATAAGGTTACCAGAGGTAAGGGCGCAGGCGCAAACCCCGAGGTCGGTAAGAAGAGCGCTGAGGAATCCATCGAAGAGATCCGCGCTATGCTTGATGGCGCTCACATGGTATTCATTACCGCAGGTATGGGTGGCGGAACCGGTACAGGTGCGGCTCCCGTGGTAGCAAAGGCTGCTAAGGAAATGGGCATCCTTACCGTTGGTATCGTTACCAAGCCCTTCAGATTTGAGGGTGCTAAGAGAATGCAGCAGGCCGAGGCAGGTATTGCCGAGCTCTCTAAGTACGTTGACTCCCTCATCGTTATCCCCAACGAGAGACTTAAGCAGGTTGAGGACACCAACATCACTCTTGCTAACGCATTTGAGATCGCAGACGACGTTCTCCGTCGCGGCGTACAGTCGGTTTCCGAGCTTATCAACGTTCCCGGATTCGTTAACCTCGACTTCGCAGACGTTACCACCGTTATGAAGAATGCAGGCTACGCTCACATGGGTGTCGGCAAAGCTAAGGGTACCGATAAGGCTCAGCTCGCTGCTATGGCTGCTATCTCTTCCCCGCTCCTTGAAACCAGCATCGCAGGTGCTACC
>CAZUQN010000050.1:6933-12328 GCA_964622425.1 uncultured Ruminococcus sp.
ACCGGCGTTCTTGTAAGCATTACCGCTTCCGAGGATATTCAGCTTGACGAGGTTGAGATCGCATCTCAGATGATCCACGAGGAGGCTCATCCCGACGCAACCATCATTTGGGGCGCAGCGTTCGATCCTACTCTCGTTGACGAGATCAAGGTTACCATCATTGCAACCGGATTTATCGACAGCACCGGTAAGCCCAATGACGGAACTCGCAACAAGGCAACAATTCAGACTCCCGTTGTTACCGAGACTCCCAAGGTTGAGGTTAAGCCCCAGCCCGTAGCAGAGCCCGTTGTAAAGGTTGAGCCTGTTGTAATTCCCGAGACTCCCGTTGTTACCGAGACTCCCAAGGTTGAGGTTAAGCCCCAGCCCGTTGCTCCCGCTAAGTCTTCTCTTAACGATGACCTCAACAAGGGCAGCGCTATCCTCGATTTCATGGATCAGTACAACGAGGACTACATCTTCATCAAGAAGAATAAAAACTAATTATAAGAATACATCTGTATCCGCATCGATTTTATAAATCTCGTAGCGGCGGATAATTATACTGATATTTATCAGAGCAGGACTTGGGTATACGCAAACTCAGGTCCTGCTCTTTTTTTGTTTTTTTGCTTGCTTGTTTCTTACGCGAATAAAAACCTTCTCACATAGACTCGACAGCGTCATAGGCAATTTTATCGCCCTTACGCAAAACGTCCCAGCCTTCCGTCAAGTTAAGCCGATAACAAGAGGCTACATTTTTCCGCTGTGGAGTTTTTGTGGATAAAAATCAGCTCTACACTTTTCCGTTCTTTATTTTTGGGCCAAAAACACCTCTAAACCGGAAAAATACGGGTTTTAGGGCTAAAATAACGGAATTGTGTAGTTTTTCTCGCGAAAGTTTTCCACATTATTTGAGAACATTCCAAAGGTTATCAACACTTATTAACATTGTTTCAGGGGTTTTCGGAAAAATGTATTTTGCTTTTTTGCGCATATAATCAAACATTTTTTCGCACAAAAAAAGACGAGGCTGAGCATCCCATCAAAAACAATGAGAGACTCAAACCTCGTCTTTATTTTGAATATTCTTTCTATGCGGTCTTACTGTCGAAGCGCAATGCCCTTCCCTCTGTCGATCAGATGAGAAGCATAAGAGCGCCGGCAACAACTCCGAAGAACATAAGGGCAACCATAACGCCCGCCATAATTCTAGCAGCTAAATTTTTATTCTTCATTTTATTTTCCTCGCAATTTATTTTTTACTACCTTCGTAATATTTCGAAATCTGGTGAGTAATGTTTTTGTTATTGATCTTCAGCTTAGCAGGAAGGAATCCGTTGATTCGGGAAAGTCCCTTAGCAACGCAGTCAATAGCATCCTGCGGCTTTGTCACGGGAAGACCAAGCACCTTTGAAAGAAGCATATCGATTCCGTAGAGCTCTGCCCCGCCACCTGTAAGCACTATGCCATTCTCAGCAATATCGGCGCACATATCTGCGGGTATCTTCTTAACAGCATCAACTATCGCGTCTATAAGCTCCTTGAGGGGTGTCTCAAAGACTCCGACAATATCCTCAGTAGCAACACTCATCTTCAAGCGGTTGCCCGTAAGAGAAAGCGTGCCTTCAATATCGATACTGTCATTCGCTCTGCCCTTCCAGACCGCACCAAGTCTCTCCTTGATCGCTCTGGCAACCTGAAGCGAGATGTTCACATCACCTTGCTTAAGTATGTAGTCCTTGACAGCCTTATCAAAGTCCTCGCCGCCGATAGAGCTCTTGGCAAGGTGAACTATCTCACCCTTGTGCATAACGGCAAGCTCGGTGCTCTGCGCTCCGATATTTACCGATATTACGCTGATGGACGGTGAGTATCCCGCACCTATGATTGCAGCAACCGGACGAGCCACGGAGAGAGACGTATCAACACCCGCCTCCGAGAGCATAGCGAACAATTCCTTTTCCTGCTTGGCAAGAAAATCGGAAGGGACGCCAACGACACAACGGATCTTATCCGCGGGCTTAACAGCCTTTATCGCATTGTTGATAATCTCCTGAGTCAGCTGCTGATCAAAGAGGATTCCGTTTTTAAACGGTCTGACTAATATACCGTCGGCTCCGCCAATTGCCTCGCCGTCGGAGTTTACTGCCTCGCTACCAACCGAAATAATACGGCGTGCATCCGGTCTTGCGTTTTTATAAATCAAAGCAACAGAGGGCTCTCGATAAATCTCAGCCATAACGTCACTAAGCGTGATATTAGCATAACCGAGGTCAAGTCCGATTTTAGTTACCATGCCGTACTCCTTTCGCAATGTAGTCAAGCGGTGTGTCCGTTCAAAACTGCTTTTTCAGCGGGTTATTTGCCCAAAAACACCATATCAAAATAATTGTATCACATTTCACGCTGAAATGCAAGTAAATTTTTAATAAAAACAAAATAAAATTTAAGAACGGTTAAGCCTTGAGCAAAGTGTGGTGTATCTGAGCACCTCACGGTTGTTTTTAACCATCCTATCGGGGATGTCGCTGCGTCCTACGAGTATGACCATTCTCTTTGCTCTCGTAACGGCTGTGTACAAAAGATTACGTGTCATCAGCATAGGAGGACAGGAATACATCGGAACGATAACAACCGGATACTCGCTTCCCTGACTCTTATGTACGGTTATCGCATACGATAGCTCAAGCTCCTCAAGATTCTCAAAATCATATCTGACGAATCTGTCGTCAAACCAGATATTCAATACCTCGTCCTTGAAGTCTATGCTCTCGATAACGCCTATGTCTCCGTTGAAGATACCGAATCCGCTAAGACCGTTCTTCTCCCACTCGATATCATAGTTGTTTACGACCTGCATAACTCGGTCTCCCTCTCGGAATATCACACCGTGAGCGGATTTTTCCTTCTTGAAGGTCGCCTTAGGGTTAACCCTCGCCTGAAGTTCACTGTTGAGAAGCTCAACGCCTCCTGAACCCTTTTTTGAGGGAGAGACGACTTGGATCTGCTCTCTTATCGCATCGCCGTAGGTTCTCGGCAATCTCTTGGTGATAAGATCGGCAACCGTATCTGCAATTTCCCTCTCATTCTCTCTCCTTACGAAGAAGAAATCGTTATTTGTAACGTTGAGAGTCGGAGATTCGCCTCTGTTTATTTTGTGCGCATTAGTGACTATGAGACTCTCCTTTGACTGACGGAATATCTCGGTCAGTCTGACAGTATCTACCGCGCCCGAGGTGATCAGGTCATCAAGCACGTTACCTGCGCCAACGCTGGGCAGCTGATCGGAGTCACCGATAAGAATAAGCCTTGTCCCTCTCTTAAGAGCTTGGGCAAGAGCGTTCATAAGCGAAAGATCTATCATCGATGCTTCGTCTATGATAACAACCTTCTCATCTAAAGGATTGCGCGAATTTCTGTTGAATTTCAATTCATCAGTATCCGTACGCTCCATCTCAAGAAGTCGGTGGATAGTCTTTGCTTCCTCGCCCGTAGCCTCGCTCATACGCTTTGCGGCGCGTCCCGTAGGTGCGGCAAGCGCTGTCTTGAGATCGAGGTCATTGAAGATAGAGATTATTCCCTTTACAACGGTGGTTTTTCCGGTGCCGGGGCCTCCCGTAATGATGGTAACTCCGCCGTTCATACATCTGAAAATGGCCTCGCGCTGCTTATCCGCATAGTTAACTCCGACTTTGGACTCAACCTTTTGTATCAAGGACGAGATATCCATTGAGGAAAGCTGTACTACATCGCGCGAAAGAGATCTTAACTTCTTTGAAATATATTCCTCCCTATAATTGACCTCGGGAGTCATAATAAATTCGTTATCAAGGACACGGTAAATACAAATGTCCTCGCTTTTTATAAATCTGTCTATTTTATCGGCTACGTCCGACTCCGAAATGGAAAGGAGGCTTGCGGTTGCCGAAACAAGCTTTTCTCTCGGTAAGCAGGTATGACCGTTAACTCCCGCATTGTAACCGAGCACGTAATTAATTCCGCTAAGCACTCTGACGTCACAGTCGGGATTAAATCCAAAGGATGCGGCAATGGAATCCGCCTTCTCAAAGGAAACGCCGTACTCGCCCTTGCAAAGGATATACGGATTATCCTTAACAACTCCAACCGCAGACGCGCCAAGCTGCTTATACACCTTGGTTATCTCGCCCGTGCCCATATAATCCTTGAAGAACATCATCACACCGCGAAGCTCGGACTGCGCCCTGAAGGACTCGGAAATCGCCGCCGCCTTCTTTCTCGTGATTCCGGACACGTCGGTCAGCCATTCGGGATGATTCTCTATTACGTCAAAGGTATCCATTCCGAAGCGGTTAACTATCTTGACCGCCGTTATAGGTCCAACACCCTTTATCGCCTTGCTTGAAAGGTACTGAATAATACCGTCTATTTCCTTAGGTAGCGACTTCTCGTAACCAACGAAGGAGAATTGCTTACCAAACTCCTTGTGATAGGTCCACTGCCCCTCGAGAATGACGGTCTCGCCCTCGCATATACCGGGAATAACGCCGACCGCGGTCACTAGACGGTTTTCCTCGTCTATTATCTCAAAGACGGTATAATCGTTATTTTCATTTCTGTAAACGACGTTTTCAACAACGCCCGTGACTTTTTCCATTAAGCTTAAGCCTTCCACGATTACCTCCGTCATATTTTGTGTGTACGCGCAGTACCGATATATATTATAACACCTATGTTTCGCTTTTTCAAGGGGTTTTGAATAAAAAAGAAGATGACGTTCTTTTAAACGTCATCTTCAGATGTTGGAAAAGGAATGGGAGCTCCCTCTCCTCTAAGTTTTTACTTGATTTTTATTCTATCAGCCGAGGCAAATAGCTCTGAGCTCGTCCGCGATATCGCACTCTTCCCACTTTACGCCAAGCTCCTCACGGCCCATATGACCGTAAGCGGCAAGCTCCTTGTAAATAGGCTTTCTGAGATCGAACTTATTGATGATAGCCGCGGGACGAAGGTCAACGAGCTGATTTACAGCCGCGGAGATCTTCTCCTCGTCACATACTGCGGTGCCGAAGGTATCGATCATAACCGATACGGGAGACGCAATACCGATAGCATAAGCGATCTGTACCTCACACTTCTTTGCAAGGCCTGCCTTTACGATATTCTTAGCAACGTATCTTGCAGCATAGGAAGCACTTCTGTCAACCTTGGTCGGGTCCTTACCCGAGAATGCACCGCCGCCGTGACGAGAGTAACCGCCGTATGTATCAACGATAATCTTTCTGCCGGTAAGACCCGTATCACCCTGGGGACCGCCGATAACGAATCTGCCGGTGGGGTTAACGTAGATATTAACCTTGCCGTCCATAAGGTGCTTCGGTACTATGGGAAGGATAACCTTGTCGATTATATCCTTTCTGATTGTAGCACCGTC
>CAZUQN010000051.1:0-11882 GCA_964622425.1 uncultured Ruminococcus sp.
CCTCAAAGGTAAGCACACAGTCAACGTAAGGCTTGACGCTCTCGAGCTGTGCCTCCGCCTTCTTCGCGGTGCACGGACCGATGAACACTACCTTGGAGTTAGGCGTAGTTTCCTTTATGTACTTAGCGAGAACAGCCATAGGAGACATAT
Source organism: uncultured Ruminococcus sp. (assembly GCA_964622425.1). GTDB lineage: Bacteria > Bacillota > Clostridia > Oscillospirales > CAG-272 > UBA1740. Next base: position 151 of record CAZUQN010000051.1, read on the forward strand.
TATGAGATATATGCTCTACAACACCGGGGAAGTTGGTCTTGATGTAACGTACGAATGCGGGACAGCAGGAGCTGGTAAGAAGGCCCTTTTCGGAAAGCTCCTTCGCCTCCTCAAGCGCTACCATATCCGCGCCAAGCGCAGCCTCGATAACATCGTGGAAGCCGAGCTTCTTCATACCGGTTACAACCTGACCGAGCTTGGCGTAGGAGAACTGGCTGGAGATGGAGGGAGCAACGATAGCGTAAACTCGGTAGCTGCCTCTGCGGGTATCATTACGCTCACTCTTCTTGAGGATATCGATAGCGTTGAGGATAAACGACTTATCCATAATAGCACCGAAGGGACACTGGTAAACGCAAGCGCCGCACTGGATACACTTATCGTTGTCTATCGCCGCAGCCTTCTGCTCATTCATCGAGATAGCCTTTACCTTGCAAGCATTCTGACAGGGACGCTTGCGGCTGACGATAGCGGTGAAGGGGCAAACCTTTGCACACGCGCCGCACTCACGGCACTTGGACTTATCGATATGAGCCACGTGATTGTGGTCGAAGCTGATAGCGCCGAATCTGCAAACGTCCTCACAACGGTTGGCAAGACATCCGCGGCAAGCGTTGGTAACCTCGTAGCCTCCTACGGGACACTCGTCGCAGGCAACCTCGATAACCTCGATAACGTTGGGGTTATTCTTGTCACCGCCCATAGCGATCTTTACTCTCTCGCCGAGTATCGCTCTCTCCTTGTATACGCAGCAACGCATAGTCGGCTCGTTGCCGGGAACGATCATCTTGGGAATATCCATAACGTTTTCAAGAAGTCTGTCTTCCCAAGCAAGACGCGCTACTTCTCTGAGAACTTTATATTTCAAATGCTGAACTTTAGTGTCAAATTTGCGCATAATTCTTTACATCTCCTTAGAAATAACTTACTTTTATACGCTTGCCCATTTTCTTGAGCGCAGCAGTCAATTCCTCAACAAGATTCATTTTTATGTTGAAGTTGATAGGAAGGTCGGGGTTTTGATGGGCGGGGTTTATCGCCTTTCCAACGTAGAAATTGATGTCGGTCGCTTCCTCGAAAAGAAGGCGGGATATGCGTGAGGCACCGTCCTTTTTGAAATTCCATTCCTCGTAAAGCTGGTTTTCTCCAAGGTAGTCCTTCGCATATTCAATTACCTTATTCATTGTAATAACGCCCTCGGTAACAAGGTCAACTCCCTCAATCTCCGCAATGGGAGGAACGTCGCTTCTCTCAAAGCTAAGCGAAGCCTTCACGGGCTTGCCGAGATACTTTGCCGCTATCGAGGAGGTTGTGCCTCCGCAGATAATATGCTTTCCCTCCTTTGAGAAGAAGAGAGACATCATACGGTTTGCGTCATCTCTGTTTGAGGGCGGGCCGAAGAGAAGATTCATAGGCTCGCGCTTACGTATCTTAACGACGCAGGCCGTGGTATCGTCTCCGGGCTTTCCGCCGTAGAGCTTATCACATTCATCAACAAGCATAGTGGAGAGGTTTTTCGCGGTATATCCGCCTGCAACGAGTGCCTGCATATACGCGGCTATCTCTTCCCTCTTCCAGCCAAAGTTATATCTTCCGCCGATACCTGCGTGGGGACAGCCGTCACTCATAGCGATGAATACGTCATCCTCCTGAAGCTTGATAACGGACTTGTATATCTTTTTGCCGCCGATATTCATCTCTGTTTTCGGATACTCGTACACCTCGTAATCTCTGATAACGATAACGTGAGGATTATCATACTGAATGATCTCCACCGTCTCGTTGCCTATGAGGTGCATAATGGTGAAGGTGGAATACGCCACGCCTCGCAGTGAGCACACGGGGAGAGTCGCCGCAATGGTGGACACGCACTCCTCTATCGGCAGGCCTGCCGCCATCATAGTAGAGATGATCTTAGCTGTAAGGGTGGAAAGAATACTCGCCTTAACTCCTGAGCCGAGTCCGTCAGCAAGGACGATGACGGTAGAGCCTTCATTTTCCTCTACGACGTCAACGTGATCTCCGCAGAGCTCCTCACCAACGTGGTTTATACTTTTGTAGCCTATATCAGCACATAAATCATTCATTTTCAATAGACTCCTTCAGCTTGGTAAGAGCTATCTTGGTCTCAGCGGCGGTCTCACCGAGCAGTGACGCGATCTCCTGAACGATACGCATCTGCTTCTCTACCACCTTGTCTGCAACCTCTACCGTCTGACGGCTCAGATTTTCCTTGCGCTCGCGATCCTCCTCATCCTCGGTTATGTCACGCATAATTCCGATGAGCATATGAGAATCCTTATCGTAAACGACGGTCTGTCTTACGTATCTCTTATACTCCGCAAGATATACCTTTTCGTCTCTTACGCTTCTGCCAGTCGACTTCACTCTCATAAACACCGAGGGGTCGAGAATTCTTACCACGGGTTCGCCGAGAACGTCACTTTCAGAGCGTATGTTCATGATCTTGCGCGCGGCTGCATTGATCTGCTGGACCTCGAGATCCTCATTGAGAGCTATAAGGCCGTTAGGCGTATTCTTAACAATAGTGTCGGAGAAGCTCTCTGCCTTTTCCTTGAGGAAGGGCAGACACATGGAGATATCCGCCTTGCCCTGACAGATCGCTATTGCCTTGTCACGGCAGGTATTGTATCCGCAGGTTCCGCAGTTGAGCTCGTCGGAGGGCTTGAACTTACCCATCTGACGAAGCGCGCTCATTATCTCAAGCTCGGTAGGATCAGCAATGGTGTGCTCAATGTAGGTAAACTGCTTTCTTATCTCGGAGGAGATGGGCTGAGCTACGTCAAAGTCCCTCTCGCCCGCATATTCCGCAACGGCCATATAGTCACCAACCGTCGCTTTCTTTCTGTGCTCCATTACAGGTCCGCCGATGCAGCTGCCCACACAAGCAGACATCTCGATAAAGCACTTATGTATCTTGCCGCTCTCGATATCGCGAAGGGCGTCCATACAGTTCTCTACGCCGTCAAGCGCTATATAAGTATAGCCAGAGATGTTCTCTGCCATTGTTTTTAACACGCCCCCCGTCGTCGGGAAGAATCTCGCTCTGCTCTCATCTATGGAATCCACGTCGGGAGAAAGAGCTATTTCCTCCTCCTTAAGCATACCGGAGAGCTCCTCGAAGGTGAGCACCGCGTCAACGATGCCCTCGTAATGATCAGCCTCATCCTTCTTCGCTACACAAGGACCGATGAATACGGTCTTGGCATTCGGGATGCGCTTCTTTATTTCAAGGCAATGAGCCTGCATAGGCGATACAACGTCAGCAAGATATTCAAGCGCCTTCGGGAACTTCTTCTGAATAAGAAGGTTGATCGAATGACAGCAGGACGTGATAATTATATCTCTGTCATCCTCGCGAAGCATACGCTCATACTCGTTCTTAACTATGGTAGCGCCGATGGCGGTTTCCTCTACGTCAGTAAAGCCGAGCTTCTTAAGAGCCTCTCTCATAGACTCAATGCCTACGCCGTAGTTAGCGATAAACGAGGGCGCAAGGCTGACGATAACGGGATCACCCGTCTGCAAAAGGACTCTTACCTTCTCTGTGCCGTCGGCAATTTCCTTGGCATTCTGCGGGCACTGAACAACGCAGTTTCCGCAAAGAATGCATTCGTTAGATATGATATGAGCCTGATTGCCGGAAAAACGAATAGCCTTTACCGGACACTTTCTGACACATCTGAAGCAAGACTTGCAATTACTTTTTTTAAGTGTAAGGCAATTCATACTGAAGCACTCCTTTAGATAGCATCAAGAATATAGGTCTTGAAGAACTCCTTGAAGTTCTCGCGTGTTATTCCAACGTGAACGTCGTCATTGACCTGCACGGTCACTCCGACTCTGTTGCATTTTCCTATACAAAAGCTGCCCGTGAGGACAACGTCATCCTCTATGTGATGCTCCTCGATAGCAGCCTGAAGTAATTCTACGATATCCTGCGAGCCCTTGAGGTGGCAGGACGAGCCAACACAAACCTGAATTATTAACATATCTTATACCTTAGCGAGTACTTCTTTAGCGAAGAAATCTCCCACGGTATCGGGGGTAACCGAGAAGAAGTCATCATTTACGGTAACGCAAACACCCTTCTGACACTTGCCCATGCAGAAGGTTCCGCCAAGCTCAACCTTCTCGCCGAGGTTGTTTTCCGCGATAAGATACTGGAGCTGCTCAACCACCTGGCGAGAGCCCTTGATGTGACAGGAAGAACCGATACAAACTGTGATTTTAAGCATGATATTTACCTCTCTATTTAGTCATTTATATTTGGCTTGATGCGGGCGTTTTTCGCCCGCATCACTGATGTTTCTCTAATATTGCTTTCGGCCAACTACCACTCTTGAGTGAGGGTATTTTGAGGTAGAAGCGTCGTTCTTCACACCGAAGTCGTAGTTACCTACGACGAGCTTGTGGGAAAACGGCGGTTATAACCAAAATACACCACTCAAATCAAATTACTGATAGTCTACCACGCCTACCCAACTCATCAAGAACTCGCGCTCCTTCTCATTGCCCTTTACGGACTGAGAAGCGGCTACGATGGGCATCCACTTCTGAACGTACTGCTTCTGGGTGTTGCTCTTCTTGCAGAAGGTGTCAAGGTAGAGCTCTGCGCCTGCGATGTCGCCGGTAAGCCAGAAGAGAAGATAGGTACGCGCAACGTCAGCGGAAGCGTTACCCTGAGTAGCGTGAGACCAGTCGAGAATGTAGGGAGTGCCGTCCTCGGCAATAATGATGTTGGAGGGGTTGAAGTCACCGTGGCAAACCTTGTTGTGCTTAGGCATACCCTCGAGGCGCGTGTGAAGATCGTAGCGTGTGGTTGCGTCAAGATCAGTCTCTGCGATCTTGCGGCTCATCTTGTCCTTGAGCTTACCGAGAAGGGGACAGGTCTTAGCATGCACGCCCATCTGAAGGTCTACGAGAAGGTTGATGTACTCCTCCTTCTTGTCCTCGTCCTCACTGATGAGCTGAGCGAGAGTCTTACCCTTGATGTACTCGGATACGATAGCCCATTTGCCATCAACCATAGTAACCTCAAGAACCTTGGGGATATTGAGTCCGATGTCCTCGATTCTAGCCTGATTGAGAGCCTCGTTAAGGACGTCTGCCTTGGAGTACTCCTTATTGAATACCTTTACACATCTGTCGCCGTCGCGATAGATGGTCTTATTATTTCTTACTGCGATTACTCTGTCAAGTTTCATCTCGTTTTCCTCCTGTAATTACGCCTTTTTGCCCTTGCGGTAGGGAGCCTTGATGGGATCGGGAGCCTGAACGTCGAGATCCTTGGGAGGCATCTCGGGCTCAACGAAGTGATTGCCGTAGTACGCGTTGAGGTACATCTGCTTGATCTCACTCATAAGGGGGTATCTGGGGTTAGCGCCGGTGCACTGATCGTCGAATGCCTGCTCTACCATATCGTCAAGGCGAGCGAGGAAGTCCTCCTCATCAATGCCGTAATCCTTAATGGTAGCCTTGATACCTACTCTTGCCTTGAGCTCGTTGATAGCCTTGATAAGGTTCTCGAGCTTCTCCTCATCGTTCTTGCCGCCAAGACCGAGGTAATCCGCGATCTCTGCGTATCTCTCGAGGGTGTGAGGATGATCGTACTGAGAGAAGGTACCCATCTTTACAGGAGCCTCAGCCGCGTTGAAGCGGAGAACCTCCTCGATCATAAGAGCGTTTGCAACGCCGTGGGGGAGATGGTGGAACGCACCGAGCTTGTGCGCCATGGAGTGGCAGATGCCGAGGAACGCGTTTGCGAACGCCATACCTGCGATGGTAGCCGCGTTTGCCATCTTCTCACGAGCCTCAACGTCGGTCTGACCGTTGTCGTAAGCTCTGGGGAGATACTTGAATATGTTCTTGAGCGCCTGAAGCGCAAGACCGTCAGTATAATCGGTAGCGAGCATAGCCGCATATGCCTCAACTGCGTGAGTCACAGCGTCGATACCGGATGCCGCGGTAAGTCCCTTGGGAGCGGACATATGGAAGTCGGTGTCGATGATCGCCATATTGGGAAGGAGCTCGTAGTCCGCAAGAGGATACTTAACGCCGGTCTTCTCATCGGTGATAACCGCGAAGGGAGTAACCTCGGAGCCTGTACCTGCGGAGGTGGGGATTGCGATGAAGTACGCCTTCTCACCCATCTTGGGGAAGGTGTAAACTCTCTTACGGATATCGATGAATCTCATCGCCATATCCATGAAGTCTGCTTCGGGATGCTCGTAGAGAACCCACATGATCTTAGCAGCGTCCATTGCGGAGCCGCCGCCGAGCGCGATAATGGTGTCGGGCTTGAATGCAGCCATCTGTGCAGCACCCTCGGTTGCATTTGCAAGGGTGGGATCGGGCTGTACGTTAAAGAAGGTGGTGTGCTGAATGCCCATCGCGTCGAGCTTCTCGGTGATAGGCTTGGTATAGCCGTTCTCGTAAAGGAAGGTGTCGGTTACGATGAACGCGCGCTTTGCGCCTCTGACTGTTCTGAGCTCGTCAAGAGCTACGGGGAGGCAACCCTTTTTGATGTATATTTTCTCAGGTGTTCTGAACCAGAGCATATTTTCTCTCCTCTCGGCTACTGTTTTGATGTTAAGAAGGTGCTTTACACCTACGTTTTCGGATACGCTGTTACCGCCCCAAGAGCCGCAACCAAGCGTGAGCGAGGGAGCGAGTCTGAAGTTGTAGAGGTCTCCGATACCGCCGTGAGCCGAGGGCGTGTTAACTAAAATACGGCAGGTTCTCATTCTTGCCGCGTATGCAGCGAGCTTTTCCTTCTCGGTGATCTCGTTGATGTAAAGAGAGGATGTGTGACCGAAGCCGCCGTCCTCAACGAGCTTGTCCGCCTTGTCGAGAGCCTCCTCGAAGGTCTTTGCCTTATACATAGCGAGAACGGGAGAGAGCTTCTCGTGAGCGAACTCCTCAGAGAGCTCAACGCTCTCAACCTCACCGATAAGGATCTTTGTTCCTGCGGGAACCTTTACGCCTGCGAGCTCAGCGATTCTCGCCGCCTTCTGGCCGACGATCTTAGCGTTGAGCGCGCCGTTGATGATAATGGTCTTACGAACCTTCTCGGTTTCCTGAGGATCAAGGAAGTAGCAGCCTCTCTGAGCGAACTCAGCCTTAACTGCGTCGTATATGGATTCAAGAACGATAACAGACTGCTCAGAAGCGCAGATCATACCGTTGTCGAAGGTCTTGGAATGAATGATCGAGCTTACCGCAAGAAGAATATCTGCGCTCTCGTCGATGATCGCGGGGGTGTTACCTGCTCCAACACCAAGAGCGGGCTTACCCGAGGAGTATGCTGCCTTAACCATGCCGGGACCACCCGTAGCGAGAATGATGTCAGCCTCCTTCATAACCGTGTTGGTCAGCTCAAGAGAGGGTACGTCGATCCAATCAATGATTCCCTCGGGAGCGCCTGCGGCAACCGCAGCCTCGAGAATGAGCTTTGCCGCCGCGATGGTGGAATTCTTAGCTCTGGGGTGAGGGCTGATGATAATAGCGTTACGTGTCTTGAGTGCGAGAAGGCACTTGAAGATCGCTGTGGAAGTGGGGTTGGTGGTGGGAATAACAGCGGCAACTACGCCAATGGGCTCGGCAATCTTCTTGATACCGTATGCCTTGTCCTCCTCAACTACTCCGCAGGTCTTGGTCTCCTTGTATGCATTGTAGATATACTCTGCGGCATAGTGATTCTTGATCACCTTGTCCTCGACGATACCCATGCCTGTCTCCTCTACCGCAAGCTTAGCAAGAGAGATTCTCGCCTTGTCAGCGGCGGATGCAGCAGCCAAGAATATCTTGTCAACCTCTGCCTGAGTGTAGGTAGCAAACTTCTTCTGCGCGCTTCTTACTCTGTCGAGCGCTTCGTGAAGTGCGTCTACACTATCAACAATTTTGTAAATCTTACTTTCCATTTTTTATATCCTCCATAAATTATTAACCGATTTAAGTGTTGAGGCGTATCAGGAAAACTGCCTTCTACAACGTGATTTCTGCGTTGCACCGATCTCTATCCCTCTCCCACTTCCATCGCCGTGGGCAAGGCTATTTCACGGTTTACGCCGAAGGGCTGTAACACCTTTTGCACATACTACCTCATTTTACTTCGTTAAAATTTTATCATACTTTACTCTTTTTGGGAATTATTAAAATGATATACCGGTGTTATAAATATCGATATAACACGCGTACGCACATTTTTCGTCTACAAGAATTTTCTCTTTGCTTCGCACAGCTCGGTGATAAACTGCTTGTCAAGGGCGGACAGCTTATATCCTTCCTTGTATATAAGAACGTCCTTATATACCTTCTTGTTATCGACGCACTTTTTCTGCACGAGGCCGTATCTGTTAAGCATTTTTTCCGAGGCAGGAGATATCCACATAAAGGTCTCGGGATTCTCGGAGAGAAGATCAAACTGACTCGCCCTCTCGAAGATGAAGATGCGGCGGTCGATATTGTCGGGGAGCTCCTCCTTCACCACCTTGGCAAGCGGGAGCGAGGGGACGTAAGGATCTGCGTGCGCTATCTCGATATATGGAGGAAGATCATCAAAGGTGATCTCTTCCTTCTCTGCAAGAGGATTGTCGCGGCTCATAATGAGAACGTAGGAAAACTCCGCGACCATCTCATAAGCAAGGCCCTTTTCCTCAAGCATAGACTTGAAGAACTTGTCATAGTTCTCTGCATACCTGATGATACCAAGCTTGTAGTCCTTATTCAGCACGTTATTTATCGTTCTTTGCGAATTTGTTTCCTTATAGAATATCTCAGCGGGGTCCTCTGTGATACCCGTGGAAAACTTTGCAAAGGCATCGGAAATATAGCACGCTCTCGGCACGGAGATCGAGAACTTCTGCTTTTTTGGCGAGCCGTATCTGTAATGGCGCTCGACGTCGTCTATCTGCTTCAGAATGTTCTCTGCATAGCCGATGAACTCCTCACCCTCGGGTGTGAGCTCCATACCCTTGGCGCTGCGGTTGAATATTGTGACACCGAGATCGGCCTCAAGCTCCTTGATGGAGCGGCTGATATTCGGCTGAGCGATAAGGAGCGTTTCCGCAGCCTTATTGAGCGAGCCGAGCTTTGCAACCTCTACTGCATATTTCATATGAAGTATATTCAAAATCCAGCCCTCCTTTTAGGTCGAATAATGATCATCTTTATATAATATAGCATATTTTATATATTTTTTCAAGACCTTTGCGCGATAAATTAACACGCGTGAGGCGGCAGGGAGGAAATACGGGTTGACAAGGCAGGTAAAATAAGGTATAATATAGGGGATAAATGATGAAGGGAGGCGGCAAATGAAGTTCAGGCATAAATATCTGAATCCAATCGTACTGTATATATGTGTTTTTGTCTTTGGACTTTTTATCCTCGGTGCGAGCGGCAGCGTCGTTGACTGGATCTACGCCTACCTCAATCACCTATTCCCCGAGACCTTCCCGATATACAATCAGATATACGATATAGAAACTTATAACAAGCTGGAGCGCATAAAGGATATATGGTCGGTCTTTCTTTCTCTTGTCGTGATCAACCTCATCGCCTTGAGAATAGATAACAAGAAATATGAGCGGCTCGTAAGCCTTACAGACGGAGAATATCTCATATGGGACGGCATCAAGCTGTACTTCAAGGAATTCTTCATCAGCGACCTGATCGTATCCGTGCTGATCCCCGCGGTGCTCGTCGTGCCCGCGTTCTTCTTAACAGAGGACGTGCTCAGCTACTTCGGACTTATCTTCTGGAATTGGCTCGGCTACAACATGAAATTCTTGCCGAATCTCTTCCCTGCCATACTCGTATCTGCGGCGTTTTCCTTCATTGGCAGAATGCTTGCAATACCGATCTGCGTCAAGGCCTGGCGCGGAGCGTGGATGACGGATATATAGGAGGGCGTATGGTAGACGTAATCAATCTTATACTCCTTATTGTCGCGCTGGTCCTCATCGTACGCTTTATCCTATGGTCGCGCAAAAGGATCGTTATGATAATAAGGCTCAAGAGCCTTCAAAGGGAGCTCGGCGCTGAGGTGAAATTTTTAAGATTCCCTCTTTTACCGACGCGTACAAACTCTCAAAAGCCAGATCTATATGTTAAAATACTTAGCACGGTATACCTCATCCGCCTTTATTCGGGCGGTAACAAGCACCATATGGTACACTTCTCCTCCAAGAGATTTTCGGTCAGGTATATGAAGATGGCGATGAGAATGCTGACCTCCTCCAAGCGTCGTGCGACCGGTCTTGCATACGTGGAATCCGGCAAGGCCTTCACCGTAAGCTCGAAGGTGTTTGTGTCACGTCCGCTTGAGCTTCCCGATAAGCTCGCCACGGAGGACGTCAAGGTAGAAAAAATACTTCTCTTCAACCCCGCGCCTCACGCCGTAAGCTACGTCCTGCCCGAGAAAACCGGTATTAAAGTAGCGCTGACGGGCGACGAGGTCTTTGGTATGAAGATCTATACCGGCTCAAGCTTTGTTGAGTATGCGAAAAGGCAGGCTCGTGAGGGCAATAAAACGAATAACTAATTAGAAAAAACGCAAGAAAATCCACACGGGGTGGTATTTCTTGCGTTTTTTCTTCTTACCGTTCGAAAGCTGTTTTACATTTCCCAGCTACCGAGCCAGTTTGAAAATTCATTATAAACCGCATTCATTTCACTTGAAAGCTCAGCTCCCTTATTAAGAGTAAATACGTAGTCCTCGGTGCCGAACATCTCTACGTATTTGTATTCGGAGGTGTAGTTTTTGCTTTCAAGCTCACCAAGTGCCTTTTTGGCAAGCGCCTCAGCCTTGCGAACGTTGGCTACCAGATCCGAAAATGCGCTTTTATCCACCGCCTCGATCTTGACCACGATGGAGTCAAAATACCCCTCCTTATATCCGTAGTTGAATTGCGCACCGTCGGTATATATAAACCTCTCTGCATCGCTGGCGTACAGATAATAGCCGGGTACAGTCTCGCCCTTTTCATTAGTGTAGCTATTGACGTAGTAGGTCGGCCATGCGCAAAGGAAGTTGACGTAATCGTACATCTTGTAGATATCGCTCACCACGTCGGCGGCAGCTATCTTCTGCCAAAGAGCCATATTATCCGACAGATCCTCTGATTTAATAATAGTATAGGTGGCGTCAACGATCTTGGAGCAGAACTCATATCCGTATTTATCGGTGAAGGGCTCATCCTCGCTTTCGGAAACCACCAGGGTTCCGACAACCTGTATAGCCTGATTTGTATACGGGAATGACTCTCCCTTCTTCGGGTATATCTCCATAGTGTTGGAGAGCTGAGACGTGTTAGGCACACAGAAGGGACAGCTCTGGTAAGGCAGATTCATAAGAAACATAAATGATCCGTCCACAGGAGAGCTCGTCGCCATATACCCGCTGATGGTAACTGTGGTTCCGTCAAGAGTCTTCAAATAGTCGTATCCGGATGCCGCCTTGAAGCTGAGCTTGGTAACGCCCGAGCCGTCAGGATCTATTTCCTTATCCTTTTTACATCCGACAAAAGATGCAAGGATAAGGGATAAGGCGAGTATAAATGATATTATTTTGTATATATTTCTTTTTATTTTCATAGGTTAATCCTGCACACCATCCTTTCTCGACATACAGAAAGTCCATATCACGGTAGGGATAACGCTGATGGCAAATACCGCGAGGAGAATAACGAATTCCATCGGGTAAACCT
>CAZUQN010000052.1:0-11819 GCA_964622425.1 uncultured Ruminococcus sp.
TATAAGGCAGTAAATAGAAATTGCACACACAATGTCTGCAATTTCTCATAACCCGAAGGTCATGAGGTTCAAATCCCATCTCCGCAACCAAAGACTCGTTGAAAAACGAGTCTTTTTTTTTTGCCTTTCGGCAAAAATGGTGCGAGATGGGCTTTGAACCTCACGAGCTACGCTCTATGACCTGAGCGCGCGGTAATCTTGTGCCGAGTACAAGCATCGCGCTTTGTAAATCAAAGCAAAAATACATAACAAAAGCCGCGCGCTGTCGGGGTCTATGTCCGCCGTCGCAACGGCGGCATACTGCGTCATTCGTCGTGTACGACCGACGAATAGCAGATAACCCTTCCCCACTCTTTCTTTTTCTATTGCGCTATGGCCTATGGCCTATCCACCGTGACTATGCGACCGATGTGGTAGTTTTTTACTTTGCAGGTTGAAAAGTACAGTTTTTCATGGTATAATTGATATATCAAGACGAAAGGCAGTGAATACATGAAAAAGATTATTGCAATTATTACTTCTGTTATGCTATCAAAAAAGCAAAAAGATATTAGAGAATTATTATGAATACCTAATAAAAAAGGAGAGCAAGGATGAAAAACATTAAATTAACCGCTGTCATCGTTTCGTTAATAATACTCGTATTAGCTTTTACTTCTTGCCACCAAACGCCTCCCGAAGATTTAGCACTGCCTGACGAGGATTGCGTAATGGTTTACACCATTTCCGAAAATGAATATATCCGTATTCTGTGTAATAGCAATTCTCAATTTAATTTTTACGGCGAATGGGTAAAGGGAGATAGGACAGAAGCGGTTTATTTGGAGCACTACGTTAAACCATCGACGTTTGCAGGTGGCGATGGTGGACTTGTTTGCGATATTGAAATATTTGATCCCACGGAAAAATACCATGTTCATTCGAGCACCTGCAACCACACGTACAGCTTTGAGAAAGGTGCTATGAATTCATCTTATCTTATCAATCCCAAAACCGAAGAAAAGATGCCGATCACATTTTCTATTGATAAGGACTTGGATTTTTATTTCAGCTGGGTTTCTCAAACCTATATTGATTTTTTCAATACGAATAACAATATTTACAAAGAAGAAACTCAAAATTTCTGGTATGATTTTGAATTGCAAAAGGGTGAGTGGGTTGCAAATGGCAAAACGATACCTATTCGTATGGAATTAAACGGAATAACACCGCAAGAAATCACTCTTCATATCTACGACACTTCAAAAGAAACAGAAAGCCTTATTCTTGCTTCAAGTGGGGAAATCACAGATGAGAATACATTTATCGGTACCGAAATGAGTGGAACGATGTTTTACGAAGGAACGGTTACGGAAATTAAAATTGTAAAAACGAGTAAGTAAACATAAGTACTATTGGCATCCATTAAGGATGCACATGAAACCGCTTCAAAAGCGGGAAATCCCTTGATTTTATTGACTTTCCCACCGTGGCATCTATTAAGGAAGCACAACACAAAGGCTCACCAAATGGTGAGCCTTCTTTTTTGCCTTTCGGCAAAAATGGTGCGAGATGGGACTTGAACCTCATACCCTTCGGCCCTTTGAACCGATTTTGTGGCGTTAATAGGCACTTCCCTTCGCTCGCACAATAGCTTCAAATAGACAATATTGCTTCACATATAACCGAAGCGCCACAAAGGTCGGGGTCAAACATTGCGTTATTCGTCGTGTACGACCGACGAATAGCAAATAACCCGAAGAATATTTACGCAAAGCAAAAACAAAACCCTATCCATGCGCTCTCGGGGTCTATGTCCGCCGTCGCAACGGCGGCATACTGCGTCATTTTGCGTGTACGACCGCAAAATAGCAGATAACTCGCCTCACCCGCGCTAACTTTTTACTATGCGACTTGTGCGGTGGGTCATGTTTTCTATTTTGCAGGTTGAAAAGTACAGTTTTTCATGGTATAATTGATATACCATGACGAAAGGCGGTGATAACGTGAGCAAAAAGTCAATCTACGTCACAAAATATATTGCTTTTAGCTTTATGCCTGTGTTCTTCCTTGCTGTTGCTATGTCCGCCTTCCTTATATTCGGAGCAAAAATCAACAACAGCTCCGTCGAGCTTATACTGTCAATTGTAATTACTGTATCTACATTAACGGCTTTGATCTTGTATTTTACAATAAATATTATTCGTTTTTTACGCATGATCCAAAAGCAAGAAAAACACTATAAAACAAAATTTAATGATAACAATGCAAGGATTTTCTCTAGGCACTATGAATGGATCGTGCTCTCTGACAAATGGGTATTTTCTCCCGGGAAATTTGCAATTTATCAAAATGACATAAAATCTGCATCTATAGGAGAAACATACATCGATCATAAATGTGTTGTCTATCCCGTGAGAATTAAGACATTTTCAAGTAAGGTATATATAATAAAGCTCACAGATGAACAAGACGCAAGGGCAATAAGAAACTGGGCAAGGCAATGAGCGTATAATCAAAGCAACAGTATCAAACAGAAAGGCGGTACAATATGAAATTATTCCATAATGACAAGGACATATGTATGCGCCTTTGTGTGTCATATGAAAATCAAGAAAGATTGAAAGCGCATGTTGATACATCTTTTGCTCCGCTTTTTGCGTTAAGATACAATCAGTTTTTCAACATCAGATTTGAATACAAGACCTTTACCTGTACTTGTCAGGAAAAAAAGCAAGATTTTTCATATAAGGACATCAAAAGAATAGAAACAATGGCTGACGGGCTTATTATTTATCTGAATAATGATAAATACGTTTCTATTGCAACGGAAAATGTTGAAAAGCACAACTCGGAGCTTTACGACATAGTTGCTTTTCTGGAAAGAAATAACCGCAAAATTTTCTCCGAAATTGCAGAAATATCATACCCCGATGACGCAGATAACAGATACGTAAGCGACAGAGAGCCTATTTCAAAAATTACTTTTGAGTTATCCGACAAGGAAATCAATCGTCTTTTATGGTATGACTATCTTATTAATGAAAAAATGCTGGCGCTGATTATTCCGATTATCGTCGGATTATTGGTTGCCGTCGTTTTGCAAAATGTATGGATTGCAGTATTAGCCGGATTCGTTTTGATTCTAACGATCGTTCTTACCATAATGTTTCTCGAACACAAAGACAGTTACATAAGAAACCATCAAGGCTTACTGTATGCGTTGCTATATGATGACCTTTTAGTAATTCGCTTGCACAATACAGACTTAGAATTAGAATATAACTCAATGAAACGCTTAAAAACTGTATTCGGAGTGTGGCGAATAAAATCAGGCAATTTCTTTGTTTTAACTTTACCAAAAAGAATTGAAGAAGAAAACGCATCTTTTTTCAACGCTTTGTATCAAAAAATCAAATAGGTATTTATTTTGTCAAGATAACACAAAAGAACTCAGGTTACCCTATCGGGCATCCTGAGTTCTTCCCTTTTGGTCGCGGTTGCGGCCGTTTTTATTATTGCAAAGAAATATATACTTTGTGTTTTTCGTTTGATAGTTTAGTCCTAACCGGATCTTATATCTCTGTTACCATATCGTCAAGCTCGCGGAAGGTATTATGGAATGAAGCGGGCTCTGCATCATCTGCGGCATAGCCGATCGGGAGCATCGCGGTAACGCGTACATTCTCGGGAAGGGAGATCGCGTCATGGACTGCATCGGCGGAAAACGCACCAACCCAGCACGAGCCTATTCCCTGCTCCCAAGCCTCAAGCATCATATGGGTACAGACGATGGCGGCATCGGTCTCGCCCGAGCTATAACCGGGCATACGGCGATTCTTCCAATCGCGCTCCTTGTCATAAGCTATAACGAGGATCACGGGAGCGTCAAAGGTGAAGCGGCAGACCTCGGCGAGCTTCTTGCGGTTCTCTTCACTCTTTACAACGTATATCCTCTGAGGCTGGTTATTGCAGGCTGTGGGAGCTACGCGTCCTGCCTCGAGGATGGCCTCAAGCTTTTCGTCCTCGATCATATCACTTTTAAATTTGCGCACGGAATAACGCGCCTTTGCAAGTTCAAGAAATGTCATTTTAATCTCCTTAATACTTAGACTAATTAATTATTTGTGTCTATTATATCATAGTTCTGTATCTTTTTCAATGCTTAAAGCGGAAAAAGAAAAAAGATGATTGAAAAGTGGTATGGGTTATGGTATAATAGTATTATCATAGCATTTTTCTGTGCAAATATATGTGTAGGCGTAAAATGTGAGCCACGAAAGAGACTCACGTCAAGAATTGCTATCGGTTCAAAAATGGCGAACATTTCATTTGTTTTGTATCATTACAAAAGATAAGAATATCGAATAAATATGTATTTGGTAAACTATTCTTTGCAAATGATATAGTTTCGCTTGATTTTGATAAGTAATAAGGAGATTTCCATGGAAGAGCTTGATTACACAGAACTCGATCCGATCGAGAAGATTAGCGAAATACGGGAATTGTTTAAAGAATATGAATCTTGCGTGTATTCAAGAGATGATGAAGGATATGATTGGCTTGAATACGATGATTCGAAATGCTTAGTATTCAACAATTCCTTTAGTGAGAATTGTATTCAAATATCGGTTGATGATGAGGACGAATTTACCTTGTATTTTGCCGGCTACCACTGTCACTTCCCTAACTACAAGTATGCTTACGATGAAATGGTAGGCATGGTAAAAGAAATTTTAACTAACAATGCTTGTGCCGTCGTGCTTACCGACAAAAACGGTAAGTGGTATGGAAGCTCTTATTTCAGCAAGGAAGATTCATCAAGAGCTGATGAAGAATCTCTTTCCAAAGTCTTTTCGGACCCCGCACTGCTCGAAAATGACGGTTACGAAACTAACTTCATCTTTTGGAATCCGATCGACAACAAAAGCATTGTTAAGGGAGGAGATGCTTCTCCCTCTGCAAAAAATACGGGGATCAAATCTAAAATATTCAAAAGCCTTCTATTTTTCGATCGGTTTTGTATCAGGACCAAGATGACGCCTGCGAGAATTAATCGCTCGATCAGAATGCTTGTTGACCCGGGGTTTGGAAAATACTTCGGTTGGGCTTCTGACGAGGGGTTTGCCGTAAGTGATAAACCGTTTAAGTACACAGCCGGTGTCATGCGAAGCAGAAACGCCTTTGCTCCCGTTGCAAAGGGGCGCTATACCATAGACGGAGAATACACGAACGTTACCGTGACGGTCAGAATGAGCCTATTTGCCGCGATAGTTTTCTACTCCTTGTATTTTATATCCATGCTCGGCGCGTTACTCGGACTTTATATGCTGATTTTCGAATCTCGCGCAACCTTCCAAAGCCTCGATGATGCGTCTGTGATGCTCTCTTGCCTCGCACTCTTCCCTATCCTATTCGTTACCGGTCATCTCGCATTCACAAGGCCCGCAAAGCGGTTAAGAGATGAAATTGAGAGGATAATTACAGAAGAATAACTCTTCTTCACAAGCAATACTTTCGCAAGAACGAAAAGACATATACTACAGAAAAACGGAGCAAAGCTTATGTTTAAGAAAGCAACACCCGAGGAGGTAGGACTTCCCTCCTCGGAGGTATCGAGATTAATTAACTATCTTAATGACAATTCTCACGCTACGCACTCGCTTCTGCTTATACGTGACGACAAGATTTTCACTGAGGCGTACTGGAAGCCGTTTGACAAGGATTTCTGTCACAGACAGTATTCGCAGACAAAGAGCTTTGTCGGAATCGCAATAGGTCTGCTCGTGTCGGACGGAAAGCTCTCACTCGACGATAAGGTAATCGACTACTTCCCCGAGAAGATAGACAGCCGTGATAAAATCCCCGAAAGACTAAAAAATCAGACCGTACGTCAGATGCTTACGATGACGACGGTCGGCGAGGACAGATGGTGGTTTGGCCAAAGCGATCCCGACAGGACGCATATATACTTTAGCGGCAGGACAAGAGCTAAGCTCCCGGGCGCGCTTTGGGAATACGATTCTCCCGGTTCGCAGGTACTCTCGAGCCTTGTTGAAAAGCTCGCGGGAAAGTCGCTCCTTGACTTCCTCACCGAGAGACTCTTCTCTCATATGGGCACGTTTAAGACCGCAAAGATTCTCAAGACTCCGAATGGCGACAGCTGGGGCGACTCGGCTATGGTCTGCACCGCGCGAGATATGGCTTCATTCGCAAAGTTGCTTATGGACGGCGGACGCTTTGAGGGGCGTCAGCTTGTTGACGAGGCATACGTAAGAGAGGCTACCTCAAGAGTGGTCGACAACTACGAGGAAAATGAAGCCCGCGTCTTCGGCCACGGCTACGGCTACCAGATATGGCAAGCGCCGAGGGGCGGATACGCCTTCGTCGGAATGGGCGGTCAGCTTACCGTTACCATTCCCTCTAAAAAGCTCATTTTCGTCATCAACTCGGACAACCAAGGTAACCCTGCGAGATACGATCTTTTAGTAAACGGCTTCTTGTCCTTTGTTGCGGACAGAATTCTTGACGAGCCCTTGCCCACCAATGATGCGGAGCTTAAAAAGCTGAATTCTCTGATTGATAGCCTCGAGCTGTTTTCGCTTAAAGGTATAGAAAAATCCGCATTTATGCAAAGTATAGTTGGCAATACATACATTTGCGAGCCTAACACACTTGAAATGGAGAAATTCTCATTTGCATTTGACGATGATCACGGAGAGTTCAGATATACCAATAAGCAGGGCGACAAGGTCATTCCCTTCGGTATAAATAAAAACGTCTTTGGCCTCTTCCCTGAGCTTGGCTACTCCGACGAGGTAGGCAGAGAGATTACCACAAACGGACATATGTATCACGATGCGGTATCCCTGAGATTTACCGAGGAAAGAAAGCTGCAGATGAAGGTGCAGATCATAGACAAGTACTTCGGTAATTTCCTCGCGACCTTCGCCTTTGTCGGTGACGAGGTATCCTGCAAATTTGCCGCGACAGCCGAGAATTTCTTAAGAGAATATAACGGCAGCTTCGAGGCTCATAAGGAATAAATAAAAATAGCAAGAAATAGTGTCCTCCACTTACGGGTGTAGCACTGTTCCTTGCTATTTTTAATTCAAATTCTGCTAGAGATAAATCGGTTATTTTCGATCCGACCAAACCGTAATTTTCGAGCTCTCCTCATCGTAATTTTTGCCTGCTTGAGCATAGTCGCAAAGGATAACAGCACCGTCCTTAGTCTTTATCTCATAAGCAATATTACTTGTGAAGGTCTCGTTGTCAAGACGTCTTGCGCGGACGGTTTTTCCGTTTCTTACGGTTATTGCAAGAGGCTTTGATACATCACCGAATCTTGCGTCTCTCGCGAGGGCTATCGGGCCCTTTGTGAAGGCAATCTTTTTGTTTATCACCTGCATTTTTACGGGTGCTTTGAAGCTGACCTCTATCCTGCTCTTATCCCACTCGCGGTTTATAAGCAGATAGCCGTTTTGCGCCTCTGCGCTCAGGGGCTGACCGTCAACGAAAGCGGTAAAGTCCTCTGCCCAGGTGGGAATTCTCAGCGCTACGGTAAACTGTTTTCCCTTACCGTCGACCTTGATCCTTGCTCCGTCGCATCTGTACGGATCCGCCTTTATATCAAGGCGCACACGCTCACCGTCAAGCTCTGTATCAAAGCGGCAATCGCTATAGAGGTTGACGTAAAATCCGTCATCACCCTTCATTACCGGAACGAGTCCCATTATAGCGGTTCCCGCGCTTCCGATACATACGCAACAGCCGTATATTCTTCCCTCTCCTATAAACTGCGTTCCGCCGAGTCTGATGCCGCGTCTGTCCTGATAAAGCGGGCTGTAGCTATCGAAGGGGAACGCCTCGTGCTCCTCAATAATTACCATTCTACCGCCCTCGACCCACGTGCGTGCAAGGGTGCGGCACATCGTCTGGTTCTCGTTGTTCACCGCGCCGTACATTGCGTTGAGACCTGACCTCTCGATATACTCCGCATACTTGGGGTTACCGGTAAGCGAGAGAAGCTTAGCGCAAAGCTTGATAAAGGTGACTGTCACGCAGGTCTCCTGCATTACGTCCTGAGTCGCGGGCTCTGTCTGGGTGACGGTGGAATTGTCAAGGAACTCGTGTCGACATCCCGAGCAGCCGATAAGAGTGTAATCGGTCCTTGTAAGCATTTCCACAAAATTCTCCACGGCAAGAAGGTGGTCGGGATTGCCCGTGTGCTTATAATACTCAAGCACTCCCTCAAAGCAGCTCATCATCTCATAAGCCTTGGTGATCGGGTACTGATAGGGGTAAAGCTCCCCCTTAAGAGCAAGCTGGACGAGATTTGCGCCCTTGCACATTCCCGTCGAAATTATGTAGGAGGCAAAGTCGAGATATCTCTTCTCGCCCGTCAGGGTGTACATTCTCACAAACGCCTCGAGAATCGAAGCCGAGTTCATTCCGCCAAGCACACCGGAGGTATCAAGTATAGAGAGCTTTTCCTCTCCTATGTGATCGATAATGTAGTCCGCGTGGCGTGTCAGCGCCTTGATTATTCTCTCCTTAAAAGCTTTGCTCTTACATATATCGGTAAAGTATGCCATACCGAGGATAACGTATTTGCGCGCCCACATATCCCAGCCCCGGAATTCCTTGTCCACGGTGTAGGTGGAAAATCTGCCAAGTCTGTCCTGCACGGTAAGCATATCCTTGACGGTTTCTGTGAGCACGGAATAGAGCTTCTCGTTCTTGGTGGCGCGATAGGTAAGGCTTGCGCCTCGCATCATCTTGCCCCAATATTCTCCTCTCCAGCCGCCGTTTGTACCGTCCTCGCGGCGTCTGAACTGATCGACGAGCAGCGCCCAGGTATCGGCGTCGAGAAGCTGATTTCCCAGGACGTATTCCGTCATTTTACCGCCGTAGCCTCCAAGGTGAATCTCTCCGGAGGTAGCGAATTTAAGTTTTGATTCTATCATATCTCCTTCAATAGCTCTGAAAATACTCTGTATGTACCGTAGGTCCAGCCGAGCATAGCGGGTGTTTCATACTCCGCGAGCGCCTCGGCGCTCCCTTTCACCACATCGTACTTTTCCCAAAGGTGACCTGTTTCGGCAAATGACTTCTCCATAAGACTCAGGAACTTTTTCGCGATGCGCCTTGCATCAGCCTCATATCCGTATCTTAAAAGTCCCTCGACCACTATCTGCTGCATAGGCGGCCAGCCGTTGGGATATCCCCATTGGAAGGTGCCCTTGATATGGTCGCATCTCTCGACAGTGACAATGCCCCACTCGGTCTCGAGCTCGGGGAGTCTCTCGACGGCGGCTCTTGCCTCCTCGTCGGTCGCCATACCGAAGTACAAGGGATAATAAGATGCGGCGCTGAGAAGTGAGGTGCGCTCGCCCCTCACAAGATCGTAATCGTAGAAGATACCGTCCTCGCCCTTCAGATATTTGCGGCAAAGAGCGGCGCGGTTTTCCTTTCTTGTGTGCCAGACCTCCGCCGACTCGGCATCGCCAAGCTCATCCGAGAAGAATTCCATATTGCTTTCTATCGAATAAATAAGTGAATTAAGCTCAGCCGCGGCATAATCGTAAGCGTGGTAGGTCATTCTCGGGTTGATATCCCAGCCGCTCTCACCGACGGCGTAAAGTCCGCGGGCAAGCTCATCGTAGGAAACGTCCGGAGTATAGCCTAGGCGGTCAACGAGAATCTCCACCGCCCTTTTCTTCTGGCTGTCGGAGATGGGCGTTACCGCATCGTATCTTGAAAGGCCTATATCGGTGCCTCTTGAGGTCGTATAGAAGGTGTATTCCTTCTCTATCGCGGGGAGCGCATCTCCAAGCCACTCCTTATCCTTAGTTACCTCGTAGACCTCTCTTACCGCCTGCGACAAAAAGGGCGGCTGAGAGTTGTTTAAAAACTCGGCGCGATTGCCGTTGAGGACGAAGCCGAAGCGCAAGGCCATAGCCATAAGATTCTCGGTATTGTTTTTTGCCTGCTCGACGTCACCGTCAAGGATAAGACCTCGGTTGGTGAAATAGGTGTCCCAGTAATACATCTCCTGAAACATACCCGAGGCGCAGGGGACGTTATAGGGCTTAGGCAAGGCGAAGAAGGGGTAGCTATCCTCCCTGCACTCACGCAGAGTTAGAGGTAAATTAGTCTTGATATATTCGTTTATCATATTACGGACATATCCTTTCACGTGAAATCAATGCTTTGTTTGGTATAATAAGTAAACGGGCTCTGTGTTTTGCCCGAATACTTAAACGAGGTGATAAAATGAAGAAAAAAGAAACCTTTGAAGAATTCCTGCGCAGGGAGAATCTATCCGACAACACGCTCGACGCTTATCTGTGGACGGTGGATTACTACACTTCGCACTATAACGGAATCAGTCGCGAAAATCTCCTTGCCTACAAGGGGTATCTTACCGAATACTTCAAGCCAAAGACGGCAAATCTGAGGATACAGGCGATGAATAAATACCTCACCTATCTCGGTAAGACGTCGCTGAGGATCAAATCGGTCAAGGTGCAGCAAAAGAACTTTCTTGAAAACGTGATAAGCAACGCCGACTATCTTTTCTTAAAAAACTGTCTTAAAAACGACGGAAATCTCGAGTGGTACTTCGTGGTATGGTATCTCGGGGCAACCGGCGCGAGAATAGGCGAGCTTATCAAGATCAAGGTGGAGCACGTGCATCTCGGATACTTCGACGTATACGGCAAGGGCGGAAAGCTCCGCAGGCTCTACATACCAAGGCTGCTGCGAGAGGAGACTCTCACGTGGCTCGACAGCACGGGCAGAGAGAGCGGATATCTCTTCCTCAACAGATATAAGGAGAGGATAAGCACAAGGGGTATCTCTCAACAGCTAAAGACCTTTGCGACCGAATACGGCATTGACCCGAAGGTCGTCTATCCGCACTCCTTCAGACACCGTTACGCAAAAAACTTCCTCGAGAAATTCAACGATATTGCCCTGCTTGCCGACCTTATGGGGCACGAGAGTATTGAGACAACGAGGATATATCTGAGGCGCACCGCGGGTGAGCAGCAGGCCATCGTCGACGAGGTAGTTACGTGGTAAATAGCAAAAGCAAAACAAAAAGAAGCAGCCGCATTTTTGGCGGTTGCTTCTTTTTATCGTCAAAAATGACAACTAAAGTATTCTTCTTACAGCTTATGCTACGGTTGCGCCGAAGGGGAGGAAGGAAAGTGCGCAAAGCTTGAAGCACTTCTTTCCGAAGGGGATACCGATGATGGTGAGACAAAGAACAACACCTACGAGCAGGTGTACGAGAGCAAGCTCAGCACCGCCGAAGAAGATCCAGATAAGGTTCATAATAGGGTGACGGTCAAAGTCGGTCTGCATACTGCGTCCGAAGGGCCAGATAGCATAACGCGCGATCTTGATGTACTGAAGACCGAAGGGAATGCCGATGAGGGTGATGCAAAGCGCAACGCCCACAACAAAATGGATAACGGCCATCCAAAGACCGTAGATCAAAAACCAAATAAGATTGCCGATAAGCCTCATATATATTCCTCCTTGAGAAAAAATTCTATTCTAAGCATATTATAGCACAACAAAATCGGTATGTCAATCGCGCAGGCGCGAAATAATAAAGAAAATTATTTAAAAAAATCTTATTAGTATATTGCAATTTGAAAAAAGATGTGGTACAATAATCACATATGAATAAAACTTATATGGAGGTGTTGATATGAAACACATCAAGACTATTGAAACCAAGAATCTTTGCCAGAGCGCTAAGAATGGCGGATGCGGCGAGTGCCAGACCTCTTGCCAGTCTGCTTGCAAGACCAGCTGCGGTATTG
>CAZUQN010000053.1:0-11400 GCA_964622425.1 uncultured Ruminococcus sp.
AGTACATCATGGGACATTCCAACATCACAATGACGCTGAACTATTACGCCCATGCGACCTCTGACAGCGCAGTAGCCGAAATGGAACGGCTGATTGCATAGGTAGTAAATAGCGGTTTTACTACTCTGTTTACTACTTTTGGTTAGGGAAACATGAGGGGATTTAAGAAGATTTAAGAACATCTCCCGTAAAGCAAAATGCCGAAAAGCCTTGAAACATAAGGCTTTAACGGCATTTGAAAAGTTATAAGAAGATAATCAATTTTTATATATAAGTTTAAAGAAAAACAAATAATATTTTTAAAAAAGTATGGATTTTAGAAAAAAAGTGTGCTATAATGATATTTGGCGTATTATTATTATTCGCATATCACGCATATTCACGAGGTAAAAATGTCAAAAATTCAAGACAAAGAACATATAGAAGAAGTAAATGAAATTTCCCTCCCCTTAGTAGCATTAAGAGGCATCGTCGGATTTCCGGGTGTACAGCTCAACATTGAGATAGTAAGGCCCATATCGCTCAAAGCGTTTACCGCTGCGGCGACCTTGCATGATGCCAAGGTGATTCTGGCTACGCAAAAGGATATTTCTATCGAAGAACCCACCGAGGACGATTTCTACGACGTCGGCGTAGTTGCAGAGATCAAGCACGTCGTCAAAAATCCTCAGGGTAATCTTTCGGTAGTATTTGAGGGCTTATCGAGAATAAAGATTACCGACGTTAAATCAACCTCGGGCTTCTACCTTGCGATAGGTAATCTGAAAGAAGAAAAATCTCCTGCACGCCTCACAAAAGAACTCGAGGCTCTTATGCAAGAGGTTAAAAACAAGCTTAAGCCTTTAAAGGACATTCATCCCAGCTTTACAGACGACCTCAGAATGAATGCTGAGGCTATCGCAAATCCCGGATATCTCGCAGACTTTGTTGCATCATCTGCAGTTATAGATTATAAAAACAAGCAAACTGTTCTTGAGGCTATATCCCCCAAGACCAGACTTGAGAAGCTTCTTGTATGCCTCGAAGAGGAGCTTATGCTCCTTGAATGTGAGCACGACATACAGCTTCAGGTAAGACAAAAGATTGACCGCAATCAGAAGGATTACTTCTTAAGAGAGCAGATCAAGGCTATCCAGTCCGAACTCGGCGAAGATGAAGACGACGAAATTACCGAATACGAGGAGAGAATTTTAAAGGCTAATCTTACTGACGATATCAAGGAAAAGCTCTTTAAGGAGCTTAACAAGCTCTCTAAGACTCCGTTTGGCGCTGCTGAAGGCACTGTCATCAGAGCTTATCTCGATACCTGCCTTGACTTCCCCTTCGGCATCAATTCCAATGATGAAGTGAACGTCGAGGAGGCACGCGCAGTTCTCGATGCTGACCACGACGGTCTTGAAAAGGTTAAGGAAAGAATTCTTGAATTCGTAGCAATCAAACAGCTTTCAAAGGACGTAAAGAGTCAGATCATCTGTCTCGTTGGCCCTCCCGGTGTGGGAAAAACGTCTGTTGCTGCTTCAATCGCACGCGCGCTCAAGAGAAAATATGCCCGCGTATCACTCGGCGGTATGCATGACGAAGCCGAGATTCGCGGCCACAGAAAGACCTACGTGGGTGCTATGCCCGGCAGAATCGTGACCGCAATAATCAACGCAAAGGTGCAAAACCCCGTAATCGTTCTTGATGAAATAGACAAGATGGCTAAAGACTTCAGAGGTGATCCTACCTCGGCGCTCCTCGAGGTTCTCGACCCCGAGCAGAACAAGTCATTCAGAGACAATTTCATGGAAATTCCTATCGATCTTTCGGATACGATGTTTATCGCTACCGCAAACAGCTACGACGGAATCCCCGCCCCATTGCTTGACAGAATGGAAATCATTGAGCTTTCCACTTATACGGATAGCGAGAAGCTTGCAATCGCAAAAAACCACCTTATTCCTAAGCAGATGGCTGCCAACGGAGTAAAAAAGAGTATGTTCAAGATCACGGATGACGGTATTCTTGCTCTTATTAAGGGATATACTCTCGAGGCCGGTGTAAGAAATCTTGAAAGAGAGCTTGCATCTCTTATGAGAAAGGCGACTAAGAAAATTGCTGAAGGCAAGGCGAAGTCTGTAAGAATAACCGAGAAAAACCTTTCCGAATTCCTCGGTAAGATAAAGGTTATTCCCGAGAAGATAGACGGAGAAAACCCCATCGGCGTAGTTAACGGACTTGCGTATACTCAGGCAGGCGGTGATATGCTCAAGGTAGAGGTCGCAGTTCTTGACGGAACGGGTAAAATAGAGCTCACAGGCTCCCTCGGTGACGTAATGAAGGAATCAGCGAAAATTGCTCACTCCTTTGTCAGAACACTCGCTGTCGAGTATAAAATCGATAAAGATTTCTACAAAACCAAGGATATACACATTCACTTCCCTGAAGGCGCTGTTCCAAAGGACGGCCCCTCCGCAGGTGTAACAATGGTAACCGCTATCATAAGCGCGCTCGGCAATTATCCCGTACGCCGCGACGTAGCAATGACCGGAGAGATCACCCTCAGAGGCAAGGTGCTTGCTATCGGCGGACTTAAGGAAAAGACGCTTGCTGCTTATCGCGCGGGTGTTAAAACCGTTCTTATTCCCGAGGCAAACGTCAGAGACCTTGACGATATTGACAAGGAAGCTAAGGAGAATCTGACCTTTATCCCCTGCTCTCACGCTATGGACGTTCTCAAAAACGCACTTGTAATCTAATCCAATTTGGAGAAAGCAATGAAGATAAACGTAAACAATGCGAATATAGCTATTACAGTCGGCAACTCCAGACAGTTTCCGAGAGATCCTCGCCCCGAGGTTGCTCTCTCGGGAAGATCTAACGTAGGAAAAAGCTCGCTGATCAATACTCTGCTTGGAAGAAAATCGCTTGCAAGAGTTTCTTCCTCTCCCGGAAAAACGATCACGATCAATTATTACGATATTGATAAGAAGCTTTACCTTGTCGACCTTCCCGGCTACGGATATGCAAAGCGCTCGCAGGAGTCAAAGCGCGGATGGAGCAGTCTTACCGAGGATTATTTTGTCAAAAACCCCTCATCTGACGCTATCAAGCTGGTAATTCAGTTGATTGACATACGCACCGGCCCTACCGATGACGATATTATGATGATCAATTTCCTTATTGATAACGGAGTAAAATTTATCGTTGTCGCAACAAAAACGGACAAGCTTTCAAAAACTCAGCTTGCAAATGCTCTTGATAATTTACACAAAGAATACTTTGAGGGAACCGGAATTGAGATCATTCCCTTCTCCTCTGTCAGCCGCGTCGGTAAAGACGAGGTCTGGAAAAAAATCGCAGATGCAATTTCTTGATGCATCACAACAAGCAAAGGTTAATTTAAGATGGATTTACCGCAATTAATACTCACGGCAATGGCTGCGCTCGTTGCCCTGACAATACACGAGTTTGCGCACGGATACGTTGCCTATAAGCTAGGTGACGATACGGCAAAATCGCTTGGAAGACTATCCTTGAACCCAATCAAGCATCTCGATCCTTTCGGTGCGATATGCATGATCTTCTTCCACTTCGGTTGGGCAAAGCCCGTGCCAATAAACCCACGAAACTTTAAGAATCCCAGACGCGGCTTTGCGCTTACCGCGCTTGCAGGTCCTGCAACCAATCTTATCATTGGATTTTTCACAGCCTTTCTGTATCTTCTGTTTTATTCGATATTCAGAGAGACGGGAAACGTATTTATCGATAATCTTGAGATAAACGTACTATTGTTCCTGCTCTACTTCTTCTCGATAAACATCGGACTGGGTGTGTTTAATTTAATTCCCATACCGCCATTCGACGGCTCAAGGATTCTTTACGTAGCACTTCCGCAAAAATGGTATTTCAAGGTTATGAAGTACGAAAAACAGATATATTGGGGCGTTATAGCGTGGCTACTGCTTGGCCAATATGTTTACGCCGCGCTCATATCCATACCTTTTATCGCAAACAATTCAGTACTCAGCGCTTTAGCAAAGATCTTTTCTCTTTCAGATATATTAAGCGACGCAATAAATGCGATCGCAAACGGTATGCTGAACTTCTGGCGACTTATTCCGATGTTCAGATAACCCACGGAGGATTTAATGTTAGAACAAATCACTTACAGACTAGACCAATTCGAAGGGCCTCTTGACCTTCTCCTGGCTTTGATACAAAAGAATAAAGTGAGTATAACCGATATACCGATTGCCCTGATATGCGATCAGTATATGGAGTATCTCGAGGAAGCTCAGAGAATGGACCTTGAGATCGCAACCGAATTCATCGTAATGGCGAGCGATCTTATGCTTATCAAGAGCAAGATGCTTCTTCCTCACGAGGAAGGTACCGAAAATGACCCCAGACGTGAGATTCAGAACGCGCTTCTCCTTCATCAGCAGGCAAAGCTTGCCGCTGAGAAGCTTAAGCCTATGTATGATGATTACTCGGGCAGATTCGTAAAGGGTCAGGACTCCGTTCCTCCGGAACGCGGTCTACCTCTTGACCTTGATCCAAGCCTTCTCGTCAAGGCGCTTAATGCAGTCCTCAGAAGAATAAAGGTTGCTGAGGCGCTCAGAAAGCCGCAGGATCTCGTTAATCCCCTTATTAAGCATAAGGTCGTATCCGTAGAGGAAAAGATAGAGGAGATCTGCGAGTTACTTGAGGAGCACGAGGAAGCGTCGCTCTTCTTCCTGCTTAAAGACTCAGATTCAAGAGCAGAGCTTGTGGCAAGATTCATGGGCGTACTTGAGCTTATAAAGATCCAAAGAATAAAGATCACGTCAATCAAGGTCATAGAGGACGTTATTGAATACGAAGAAAACGGCCTTGAAATGATGTTTGCTCTTAATCCGGACTACGTTCCCGGTGAGGCAACCGAGAGTGAATTCGATACTCCCGTAACAGAAGAAAAAGAAGAAAATGGATGAGGCATAAACGATGAGTGAGACAAAACAGGTTATTGAAATAAATGAAGAGGATACTCCGAGAGTGGTAGTTTTTGAGGAAGCTCTTGAGGCAGTGCTTTTTGCCGCAGGACATCCCATTACCTACTCAACACTCGCAAGAGTTTTCCAGCTTACTCCCGCAGTTGTCAAGGATAAAGTCTTTGATTATGCAATGAAATATAACGATCCGACGATTCCCCGCGGCGTTATAATGCTCACGTATAAGGATTCCTGCCAGCTCTGTACTAAGGAGCACTATCTTGCCGAGATACGCGACGCTCTCGGTATAAGAAAGAGCGGATCGCTCTCCACCTCGTCTATGGAGGTACTTGCAATAGTTGCATACAACCAGCCCGTAACCAGAGCGTTCGTAGATACACTCAGACGCGTTGACTCCTCGTACGCAATGAACAACCTTCTTGACAGAGGTCTCATAACCTCCACCGGACGTCTTGACGTGCCCGGCAGACCCATGCTTTACGGTACGACCTCCGACTTCCTTCGTTGCTTTGGACTCAACGATCTTGATTCTCTTCCTAAGACAAGTGACGAGCTTATCGAAGTATTCGAAGGCGCTAAGGCTCAGGAGGAGGCAGAAATCGAGGCCGCAGAGGAGCTTATGCAGGATGGCGAGCAGCTCACCCTTGATATCGATAATGCAATAGACGGTGAAGCAACTCTCGAAAACAGCGAAGCCACCGAGAATTCGGCAGAAGCTGAAGAAAGCGAATCCTCTCCCGAGTCAACCGAAGAATACGTTGAGTTTGAGGAGCCCTCTGCAGACGACGATATTCACGACGATTTCTGATATTCAGTATGGTCATTTTACGGTTATTGCCTATTTCATTCGCGCTTTTATTTATACTGCTCCAAAGAGTTGACGTAAAGGTAAAGACAAATGATAGGCTAACCGTAAGAATAGACTTTAATATTATAGCAATCATTCTATCCGAGGATGAAATAAAGAAAAAGCACCTCGGTCATATTAAAAAAGTCATAAAGAACGTACCGATTATATACAAGGCTCTAAGATACCTTATTTCCAAAAGCGACGTTATTGTTATGGGATGCACCCCAAATGTGCTCTCATACGCAGAGGAAGATATCTTCAAAAGCATACGGCGCTACGCAATTTATCAGATAGCGTATTCCTATCTTGCAACAAATTCAAGGAGCTTTCATTTTGCAGAAAATCAGGTATATTCTTGCGATAAGACTGAAGAAAAATCTTCCGATTTCGACGTGTTATTTCATTTTTCACTCTTTCATTTGATTAATTCTGCCCTGCTTTTCCTATACTATATTGTGAAAAACAAAGCAAAGAGAGTGATCAAGCATGTCTGATATGAGTGAAATTATCAAAGAATCCCTTGACGGCATTAAAGGGTTCGCGGACGCCGAAACGGTGATCGGAAGAGTTATTAATACACCAAGCGGAGTTACCATTATCCCCATCTCAAAATTAACCGTCGGTTTTCTCGGCGGAGGACTTGACTACGGGCAAAGAAAAACTCCGCAAATGCAAAATTTCGGCGGAGGCAGCGGCACGGGTATTTCAATTACTCCGATCGCTTTTTTGACTGTCGCTAACGATTCCACAGTAAATCTGATTTCTTTAAACGACGATAAGCCAAACGCTGACCGCCTTTTTTCGATAATTGAACGGTCGCCCGAAATTATCGAAAAAATAAAAAATACGCTGTCATAACTTACCACCGATATTTTCTTATTTTTAATGTAAAATAAGACATAGAGGTAGTTATGAGAGATAAAAAAACATTACTGTATCTTTTGATACTTTCAACCTTCCTGATAGCAATGATGGCGCTGCTTGCGTCTGCGGAAACAGGAGTAAGTACACGGTCAAAATCGTCCGCGCTGTATAATTCTGACACTAATTCATTTTTACACCAGAGCAACTCGAATCAGCGCCTACCTATGGCAAGTACCACAAAAATCGTAACGGCGCTGATCGCGATAGAAACCCTTGACCCCGATGAAATAATACGTGTCCCTAAAGAGGCGGTAGGAGTCGAGGGCTCTTCCCTATATCTTAAGGAGGACGACGAGTTAACCGTTAAGGACTTAATATACTCCGTCCTGTTGCAGAGCGCAAATGATGCGGCAACCGCGCTCGCTCTATGCATTTCGGGTAATATCGATGACTTCGCTGAAATGATGACAAAACGAGTTCGTGAAATGGGGGCTGTGGACACCGCATTTCAAAATCCGCATGGTCTAGACTCGGACGAGCACTTTACTACCGCTCACGACCTTGCTATTATTGCCGCGGAAGCATTAAAAAACGAAACCTTTAAGAAGATTTCAAGCACGTATAAATATAGCTTTAAAATTGGTGACGAAACTAGAACAGTAGTCAACCATAATAAGCTTCTCAAAATATATGACGGATGCATAGGTGTAAAAACCGGCTTTACAAAGAAAAGCGGCAGATGTCTTGTAAGCGCAGCAGAAAGAGACGGTGTAACACTTGTTGCAGTAACTCTAAATGATCCTGACGATTGGATCGATCACAAGAATATGCTCGATTACGGTTTCACTAGACTTGAAAGCGTTAATTTAGACGAGCTGGTGAAGATTCCTAGTACCATTCCAACGGTTTCAAGTGACGGTGTCTCCGTCGGTATTGAAATTAAGACAAAAGGTATCGTTAAATTTACAAATGACGAAATCGACTACAATATAGATCTTCCGCTTTATATTGCAAGGGATATAAAACGCGGAGATAAAGTAGGAGAAGTCACAATAAAAGTTAACGATCGTGAAGAAAAGATAGACATCGTCGCAACAAACGACGTAAAAATAAAGAAAACCACACGACGCTTCTTATAATATAGGAGAACAATCAACGATGGAAAAAATAAGACTTCAAAAATATATGGCTGATGCGGGAATTATGTCCCGCCGTGCCGCCGAGGAAGAAATAAAAAACGGCAACGTATCCATTAACGGACACGTTGCCGAGCTCGGCCAAAAGGTTGATCCCCGCAATGACGTTATTTCTTACAGAGGCAAAAGGATCAGATACGAGAAGAAGGAATATACCTACATAATGATGAATAAGCCGAGAGGCTATCTCTGCTCTACCACCGATGACAGAGGCAGAAAATGTGTAACCGACCTACTCGACGGTGTCGATGCACGCGTTTACCCCGTAGGCAGACTCGACCTCGTTTCCGAGGGTATTCTCTTACTCACCGATGACGGTGAATTGAAGAACAGACTCACTCATCCCAAGCACACTATTGGCAAGGTGTACAGAGTCAAGGTCGCAGGCAAAGTGAGCGACGAGCAGATGGAAATACTTACGTCTGCTCTGGTGATAGACGATTACAAAATCCAGCCTGTCGCAGTTACCGTTTCCGGCGAGGATGAGAGCGGAACTGTCTTAAAAATGACTTTATTTGAGGGCAGAAACAGACAGATCAGAAAGATGTGTGAGGCTGCAGGCCTTACCGTAAAGCGCCTTTCGAGAATATCTATCGGTAATTTAAAGCTCGATGGACTCCCTGTTGGAAAATGGCGCTACCTTGAACAGCACGAGGTTGACTATCTCTACAAAGCTACCAAGGAGACAAACGGCAATGTTTAAAATCTCGCCTATTCAGTCGCCCGAAGCACAGATAGATTGCGCTCGTAAATGCAACGCGGAATACAAAGAAGGTGCCTTCGCCTATTCTATGAATGATGCAGAAAGCGGCGAACTTATGGGCTTTTCGCAATTTGAGATCAACGAAAAAGGTGGTGTCCTTCTTGATCTGCGCCCTGTAAACAAATATTCCGAGGATTACGAAGCAATATTCATTCTCGGACGCGCAACGATGAACTTTATTGATTTATGCGGAGCACATACGCTTACAGCAAAATGCGATGCGGCAGATAATACCCTGCTCTGTGCTATTGGACTCAAGCTCCAAGAGGATGGAACGTTCTTCTGCGATATGACCGGTTTCTTCGACGGCTCACATTGCTCGGGACATTAATTTAGCGAGGGTTCTGTTTGCAGTATTTATAATACCGTTCCCTACTACTTCATCAAGAACCTGCAGGGCGATGTAATTTCTATCGTTGATAAGGATGCACAGACGGTTGCGAGATACTCTTACGATGCATGGGGCAAGGTTCTTTCGGTCAATAATTATACTGCCGATAACATTGGTGACCTCAACCCGATTCGTTACCGTAGCTACTACTACGATGTAGAGACCGGACTATATTACCTCAACAGCCGTTATTACGATCCTGAAGTTGGCAGATTCATCAACGCGGATACCACCGATGTTCTTGAAAATGCAAAGTACGATATCAACGGTCTGAACCTCTATGCTTACTGCGATAATAAACCGGTAGCAGGTAGGGACGATGAAGGTGATATGTCCTTCTGGAAAAAGCTCGCAATTGCAGCTGCAGTAGTAGTTGTAGTGGCAACAGTTGCCGCAGTTGTAACAGTAGCAACCGGAGGTACGGCTACAGCAGCGCTATGCGTAGTTGGCTCTACACTTTTAGGAGCTGCAAAGGGTGCAGCAATAGGCGCTATTGTAGGTGCGGCAACAGGTGCGGTAGTCGGGGGCGTCCAAGGCGCGGTTGAAGGATATCAGGAAACAGGAACTCTTGACGGTGCTCTTGACAGCATGAAAAATGGTGCAATGAAGGGCGCAGTCGAGGGCGCAAAAGACGGTTTGATCTCCGGAATGGTAACCGGTTCTATTTCCGGCGCACTGAATCCTTCATTCTGCTTTGTTGCAGGTACATCCGTTCTTACTACTCTTGGTAAGAAGGCTATAGAAGACATTAAGGTCGGAGATACCGTTCCTTGTGTAGACCATATTACAGGCGAGGCTTCTGAAAAGAAGGTTATCTCTACCTCTGTTAACAAGGTTAATAGACTTATCGAGCTTGATATTGATGGCGAGATCATTCAGTGTACCGAAACACATCCTTTCCAGGTTAAAGATAAGGGATGGGTAAATGCTGCCGATCTAAAATCCAATGATCTTGTTTATATCAAGGACTGGAATACGGCAACAGTCAAGAGTGTAAACCTGCTTGAACTCGACGAAGCCGCTGAGGTCTTTAACTTTGAGGTTGAAGATTGTCATACTTACTTTGTTGGCGAAATTTGTGTTTTAGTTCATAATGCCAATTGTCACACGCAAAGAGGGTTAGATCGCCAGCACGCTGCAAAGATGAACAATAAAGACAAAATCACAATAAATGGTCGAGACCGTATTCCAGATTATTTAAGTAATGAAGCTAAAAATGGTTATAGTGGTACACTTGGAGAAGCTAAGAGTGTAAAATATCTTACAAAATCTCAGCAATTGGTTGATATGTATACATATGGTAAAAGCCAAAATTACAAATTGTTTTTGAAAGTTGAAAAATGGACCAAAATGTCCGAACCTCTTAAAAACTTTTTGGATACAATGGATGTCGCTATCAATGTATTTGGGTAATTTAAATATGACAATATCTACAAAAGAACAAGTTTTTGCAATTATGGGCAAATATTATGGTAATGCTTATTGGCGTGATGCTATTAATTGTTATACTAAAGAAGATTTGATTTTTCTAACTGAAATCCTTGATAAAATTAATTCTTTAGGATATCACTTCAGTAATTTGCATCGTCTTACGGATAATGAAGATGTTCGTTTTATTCCAATTGTTTTGGAATATATACCAAAACAAAGAAAATGGATACTTCCACTGTTATCTGCATTTCATTGTCGATCATATTATGAATACACTCCTTGCTTGATTGAATTATATAAGAATCCAGAATATAAAGAATATAGATGGAATATTGGAAATGCCCTCTTGCACTGTCGGCATAAAAAGTTTATTCCGCAATATCTGGAAATAGTTAAAGATCAATCCTATGGTAATGAACCCGACTTGATTATGGAAATTTTGTGCCATTTCAAGGTCAAACAAGCTCTTCCTCGTTTATTAGAGCTTTATGAACGTTATCCCGATATTTGGCGATGGGATTTACTGAAATATGGTTGGTACTTTAAAGACAAGAGCATTATTCCATATATTGAACCCTATTTAACTTGTGACAATGGTGAGTATCGTAGTATGGCAAAAAAAGCTAAGGAAAAACTTTTGATCACAAAGTAAAACTAAAAAAACAAATTTTCCAGACCGTTAGAAATAGCGGTCTGGTTTTTATTGTAATAGCCATTCATTTCAAAGAAAGGGATGGCGTGAAAACCACCAGTCCGGCTGGTGGTTCCAAAAAGCTTTAGCTTTGCACAGTTCCCGCCGCAGCGGAAGGCTCCCCTGTGTAAGGGGAGCTGTCAGCGAAGCTGACTGAGGGGTTGTACTCATGGAAAATCAAGAAAACAATCCCTCCGTCACGGCAAGCCGTGCCACCTCCCTTTACACAAGGGAGGCTAAA
>CAZUQN010000054.1:0-10990 GCA_964622425.1 uncultured Ruminococcus sp.
CAGACTAAATGCAACTCTAAATTGCACTGTTGCATTTACTTTGAGAATTTACTTATTTAAAATATTTAAGAGAAGTTTCAAAAATCCTCTTTACAAATCGGGAAAAATGTGTTAGAATATAAGATGGCGATTAATGTGGTGGAGGTTGATATGCGTATAGACAAGCTTTTATCGGATATGGGCCTTGCGACAAGAAGCGAGGCGAGAGCCGCGTGTAAATCGGGGCAGGTTTTGGTTGACGGCGCACCCGCGAGGGACTCGTCGAGTCACGTTGACCCCGAGAGACAGTCGATAGTATTCCGCGGCAGGGAAATATCCTATCGCAGATACACCTACGTTATGTTAAACAAGCCCGAGGGCTACGTCAGCGCGACCGAGGATTCAAAGCTTCCGGTCGTCACCGAGCTGCTCGACGGTGAGCTTCGCAAAATGGAGCTCTTTCCCGTAGGCAGACTTGACAGAGACACCACGGGCCTTATGATACTTACCAACAACGGTCCGCTTGCGCACCGTGTCCTCTCACCCAAGCACCACGTGCCGAAGGTTTACCGCTTAACCGCGGCAGAGCCTATGGCGGAGGGCGTCGAGGAGAAATTCCGAGATGGCGTAACTTTAGCCGATGGGTATGAGTGCAAGAGCGCTGTGATAGTGCTCGACGAAGGCCGCATGGGCGGACTCATCACGCTCACAGAGGGCAAGTATCACCAGATCAAGAGAATGGTCGCATCTACTCATAACCGCGTTGTGACACTCGAGCGTATATCCTTCGGAGATATAGAGCTTGACACCACGCTTGCCCGCGGTGAGTACAGACTCCTCACGGCCGAGGAGATTGCGTCTCTTGAGAAACATATGTAAGATAATCTCTCATTATGTAAATAAAAGTAGTTAATTTTCATCTTTTTAAGGAGATCTTATGGATATTTTAAAGACATTGGCGCAGGAATTCAGCGTCAAAGAGGAACAGGTTGAGGCAACCGTTGCGCTCATCGACGAGGGTAACACCATACCCTTTATTTCAAGATACCGTAAGGAGGTTACGGGTGGTCTTGATGATACCACGCTCCGTGAGCTTAACGACAGACTTTCCTACCTTCGTAACTTAGAGGAGAGAAGGGCAACCATCTCCGCTCTTATCGAGGCGCAGGAGAAGCTCACTCCCGAAATCACCTTCGCTCTTAACAATGCAAAGACTCTCGTAGAGCTCGAGGATATTTACAGACCCTTCAAGCCCAAGAGATCTACACGTGGCTCTGTTGCAAGAGCTAAGGGACTTGAGCCTCTCGCTCAGTACATTATGGAGCAGAGAGACAGCTACGATCCCGCGATCGACGTATATGCCGCTGAGTTCATTTCCGAGGAGGAGGGCAAGGAGGTTCCCACCGCTGAGGCAGCGCTTCAGGGCGCGTCCGACATCATTGCTGAGGACGTTTCCAACGATGCTGAGATCCGTAAGCTCCTCAGAGCCTTCACTATGGCAAACGGCTCCATCACCACCAAGGGTACTACGGAAGAGTCTTCCGTTTACGATAATTACTACGACTTCTCCGAGCCTATCAAGAAGCTCAAGGGACACAGAGTTCTCGCTATCAACCGCGGCGAGAAGGAGGACTTCCTCAAGGTCAGCGTAACTCTTCCTAAGGACGACGGAATTGCACAGCTCGTTTCCAAGGTTGTTACCAACAAGCAGTCTCCCGCGCTTCCTTACCTTATGGCTACTCTTACCGACGCGTATGACAGACTCCTGTTCCCCGCGATCGAGAGAGAGGTTCGTACAAGCCTCTTTGACGATGCTTGCGAGGGTGCGCTCAAGGTATTCTCCGAGAACCTTCGTAACCTTCTTCTCGTTTCCCCCATCAAGGGCAAGGTAGTGCTTGGCTATGACCCCGGCTACGGCCACGGCTGTAAGCTCGCGGTAGTAGACCAGACCGGTAAGGTGCTTGACACCGCGGTTATCTATCCCTTCCGCTCCAAGGGCAGAGACAACGAGGACGATCTCGAGAAGTCCAAGACCGTTGTTCTCCGTCTTGTAAAGCGTCACAACGTTGACATCATCTCTATCGGTAACGGTACAGCTTCCCGTGAGTCCGAGAGATTTATCGCAGAGAGAGTCCTTCGCGATCCCCTCTGTCCCAAGGGTGTTAAGTACACCATCGTTTCCGAGGCGGGCGCATCGGTTTACTCCGCGTCCAAGCTTGCGGCTGAGGAGTTCCCCGAGTTCGACGTTATGCAGCGTTCTGCTGTTTCCATCGCCCGCAGACTCCAGGATCCCCTTGCAGAGCTTGTAAAGATCGAGCCCAAGGCAATCGGCGTTGGTCAGTACCAGCACGACATGAAGCAGAACAGACTTACCGACACCCTCGGCGGCGTTGTTGAGGACTGTGTAAACGGCGTTGGCGTTGATCTTAACACCGCGTCCTACTCGCTTCTTTCCTACGTTTCCGGCATTAACGCTACTGCGGCAAAGAATATAGTTAAGTACAGAGAGGAGAACGGCGAGTTCAAGACCCGTCAGCAGCTTCTCAAGGTTCCCAAGATCGGTGACAAGGCCTTCCTCCAGTGCGCGGGCTTCCTTCGTATCCCCGGCGGCAGAATCGTACTTGACAACACCGGCGTTCACCCCGAGTCCTACGCTATCGCAGAGGACCTTCTCCGCCGCTTCGGCTTCACCACTCAGGACGTTGGCACCGCAAGCCTCGCTCTCCTTAAGTTCAAGGCAGAGCAGTACGGCACCGCTAAGCTCGCTAAGGAGCTCGGCTGCGGTGAGCCCACCCTTCTTGACATCATCGGCGAGCTTGAGAAGCCCGGCCGTGACATTCGTGACGACGCTCCCGCTCCCATTCTCTCCACCGACGTGCTTGAGATCACCGACCTTAAGCCCGGTATGCAGCTCAAGGGTACAGTCCGTAACGTAATCGACTTCGGTTGCTTCGTAGACATCGGCGTACACCACGACGGCCTTCTCCACATCTCCGAGATGTCGGATAAGTTCGTAAAGCGCCCCTCCGACCTCTTCTCGGTAGGCGACGTAATCGAGGTGCTCATCAAGGATGTTGATCTGAAGAAGAACCGTATTGCATTGACCCGCAAAGGCCTTGGAAAGTAATTTTGGCGATAAGTGCCGTTTTTTGGAAAGGCTCGTCGTATGAGTATACGACTTCGTCCAAAACAACGACCCTTCTCCCTCAAAATTACACGACCATTGATTACTGAAGTTTATATTAGATAGCTTTCGATAGGCGCATGGATTAATTCCGTGCGCCTTATTTTCATATTTTTTCAAAAAGTTTTATAAAAGTTAACACAAAGTGTAAAAAATATGCTATACTAATTATAATGCGGAGGTATGCGATGCAGAAAAAGAGGGAAATGCTTGTAAAATGGCTTAAGGCCTGGAAGGATGCGGAAAAATGTTTGGATACGTAAAGCCGGATATAAAAGAGCTGCTTGTCAAAGAGCACGAGTTTTACAAGTCGACATACTGCGGTATCTGCCGCTCGATGAAAAAGCATACGGGTAATCTTTCTCCGCTTACCATCACCTACGACAGCGTATTCTTGGCGCTTGTGCGCATGGCGTACATTCCCGACTCTGAGCTTGGGTCATCGATGAGACGGTGCATTGCCCACCCCGCGAAGAAAAAGTGTATGCTCACCGACAACTCGGCGATAGAGTATACCGCCAGAGCCTTTGCAATTCTCTCCTACTACAAGATGAAAGATGACCTCGCTGACGAGGGGGTAGGAAAGAGAATGCTCGTCAACCTGACGCGGCCTGTTCTTGCCTCGGCTAAGAAAAAGGCAAACCTTGAGCCGCTTGCCAAAATAGTAAAGGACAGACTTGAGCGTATAACCGAGATCGAGAGGGAGAGACGCCCTTCGATAGACGAGCCCGCGGAGCTTTTTGGTGAGCTTCTCGGCGAGATATTCGCCTACGGTCTTGAGGGCTCTGACAGAGTCGTAACCTATGAGTGCGGCTACCACCTCGGCAAGTTTATTCTCCTTGTTGACGCGATAGACGACTACGATGACGACTTAAAGAGCGGCAAATATAATCCGTACGTCATCAGCTACGGCGGTGCGAAGTTAACTCGCGAAAACAAGCAAAATGTAAAGACTGCTTTACTTATCGAGTGTAAAAAGCTCGAAAATGCCGTAAACCTTATTCCGTTCGGAAATAAGATTACGATAGAAAACATAGTAAGAAATATTATTTATCTCGGCCTTACCAAGAGGATAGAGTTTCTTGATAAGGACTGTGAGGAGGAATAAAAATGAAAGATCCCTATTCGATACTCGGTGTGTCACCCGGAGCAACTGATGAGGAGGTAAAGAATGCCTACCGCAATCTTGCCCGCAGGTATCACCCGGATAACTACGACGATAACAATCCCTTAAAGGAGCTTGCAAAGGAGAAGATGCAAGAGATCAACGCCGCGTATGACGAGATTCAACGCGATAGGACCTCGAGCACTTCATCTTCCTCGTCCTCGGGCTCGAGCTATAACTACGGCTACACTCAGGGCAACTCCTCGTCGGGAATCTACACTACCATAAGACAAAGAATCAACGAGAGAAAGTACCGCGAGGCTGAGGAGCTTCTTGCCTCTGTCAGCGAGTATGATCGTACCGCTGACTGGCACTTCTTAAATTCCGTTTGCCTTATGCAGAGAGGCAAGACCGCCGACGCTATGCGCGAGCTCGAGCTTGCCTGCACGATGGATCCCTCCAATCAGGAATATCAGAAGGCGAAGGAGATGTTCAACACCGCGGGCTCAAGATATGGCAGCACCTACTACGGTGAGGGCGGCAGACGCTACCGCTCGACCTCCGACGAGGCCTGCGACTGCTGTATGAATCTCGTCTGCCTTGACTGCCTGTGCGAATGTATGGGCGGCGACCTTATTCGTTGCATCTGATATGAAACAGACGAAAAAGCTGACCATCAGCGCGATGATAGTTGCGCTCGGCACGGTCTTTATGGTGCTCGGCGCGGTGATAGAGGTCCTTGACCTCACCGCCGTTGCTCTTGCCTCCGTGCTCGTTGCCTTCGTGTATATCGAGCTTGGCTCACCGTACACCTGGCTTGTGTGGATATGCACGACGCTGTGCACCTTCCTTCTTTACCAGCACAGCGCGATGTGGTTTATCTACCTCGTCCTCTTCGGCATCTACCCGATACTGAAGGGGTATATAGAAAGGCTGAAGCGCCCCCTCTGGTGGCCGCTCAAGCTCGTATACGGCAATATTTCCTTCGTGCTGATGCTCTTTGGCATCAAGCTTATCACGGGACTTCCGTTTATCGATCCCACCGAGGACTTCTTCGGTATATCGGGCAATGCCCTGTACATAGTTACCTGGGTACTCCTTAACGTTGCCCTCATCGCCTACGATTTCTTCATCACGGTGATGGTGCGCTTCTATATGGAGAGACTCCGCCCGAAATTCAGAAAAATACTTAAGTAAGGAACAAATATGACAAAGGTTGCATTTATCTCCCTCGGCTGCTCCAAGAATCTTGTTGACACCGAGGTTATGCTTCACAATTTATACAAGGATGGCTTTGAGGTCACCTTCGAGCCCGAGGAGGCGGAGATCGTGGTCGTCAACACCTGCGGCTTTATTGAGAGCGCAAAGCAGGAGGCCATCGACAACATTCTCGATGCCGCAGAGCTGAAGGAGTGGGGCAAGTGTAAGCACGTTATTGCCACGGGCTGTCTCGTTGAGAGATACCGCGAGCAGGTGATGGAGGAGCTCCCCGAGCTTGACGCCATTATCGGTGTCGGAAGCCTTGAGGACATCGGTGAGGCATGCCGTGCCGTAATGCGCGGTGAGAAGTACACATCCTTCAAGAATAAGAATACCTCGCCTCTCGGCGGCGGCAGAATTCTCACTACGGCGCCTCACACCGCATACCTTAAGATCGCGGAGGGCTGTGACAACCGATGTACATACTGCGCGATACCTCTTATCCGCGGTAAGCTCCGCAGCCGCACCATCGAGGATATAGTCCACGAGGCACGTGAGCTTGACAGAGCAGGGGTAAAGGAGCTTAATCTCATAGCTCAGGATACCTCGCGCTACGGCCTTGACCTCTACGGTGAGTACAAGCTCGCCGCGCTCGTTCGGGAAATCACGAAAAATACCTCGATTCCGTGGATAAGACTCCTTTACTGCTATCCCGATAAGATTACAGACGAGCTTATCGAGGAGTTTAACTCCAACCCGAGGCTCGTTAAGTATATGGACATTCCCGTCCAGCACATCTCCGACTCGGTGCTCACAAGAATGAACCGCCACGGCGGAAAAGAGCTTATTATCGACACGATAAGAAAGCTCAGGGCGAGAGTCCCCGACATCACTCTGCGCACCACCGCGATGGTCGGCTTCCCCGGTGAGAGCGAGGAGGACTTCGTTGAGCTGTGCGAGTTTATCAAGGAAACAAGGTTCGACCGCTTCGGCGCGTTTACCTATTCGCCCGAGGAGGATACCGAGGCTGCCTTGATGCCCGATCAGATCGACGAGCAGGTAAAGCAGGACAGATACGATATCCTTATGCAGACTCAGCTCACCGTTGCAGAGGAGCTTAACAACAGTAAGATCGGTAGAGAGATCACCGTTATCACCGACGGATACGATGCGGTTGCCGAGATCTACTTCGGACGCTCCGAGGCGGACGCTCCCGACGTCGACGGCAAGGTGTACTTCAGAGCCGAGAAGGGTAAATACACCTTTGGAGACTTCGTTAAGGTGAAGATCACCGAGGCGCTTGACTACGATCTTATCGGCGACGATATCAATTAATTTTTGGAGGACATTATGAAGAAGATGAACGTGCCGAACACACTGTCGCTTATCCGCGCTTTGCTTGTTCCTGTATTTGTTGCTACATTGCTCTTTATGAGAGATATACCCGTTTGGTGCTGTATTGTGCCTACTATTGTTTACGCATTGACCGGTTTTACCGATATGCTCGACGGCAAGATTGCGAGAAAGTATAATCTCGTTACTGACTTTGGTAAGTTTATTGACCCTTTGGCCGACAAGTTTATGGTTATCGGCTCGGCTATCGCGATCCTCGTTTGGATGATGCTAAGAGGCGAAGAGACTCAGACTCTCGTTTTCGTGTGGGTAGTGCTTATCATTCTCCTTCGCGAGCTCGGCGTTACCTCGCTCCGTCTCGTTGTTGCGGGTAAAAGCGGCATCGTTGTCGCGGCATCTATGCTCGGCAAGATCAAGACCGTCTCCCAGATGGCAGGCACCGCAATCATTCTCCTCGAGCCCTTGATTCCTTTCTTTAACGAGAATCATATCCTCTCCTACGTATGTATGGGAATAATGGCATTCACAACCCTCTTCTCGGGCTGGGATTACCTCAAGGCGTATATGCCGCATCTTAATACAAACGAATGATGAATTTAAAAGGACGTACGCC
The DNA here is from genome assembly GCA_964622425.1 of uncultured Ruminococcus sp. GTDB lineage: Bacteria > Bacillota > Clostridia > Oscillospirales > CAG-272 > UBA1740. The sequence goes on from CAZUQN010000054.1 coordinate 7,435, forward strand.
CAAGAGCTAATGCCTCTTTCGCTGTAGCGTCCTTTTATTTTTTTAAGAAAAATTTGAATACGAGTGTAACCTTTCGGAGCTTTTGTCTGTCATATATAGTGAAGACTAATATAAAACTGTTCCAACATTCATAGCCCGATCAACACGAATATGCAATTAAAACAAGGAGGTAATTATAATGAAGAAAACCCAATTAAGCATTGTGCTTGTAAGCTTACTCGTTCTTTTTTCTTTCATCCTTAATCTGACGGGATGCACCGCGGTTCAGGCGGCAAATCTTATGGACGGTGTGAAGGCAAGTACTGTTACCCCGCTTGACGACCTCACAGATAAAAATACGGACGTAACAGACTTTGCGCTTCGTCTTTTCAAGGCAACAAATGAGGACGGCAAAAACGTGCTTATCTCACCTCTTTCTGTTCTGTGCGCTCTTTCGATGACCGCCAACGGCGCGGAAGGAACAACTCTTAAGCAGATGGAAGAAGTGCTGGGTATGAGCGTGGAAGATTTGAATCTGTACCTATATTCTTATTTGACCTCCTTACCGAGCGGTAATAAATACAAGTTGAGCTTAGCTAATTCCATATGGTTTACCGACGATGAAGGCTTTACCGTAAACGGAGATTTCCTCAAGTCCAACGCGGATTATTACGGCGCGGATATTTACAAGGCTCCGTTTGACAGACAGACGTTAAAGGACATAAATAATTGGGTGAAGAAAAATACTGACGGTATGATACCGAAGATACTCGATGATATTCCGGCAGATGCGATAATGTATCTTGTGAATGCGCTTGCTTTTGAGGCTGAGTGGGCGGATATTTATGAGAATTATGAGGTTAGTGACGGCAAATTCACCAAGGAAAACGGCAAGACGCAGTATGTCGAGTTGATGTACGGCACGGAAAATAAGTATCTCGAGGACGAGAATGCTACGGGATTTATTAAGTATTACAGCGGTAGAAAATACGCTTTCGTTGCTATTCTCCCCAATGAGGGGGTGGCTGTGTCGGAGTATTTATCCTCGCTTGACGGCGCATCCTTGAGCTCTCTGCTCGCAAATGCTGAAAGCGTAAGTGTCGACTCCGCTATACCAAAGTTTGAGGTCGAGTATGATACGGAAATGTCGAATATACTGATGAATATGGGTATGACCGACGCGTTTGATGCAAGCTCAGCAGATTTCAGCAGTCTTGGTGACTCAAATTACGGAAATATTTTTATTAGTCAAGTTATCCATAAGACCTTTATAGAGGTTGGCGAAAAGGGAACTAAGGCGGGCGCGGCTACCATAGTTGAAGTTAAAAATGAATCTGCCGCACCTATGGAAGCTAAGAGCGTGATTCTTGACCGTCCCTTCGTGTATATGCTTATAGACTGCGAAAACAACGTTCCGTTCTTTATCGGCACATTGATGAGTGTGGACTGAGTTTGTTCTCCGGTGCGGAGAACAAACAATGAATTGCGCGGGGCGCATTAATTGGCACAGAGTACCATGAATTGGCTACGCCATGAATTGCCCTGCGGGGCATTAAGGTAGGTTGCGCAATTCAAATCATGGAGCGCATAGCGCGAGAAATCATGAAGCGAAGCTTCAATTCATGGAGCGAAGCGAGAATTCATAATGCATTAGCATCAATTCATCTATAAAAAATCAGAGCAAGAACATTAGGCTAACTACACGCCTTTCATTCTTGCTCTGATTTTTATTTAATTGTTCTTATTCCTTATATACCTATCAATTCCCTCGGCAATGGGGTAATACACGGGAATAGTTACGAAGATAAGCCAGCCGGGATGCCACCACGTAAAGAGCATACCGAAGAGGCAGTAGATGAATGCCAAAAATACGGGGTATGCAAACTCGGTGAAGCGCTTTCTTCTTATCGAGTCGAGCAGGGAATAGTAGAGGGGGATAGTCATAAACAGAGTCCAAGCCCAATACCAGCCGTCTGCCAAGAGTCCGATGGCGAGGAATGCGATAGTCGCGACAATCGGGTAGGGTATCTTGTAGAAGATGGATAGCTTACTGGCCTTGCGAGCCTTATCCTCCTCGTCGTCATCGTCATCGTCGGAATCATTATCGTTAATAGTGATTCCGCCCTTGCCGAGCTTGACATTCACTCCGTCATCTGAGTTGACAACGATTCCGCTCTTACCGAGATTGACCTTGACCTGACCGTCCTCGTCGTCGACAAGGATGTCACCCTTATCAAGGTCTATCTTTACCGTTGTGTCGTCATCGTCAACGGTAATCGCGCCGCTGAGATTTAAGTTTACCTTATCGCCGACCTTTACACGGAAGGACCCGTCGTGGGGCTCCTCATCGCTGCTTTCCTCGGCTTTTTCGCCTTTTGTATCAGAGCTGATATTTTCCGATCTTAAGAGCTCGTCGATAGTCACGCCAAACATCTCGGATATCACTATCAGATTCTCGGTATCGGGGTAGGCCTCGCCTCTTTCCCACTTGGAGACCGCTTGCCTTGAGACGCCGAGCTTCTCGGCAAACTCCTCTTGGGAAAGACCTGCTCCTCTTCTTATTTCATATAGATTGTTAGGTAGATTAGACTTGTTCATATTGCACCGCCTTTCTGTGCTTTAATACTATCACATAGAGAGAAATTGGTCTATACATCTTGCTTGTCAATTTGCGCAACTTTTAGTTGCACGAGACTTTTACTCGATGTTTGTAACTAAAAGCTTACAATTTTCGTACTTAAATTTGATTTCCTTGCCGGAAAATTTCATTCCGTATATCTTCTCGTCCTCGCTCTTGTAGGACGGGCGGGGGTCCTCCCTGAGTATGGCCACGAGCTTTTTTGCCTCCTCGCAAGTGAGGGCGGACTTCACCTCGTGTGAGAGCTCGACCTCTATCTCATAATCCCGAACCTCGTCGGCAAATCCGCCTATCGCATCGGGGTGACTGTCGGTGTAGGCAAGGTAGGGCTTGACGTCATAGATAGGTGTGCCAGAGAGAATATCCGCGCCGCCGACGATAAGGACGGTGCCTTCGTTTTTGGTTTCTCTCACCTCAAGGAGTCTGACAGACGAGAGACCGATGGAGTTAGGTCTATACGGCGAGCGGGTAGCAAAAACGCCCATTCTCTTGTTGCCTCCGAGTCTCGGAGGTCTTACAGTCGGCGACCAATCCTCCCTCACCGCCTCTGAAAACTGCCAGAGCAGCCAGAGGTGCGAGTATCCGTCAATGCCACGTAAAGCCTCGGGATTTCTGTACTCGGGCTCAAATACTATTTTGCCGACCGTCTCCTTGACAAGACCGCTTTGTCTCGGTATGCCGAACTTCTCGTCAAACTCGGTGTATATCTTAGCGATTATCTTCATTTGTTTCTCCGAAGTATGTTTTATTACTTCAATTCTACCACAATCAAAGCAAAAAGTCCACCCTCTATTGAAAAAAGCGGATATTTGTGCTAAAATAAATTGGAAAGAGGCGGGAAGGTTTCGCCGGTGGGCGAAAGCGATATTTGCCTTCGGCAAGCGATATGCACTTTTGTGTCGCGCATACCGCTTGCGGTATCTTGCGTCATTCGTCGTG
>CAZUQN010000055.1:0-10697 GCA_964622425.1 uncultured Ruminococcus sp.
CTGCTCTGCCATTGAGCCACACCAGCGTGCTGAACAGTCAATATTATAGCAGAAATGTTTTTACTTGTCAATACCTTTTTGAAAAATATTTCTCATATTTTTTTGCCACTTTTATCCGGGTTTTTACGCCATAGAAACGTGATTTGACAAATCCCTCCCTTGGTGCTATACTATATGTGCTAAAACACTTGAGGTGATCCTATGACACACAGAATAATCCGAATCACGGATGATCCCGAGCTCATACCTACTCTTGCCGAGTGGTTTAACTCCAAATGGGGAGTCCCGGAGGAAGCATACCTTGACAGTATGAATGAAGCCACAGCGAGGGGCTCTGCCGTGCCCGAGTGGTACGCGGTGGTCGATGACGGCAACATCATCGGCGGCGCGGGAGTTATAGAAAACGATTTTCACAACCGTCCCGACCTCTCACCCAACGTCTGCGCTCTGTACGTTATACCCGAGAGACGCGGGCAGGGAATAGCCGGAGAGCTTCTCGCAAAAATCTCGGACGATATGAATAAAAGAGGTGTCAAGACTCTCTATCTCGTCACCGATCATACCTCGTTTTACGAGAGGTACGGCTGGGAGTATCTGACCGACGTCCGATCTGACGGTGAGGATCACGACAGCAGAATGTATGTAAAAAACACCTGATTGGAGCAAATATGAAGGTAAATTATCCGTACTCGCGAGTGTACGTTGAAATAACTAATATATGTAACCGCTCCTGCTCGTTTTGTCCGGGCACAAAGCGCGAGGGACGGCGTATGACTCTCTCCGAGTTCTCGCTTATCTTGGATAAGCTTGAAGGACTCACCGAGTATATCTACCTGCACGTTATGGGCGAGCCCCTGACACACCCCGAGCTGACGAGCCTTATAGAGCTCGCAACCGAGCGCGGATTTAAGTGCGCTATAACAACCAACGGCACCTTGCTGAAAAGACGCTGTGAGGAGCTTCTTTCCTCAGGAGTATACAAGGTGAATATCTCGGTCCATAGCTTTGAGACAGGCCCAAAGGAGGACTATCTTTCCTACGTCAACTCCTGCATCGATTTTGCCGACGAGGCATCGAAGCGCGGTATCCTCACAGTCCTTCGCCTTTGGAACAGAGGCTATGACGAGGGCAGAAATATCGATACTGTCGCTATTCTTAAGGAGCGCTTTGCCGACGGAGAATGGCGCTTTGGTGAGCGCGGAGCAAGGATAAGACACCGTCTGCATCTTGAGTACGGCGACCGCTTTGAGTGGCCGGATACCGAGGGGGACAACCTCGGCGACGAGGTGTTCTGCCATGGCCTTGGCGACCACTTCGCTATCCTCGTCGACGGACGTGTCGTGCCTTGCTGTCTTGACCGCGAGGCGGCCATCGAGCTTGGCAACGTGTACACCGACGACCTCGCCAACGTGCTCTCATCTGAGCGCGCTGAGAGAATGCGCGAGGGCTTTAAGTGTAAGCGCGCGACAGAGGAGCTCTGTCAAAAATGCGGATACGCAAGAAGGTTTAAAATATAAAAAACGCCGATGCATCTCTCGGGTGAGGTAATGATGCATCGGCGTTTTTATCGCTATTTGCTAACTGTAATTGTCAAAAAGTGAGTTGTTCGCTTATTTTCCGAGCTTTTTCTCGATTATGTCCATATAGGTATTCCAGTCGTGACGCGAGAGGAAGTGAGTACCCTCTCGTACGTAATACACCGCGTCACCCTCGTCAAGGACCGTTCTCGGTGCGGGTACCTCGTCCTGATGCACAAGGCCTCTCATACCGTAGAGCTTATACGCTCCCTCAAGCGAGGCAGCACCCAAGAATTCCGACGTCGGATCTGCCCACAGATCCTCCACAGCACTTCCAACGATAACGCATCTGGGGACCGAGAGCGAGAGCAGGAAGTTCTGGTCAAAGGGGAGGGGATTGCCCGCCTGCGCATCGCGGTTGAATGCGGGGCAGAACCAGTAGGGGAACACCTCGCTGATGCGCTTGTATGTCTCGCCGACCTTGCCCGATTCGATTGCCGCGCCGCAGCAACCCGAGTTATTGGAGATAACGTACTTGAATCTTTCGTCAAAGCCGCCGGTAAGCAGCGCCGTCTTACCAAGTCGGGAGTGTCCGATGACCGCCACGTTGTCAAGGTCGATGACGTCCGAGAGAGTCTCGACGTAGTCCATCACTCTCATAGCCGCCCAAGCCCAGAGGCCGATCTTGCTCGTTGCCGTGTTCTTGCGCCTTGACTTCACAAGATACTTTGCGATACCGTCCTTGAAGTTATTGTCGTCGCTCGACACGTCCTTGTAGCAGAAGGTAAAGAGTGCGAAGCCTCTCTCCACGATCTCCTCGGTCGGCATATATTTATTTGCCTCACCGCCGTTAAATGCGATAAATACGAATGCCGGGCACTTTTTCTTCCCCTTTGGTATCACCGACATCATTGGGAAGGAGAATCTCTTGCCGTCCATCTCAAACCTTAGGGTGTGGTTCGTTCTCGCTGCCTTTCCTGCGGCAAAATTATCGTAAGGCTCACCGCTTTCTACGTACATATGGTCGGGCTTTGCGGGTATCTCTCCGTACTGCCTCTCAGTGAGGAGCTTGCGGATCTTATCCTGCTTTTTTTGGAAGTCGCCCTTTGTCTTTACTCCCTTCAGTACGTCGGGGATATTTCTCTCATCAAGAAGCTTTTGAACGTTGCTCATAGTAACTCTCCTTAAGTTAGGCAAGAGAGAATGATACGAACTTGTTTTGAAGAGATAAATTTCGCATAATCCATCGGTAAAAATTCTTATAATATCTAATATTATCTCAAATTTTTAACCTCGTCTTAAGCAAAATTTATTCTCTTTAAAATTCGCAGAACTCTCAAGCCTGAATTTTTAGATGATTTTGGTGCTTGGCTCTCGCAGCCAAGTACGACTTTGCAAGAGAGATAAGTGCCTAAAGCGCTGAAAATTCACGCTTTAGAGCTAGTCCGTATTATTCTCTCTTGCCTACCGACTCAATTATAAGTCGCCTCTCTTTTTTTGTCAATAGATTTGACAAAGTTTTTCTCGTGTGGTAGAATATAATTAAAATGAGAAGGGAGGTAATTCTATGAGCGAATTTAATATGAAGCTACCCCGTGACGTTCTGTTCATTCTTGAGAGGATGAACGAGTCGGGCTACTCCGCGCACGTTGTCGGCGGATCCGTCAGAGACTCGCTTATAGGACGGCCTCTTAGCGACTTTGATATTACGACAAATGCCACACCTGATGAGACTAAGGCGGTTTTTGAAGGTTACAAAACCATCGACACCGGCATCAAGCACGGCACTGTGACCTTAGTTCTTGATGGCACCCCCTATGAGATAACAACCTACCGCGTTGACGGTGACTATAAGGACAACCGCCATCCCGATAGTGTGACCTTTACGGATAGGCTCGAGGAGGATCTTGCCAGACGTGACTTTACCGTCAATGCTATGGCTTACGATCCCACCTTGGGGCTCTCGGACCCCTTCGGAGGCAGGGAGGATGCAGAAAGAAAGCTTATACGCGCCGTTGGTGATCCTCGCGTCAGATTTGACGAGGACGCGCTCAGAATTCTGAGAGCCTTGCGCTTTGCCTCGGTGCTCGGATTCCGTATCGAGGATGCAACCGCAACCGCCGCGCGAGAGCTTGCGCCTCGCCTTACGTCCATCTCGAAGGAGAGGGTATACACCGAGCTGAAAAAGCTGATTATGGGCGTTGACTCGAGGAAAATTCTCGTTGAATATTCAGCGATTTTTGAGATTATTCTCGGCGGTCTTGTGATTGAAAAAATGCCCCAAAAGGCGCTCTTTGACGAGGCTGATTACTACTCGCGCCTTGCCTCAATCTTCCTCTTGAACACAAGCGAGCCGGCGGCATATGCCGAGCGAATTCTCACCGAGCTCAAGACCGATAAATTCACACGCACCCATACTTCTTCCGTACTTTCCGCCTATGAGAGCGCGTCATTTGATAGCCGAAAATCGGCTCTTACCACTCTTGCAAAATGCGGCAAGGAGGTCACGGAGGGTGTCCTCGCCCTCGGTATTCTCACGGGTAGATTTTCGGACAATGAGAGCACTATTTTCACCGATGCTCTCGAGTGCGGAGTGCCTTACACAATAGGCGGTCTTAATATCCGCGGCACAGACCTCATCGCCCTCGGTATAAAGGGCGAGAAGATAGGCGAAGCTCTTGGCTCGTTGCTCACGGCAGTTATCGACGGTAAGGTAGAGAATGAGAAGGGGTTTTTGTTAAGTTTTATCAAAGCCGAATACGGATTCACTTACGAGATAAAAAAGGTCGAAAAATGAAATCAAAAATAAGAAAGCTGAAATTTTTAAAAGACCCGGATAGTTTGCTATGCAAGCCGGATGTTGAAACTTATATATGGCATATTGAAAGTACAGGTGAGCTTGGTAAATTACCGTTGCCTTTACTTTGCTACTACGTTGTCGGTTGCAGATTGACAGACGAAGTGAATAACGGCGGATTTGCACAGTATATCTCTAATTCAAGCGTTGCAACTCTTCCATTCTTGGAATCGTGCGCCAAAGCAATCGGAAATACAGAGCTTGTTGCCATAACTACTGAGCTATTAGCAACAATTACTACACATTTGGGTACAGATGATATTCATGTGATCAAGGATGCAGATTATTCCGATGAGCTCAATGCTTCGCTATCAGCACTTGATGACCGTTTTTATGAGCTTGACAAAAAGGTCGATGTTAGTTATTTGGCAAAGAAATACTACCAAGCAAATATTCCGCAGGAAAAGCTCGTTTTTGAGCTTGTAAAGCCACCGGAAAATGAACGCCGCAGATACTTTGTATGTGACGCGAAGCAGTATACTAACGAAGAAGCCGCAGAAGCATTTATGGAGTTTCTTGCCGAGTTTAAGGATGTCGAATTTATTATTTCTATTGAAAGATGGGGAGATGCGTTTCGCATATCTGCAAGTCAGAGCACCTATGCTTTTGATCTGGCTGAAATATTCGCTAATTTTGACAATGAACACTATTCCTTTAGCGGCGCTGAAGGCGTTCACGACAGATTAAGGATGCTTGGTTTTAAGCTTGGCGGAGGTATATTTAAGGAGATACACATAGACTCCCACTGTGAGGAGAGATGGATCTGGAGATTAACTATTGCAGAGAGTGGATTTGACAAAAATGAGTATGAAATATCCTATTGTCGATTTTGCTCTTGCAATTCCGGAAGGCAAGCTTCAAGAATCAGCGTTGGTGATTTTAGCTGCGACAAGGTCGATCTTGACTCTATCGAAAAAGTCTTGGTAAAATGCGCAAAAGAGCATGGAAATATCATACGAATTTACAGACAAGGTGACTTTGAAGTATTATTCGATGAAGAGTAAAGAAAATTGAATTTCATTGACATCACCCAAATACTCCTATTGCATATACTGGTAATAGGTTTTTGAGGTGAGACAATGGAAAAATACCGGTTTTTAGTGGACGGTGCTTTGGTATCGGTTTACCCCTTCAGGAGCGGTCCTTGTGACAAGGAAGATGTACTTGCCGAGCTCGGTGACGGAGAGCTTGCGGTCATTCTTTCCCCTGACAAAGATGCCGATTTTTTGGTGACGTCCTTCGATAAAAATAAAATTCAACCGAGAGAGCCGACTTTAAGTTTTGCGGCTCTCTTTTGCTTTTTTAAAACTGTTCGCGGCTATCCTAAGATGACGCTTGATGTAAAATACGAGGGGAGAATACATGAGTTGCCCTTGGCTGATGATAATGCAATAATCTCGGTAAATGTCGGAAAAAGTAAAATACTGTGTGCAAAAACGGTCACATTTGCTGACGGAACGGAGATTATCGCTCGCGCGGTTGACTATGGAAATGTTGTTATTGCCGTTCTGTGCCATGACTCAGAGCTCTTTGACGAGGGAAGGCTCAGGCTTCTTTCATCCTCATTCCTTGATAAAGGGGCGAGGTCGGCTATTGCCGTTTCCCATGCGGATAAGATGCGGATAAAGACCTTAGGTCAGCCTTTGATTTACGAGGCGATCACGGCGGGGGTAGCCGCTCTTTCAATGGAGGATATAAGGCTTCCCGACGGTGAGTGTGCCTGTTTGGTTGACGGTAAGGAATACGTGTTTTATAAGGATAAAGGTAATCTTACCTTTTATCCGGACGTTAAATATTTATATTAGTCTATTCCCTTGACTTTCCCCCTTCTGTATGCTACAATATGTAGAAAAAGAAAGGGGGAATATTTATGGCCTTTGACGCTTGTATGATGCGGGCTGTTCTTTCGGAATTTTCGTCGCAGTTTCCCGAGGGTAAAATTGAAAAGGTGCTCCAGCCGCAGAATGATGAGATAGACCTCGTCGTGCATCACGGCCGCTCGTCGCGCCGTCTTGTTTTGAACGTTGGTCCCAACGCTCCGAGACTTCAGCTCTCCGACGTTGCAAAGGAAAATCCCCTCAAGGCGCCGATGTTTTGTATGCTCCTCAGGAAGTATTTCCTCGGTGCGAGGATAGTCGGAGTCGAGCAGCTCGGCTTTGACAGAATTGCCGTTTTCAAGGTTGCGTGCTACGACGAGATGGGCTTCCCGACCGAGAAGAAAATTATCTGCGAGATAATGGGCAAATACGCCAATCTCATCATCACCGACGCGGAGTGGAAGATACTCGCCGCTATGAAGGTTATCGACTTTGCCGCAAGCACTGTCAGACAGGTTCTCCCCGGCATGAAGTATCAGATCCCCGCCCAACAGGAGAAGCTCTCACCCCTCGTTATTGACGAGGCAAGGTTCTTTGAAAAGCTCGGTGCATTCTCCCCTGAGAGAAGCGTCGAGAAGTTTATCACCTCGACCTATTCGGGCATCGCGACTCAGATAGCGCACGAGCTCTGCTACCGCGCGACGGGTAACTGCGACGTGCCGCTCCTCGAGGCAGATGGGACAAGGCTATACCAAGTTTTCCGCGAGTGGCAGGAGCTGCTTATCTCGGAGAATTATACCCCCACCGTTGTGGTAGACAGCGCGGGCAAGCCTATCGACTACTCCTATATGGACATCACCTATCTCGGTGACGGTGTGACAGTCAAGCACTTTGGAGCGCTCTCTGAGCTACTTGACGAATACTTCGCCGAGCGCGACAGACTCGAGAAGATACATCAGCGCGGTCACGATCTTGTAACACTTCTTAATAACGCGGTAGCGCGTACAGAGAGAAAGCTTGCGATACAGCGCGAGTCACTCATAGAGAGCGAGAAGGGCGAGGAGCACCGCAAGAAGGGTGACCTTATAATCGCAAACATCTATCAGCTTAAGAGGGGAATGACCTCGTTTTCAGCTATCGACTATTACGACGACGAGTGTCCCGAGGTGACGGTTGAGCTTGACTCAAGGCTCTCGCCCGCGGACAACGCGCAGAGATACTACAAGCTCTACAACAAGGCAAAGACCGCCAAGGAGGTCCTCACAAAGCAGATCGCTCTGTGGGAGGCGGAGCTCGTATATCTGGAGAGCGTCAAGACCTTCCTTTCAAAGGCTGAGACCGAGGAGGATCTCGTTGAGATACGCGACGAGCTTTACAGAAGCGGCTACGCGCAGAAGCTCCGCGGCTACAAGCCGCCGAAGCAGATCAAGCCCCGTCCTATGCGCTTTACAACGAGCGGAGGATATCCGCTCCTCGTCGGCAGAAACAATATACAGAATGATCACCTCACCTTCAAGATGGCAGAGAAGCACGATATCTGGTTCCATACCAAGGATATCCCCGGCTCTCACGTTATTATGGTGACGGGTGGCGAGGAGCCGTCCGAGCGTGACTACACCGAGGCGGCGTCGGTTGCGGCGTATTACTCTAAGGCAACGGCAGATCTCGTTGCGGTGGACTACACGGCGGTGAAGAATATAAAGAAGCCGCAGGGCGCAAAGCCGGGCTTCGTCATCTATAAAACAAACTATACGGCATTCGTTAAGCCGATGTCGGGAGAGGAGCTCAAGGAAAATGGCAATGGTTGATCTTGTAGGCCTTCACAAGTATTTTATTATGGAGCACCTCACCGATGGGGACGTTGCGGTCGACTTCACTATGGGCAACGGCAACGATACGCTCTTTCTCTCGAAGGCTGTCGGAGAGAGCGGCAAGGTCTACGCCTTTGACATTCAGGAGGACGCGCTCACCTCGACAAGAGCACACCTTGAGGCAAACGGAGCGCCTGAAAACTATACCCTCATCTGCGCCTCGCACCATAGGGTAAAGGAGTTTGTAAACGAGCCGATAAAGGCGGGAATGTTCAACCTCGGGTATCTGCCGAGAAGCGGCAGAAAGGCGGTCACCACAATGCGCGAGACAACGATGCCCGCGGTCGAGGCGGCGCTTGAGCTGCTCGCTCCCGACGGTGTTTTGATAGTCGCGATCTACCCCGGTCACGAAGAGGGCGCGCTCGAAGGAGAGATGTTACGCGAGTATTTCTCCGGTCTCTCACGCTTCCGCATTTGCCCCTCTGAGTTTAAGATACTTAACTCTCCGACCTCGCCCTACTTCTTCCTCGTTGAGAAGAGCCCGAAGGCGAAGTTTGGGGAAATATAGTGCCTGCCCAAAGGGCAAGGTACATCGATATAAATCCGCTTCGACGGATTTTCGCATACCGCAATCGGTATGCAAGTTTAAACGTAGCGAAAACATATCGACAAATAAAAGCCCTCGAAAAAATCGAGGGCTTTTATCATTATAAAGCAAATTATTGTTGTCAAAAATCAGTAATAAGTTATTCTTCACTTGTTTTCTCACTCTCGTTATCTGCGATAAGCTTATTTCTGATAAGAGATGCGATAAGGTAGGATGCAACAAGGAGAACGAACAGAAGAACGTAGTTTACAAGAATGGTAATGATCTCTGTGGGGAGGTAGTCTCCTCTGTACTCGATAAGATAGGCTACTGTGTCTACAAGCTCAAGCGTCAGGCTGAAAGCAAAGCGGGAAAGAGCAAAAACAAGGACCGGAAGGTTGGCTCTATGAAGGAAGTCGGTGATACTTGCTTTCTTGGTAGGTCTTGCGAGCGCCTCTGTGGGATTCTCTCTTCTGCGCTTATAAATAATTCTCTCGACAATGTGATATACACCGATGGAGATAAGGACACCGAGCATAGTCACAAGGATAACAAGGACGGTTGCGAGGAATGAGAAAAGGATCGACTCGACCGAGTCGTAGCCGTAATTGTAGATGAAGATTATGTAGTAATAGGGCAGGGAGTAGAATACTCTTGCCGAGGCTGCCGCGAGGGTAAAGAGGATCGCGCCGCGCCCTCCGCTCGTCTTGAGGATAAGATATGCTATTGCCGCAATTATCGGGGGAGCGAGAAACTCAAGCGACTTTGAGAGATAGTAGCTCACGTATTCAAAAAGCTCGCCGATAACCTCGTTTGCGAAGAGGTATGCAATGTGCGCGAAAGCGTAGGCGAGCACGTTTACGAGCGAGTATATCAGAAAGGCACGCGAGGTGATCCTTTTTGTATCGTATTTCATTTTTGTTTTCCTTTTACCAGATTGATAGTACTATTTTAGCATATTTCCCGCCGTTTTTCAATACTTAATTAGTGAATAAATTTCGGAGGGTTAAGTATGCACAAAATAGACGGTGAATTTCTCCTCACAGCCGATGAGGAAGGACGTAAGAAAATGAAGGCAAGACTTCGTGAGAAGCACGGTGATCTTAGGGAGACGGTCTTTGCGCGGAGCATTTTGTCAAGGCCTATCGAGGGGTATTTTATAGGTGAAGGGAAGAAGTATATTGCTGTTTTTGCCGCTCACCACGCACTTGAAAGCATCACGACGAATATCGCGTTTTTGCTCGCCGATATGCTTCTTGAAAAAAGCAGGAGCGGAAATATAAACGGCATAGATTGTAAGCTGATGTTGTCAAAATACTGCTTTTTGATAGTGCCTTGTGTTAATCCCGACGGAGTAGAGCTTTGCTTTCACGGTGCGTCCGACTCGCTCCTTCGCGAGAGACAGATGAGAATGAGCGGCGGAGATTTCAGCACGTGGCAGGCTAACGCAAGAGGTGTTGACCTAAATCACAATTACGACTACGGTTTCCTCGAATACAAGAGACTTGAGGGGGAGCGGAGTATTGGCGCAGGACCGAGTCTGTATAGCGGTGAATACCCCGAGAGCGAGCCGGAGACACGCGGCACAGCAAACCTTATCCGCACGCTTTCTCCGGCCGCGGTGGTCTCCCTGCACACCCAGGGTGAGGAGATATACTATCAGCCAAGGGACAGAAAAACGGCAAGGAGAGCAGAGCGTCTTGCCTCCCTTTGCGGCTATCTCGTCGACACACCCGAGGGCACTGCCGCCTATGGCGGCCTATGTGATTACACGGGCTCGCTCGGTATCCCTTCCTTCACCTTAGAGCTAGGTAAGGGTACAAACCCTCTGCCCGAATGCGACGTCCCCGCGATCTTTGCCCGCGTCGGCGAGGCTCTCGCTGTCCTTCCTACATTATTATAAAAATGTGAACAAATTGTAAATAATTATATAGTGAAGAAAAATCACACTTGACAAGCGTATACGTATGTGTTATTATATAACACGTGCGTGAGCACACAAATCAAATTCTCACATAGCGAGTGGGTTCGTTGCCGGTGCTTTGGCTATGGCCGGAGTCGCAGCGTTATGTCGCTATGGCGGAAAAACCAAGGAGGAACATAAAATGT
>CAZUQN010000056.1:0-10693 GCA_964622425.1 uncultured Ruminococcus sp.
CAATATTCTTTGAATGCACCTTGTGGGAAAACGATACTCAATCGTTTTCTAACACCCTCGGTTTCACTCCGTTACTCCCGGAGCGAGAGGCAAATTTAGGCTCCCACTTTTGGGGAGCTGTCGCGGAGCGACTGAGAGGGTCTCGGTTTCGCTTCGCTACCCCGACGGTCCGTCAATGCAGTACTGCTTCACAACTTCACTGAAAAAAGCAGAGCGCGAAGCTCTGCTTTTTTTCATACTTTAGTTTGCATATTTTTTATTTCAGCTCATTTTTTACTGCTTCATTTACATCACGGTAAATGTAAAGTGAGCCTAATGTTACGACGGGCAGACCGCACTCGCGTGCTTTTGCGAGTGCCTTTTTTACTCCATTCCCGATAGAGTCTGCCGCCTCGGCGCTGGCGCCTCGCATCTTGAAGGCGAGGGCGTAGTCCTCAGCGGGGAGAGCTCTTGCGTTAGGAGGCGTGATGGTGATTACCTCCTCGGCAACATTGACTATCTCGTCAGCCATTCTTTCGTATTCCTTATCGGCAAGGACGCCCGTCAGGCAGATGACCTTGCCCTTGAAATAGGTCTTGATGCTTTCAACGGCATTAACAATACCGTCGAGGTTATGCGCTCCGTCGTAGATGAAGATGGGGTTATCTGAGAGAAGCTCAAATCTTGCGGGCCAACAGACGCTTGACATACCGTGGCGGATACTATCCTCAGTAACGGTGGGGAAGCGTTCGCTAAGTATCTTTGCCGCCATAACGGCAAGAGAAGTGTTATACGGCTGATGTGCGCCAAGCAGGGCAAGATGGATATCATCAACGTCGGAAACCGATATGATGCTTCCGTCAAGAGTCATACCTTTAATCTCGGGCTCGTCAGGGCGGATCACCTTTGCCCCGAGCTCGGTAGCTCTATTTGTTATGACCTCAAGAGCATCTATGCCGACTCGTCCGAGAAGGACGGGACGGTCTTTTTTTATTACGCCGGATTTCTCCATAGCAATTTCTCTTTCGCTCGCACCTAGGAAGGAGGTGTGGTCGATAGAAATGCCCGTGATCACGGATAACAGGGGAGAGTCTATGACATTGGTCGCGTCGCGACGTGCGCCCATTCCGCACTCAATTATGGCAACGTCGACCCCTGCCTCCGAGAAGGCAAGATAAGCCGCCGCAGTGAGCAGCTCAAATTCGGTTGGCTTGTCCTCCATTTTATCGGCAATATCGCCGAGCCTTTCAAGGAGTGAGAGCATCGTCTCCTCGCTTATCGGCTCGCCGCCGATGCGTATCGACTCGCGCATTTCATAGAGATAAGGAGAGGTAAAGCTGCCGACCTTGAGAGAGGAGTGAGTGAGTATCGATGAGAGCATAGCGACGAAGGAGCCCTTGCCGTTAGTGCCTGTGACGTGCACTATCTTGAGGGACCTCTCGGGATTGCCGACACCCTCAAGTAATACCTCGACTCGCTCGAGTCCCGGCTTTGAAAATACGCCGCTCACGTTCTTCGCGTATGCGGAAGCCTCGCTCGCTGACTTGAATTTTACCCCGAGTGAAAATGGGGTGATTTTGTTTATCTGTGACAATAATTGTTTGCTTTTAAAGAGATAATACAGTATGAAAGCCTCGACTGTTCCGACAATGGTGTAGTTGAGAAGTCGCCATAAAGCGGTCACGTCAAAGGGCAGGGAATAGAACACGGCAAGGCCGATAGACTTGACGATTACCGAGCCGAGGAGGTGAGAGATGAGCACCGAGAGGCCGAGTCTTAGAGGAGCAGAGAGCCTCTTTGCCATAAGCCAGACAGCACCCGAGACAGCGCCGATAAGAGCTGAGCCGAGAGTGATTATCGGGTTTATCGTATAGCCGACCGCAAGGCAACCGACGAGGTCCTGCACCGCGCCGACCACCGCGCCAAGCAGCGGACCGAAAACTATACCGGAGAAGATTATAGTTATATTTTCAAGGCTGAAGCGCATAAATTCCGTGACGTTGAAGGCTAGGAATTTACCTAGTATTATGCCTATCGCGGACAGCGCCGACAACGTGACGAGAATCCTTACAGAGCTTCTCCTTTCTCTTCCTTTCATAATAAAAAACACCTCCAAAGCAGAGATCCCCGCATTGAAGGCACAGAATAAGAATGTAAAATAGGAGTGAAGAGACGGTATATCTTCTTCACTTTCAACTTTCCATTTTCAACTTTCAATTTGCTAATCAGCGGGATGCGAAGACCACACCGCACATTTCTTAACTTTTTTTGGTATTCTCCGATCGTTTTCCCTTTGTCGTCGCCGTAGGTTACTACGGCTTCCACGCGAAGAACGTCGAACAATCCTCAAAAAAAGTTAAGAAATAATTTCGTCGTCGCGGCAACTCCCCGTCCGCGGCGCACTTAAACGCGTGATCGTCTACTCTGTTTATTTTGCTTCTATTCTAGCACACCGGATTATGAAATGCAATAGGTTTGGTAAAAATAAAAATAAAGCGGAATTTAAAATTTAACAATTAATAAACAATTAGGAAACAATTTACAATCAATATTGTGTTAAGATATTCCTCGCATATATGATAACCTACGGGAGTAAAGAAAATGAAGGACAGAATAAAAAGACTTTTATACACCGACCGTTTTGTAGTTATTCTCGGGCTTATAGTAGTCCCCATACTCTCCTTTATACTTATAACGCTGAGTGAGGAGAGTCCTTTATACACCTCGATCTCGCGCATCGCGTGGATACACGGCAGATGGTTTGCCACCTTCATCTGGGCGCTTGCCGTCATGGGCTCGATAATCTGGATAACCTACCGCATGGTTAAGGTTGGTCCGCTTACCGACCGCACAAAGAAAATATACGTTGCCTGCCAGACGCTCAACATTATACTCGTTTTTCTCGGGTGCATTGCCTTCCCCGCAAAGAGCGGCACGGATTTTGTCAACTTCTTCAACTACGTGCACGATTACCTTACTATTATTGCGTGGGTCCTCTACGGCATCGGTCTGCTTGTATATTCCATAATGCTTCGCAGGCACGACAGATTCCTCGGCTTTATCGGCATAGGCCTTATGAGCTTTGTGATCTTCTCATCTGCCTTCTTCATCTCGCGAGTAGTTGATTCTAACTCCTACGTCGGCGCGTCAGCGGTCAGCGAGGTCTATATAATCAACAGTCTGTTTATCTATCTCGTCGTGATGTACCTGCTCGAGCGCATTAAGCTAGATCCCGCGCATCCCGACCGTACAGAGCCCGGAAAACCGTAAAAAACAAAGAAAAAGAACGTGATTGTACCAAAAATTCGGTATATGGGCGACCTGCTTTATCGCAGGTCGCCCAACTAAGTTTGCCCCAAGGTGCAAGTGAAGTTTGCTTTGCAAGTGAAGTTATCCTGCGGATAGTGAAGTTTTGCCTTTGGCAAAGTGGGCAAACTTAACTTCACTTGGGCGATAGCCCAAACTTCACTGCGTACGGAGTTCCCCGAAGCGAGCGAAGTCGAGCTTTTAGGGTTCGCAGAGCAACTTCACTTTCGTATCAGCGAAAACTTCACCTGTTACCGCCCGAAAACGAAAAAGTATAACATACTATACTTTGCAGGTAAGGTATGTAAAAAGGTGTGAGACCGCCTCTTTTACACCTCGGCAAAAAAACTCTTTAATTTTTTGCTTATCTTATTGAAAACGCGTGAAAACTGTGGTAGAATGAGTTTGATATATCTGCATTAAGAAAGCACAGTATAATCAAAAAAAGGAGACTCTTATGTACCACGAGATCAAATCGTACGAGCTGACGAGTAGAGAAGCGCTTACGCTTTCCGGTGAAGAAAAGAAACTTAAATACGAGGCGTTTATCCTCGGTGACTATATAGTGTCCTTCGGCCTTAAGTCGACGGGCGCGTTTTCAGGCGAGATCTGCCTTGAGGGCGGCGGCACTCCCGCATATATTCTTGACTTTAAGCCCGACGGTGTGTACACCAGATACACAAAGGAAAGGGTGGCCGATCTTCCAAAGGAAAGAGTGGATTTCTCCATTCTTTATCACGTAGAAGCAAGGCGCTTTGATATATACGTAGACGGTGAGATGAAGGTCGCGGGATACTACGCTCCGACCGGTATTCCCATTAACTGCGACAAGCTCTCGGACTTCTATTTTAACTTCTCCTCGGAGGAGGGAGCAGAGCTTGAGCTCCTTGATCTTAAGGCTCATTCCACCGCCGCTAACGTTCCCGGCGCGGTCGTTTACGACGAGAATAACGACTACTACAAGAGAGAGAAAAGGATAGTCCTCACCGACAAGAATTATCTGCCGAGGGAGGACGATGACAAGGCTTTGCTTGATGGAGCAATTGCCGTCCATATGCGCTCTGGCGTTGTTTACAGAGACGGTAAAAAAACGGAGCCCTCGGCTATGCCTTACTACGACGGCGAGGCGATGATGGTATGCCTTCGCGACGTCGCATCGGTCCTCACAGAGGACGAGAGAGCCTGCCTTGCGGGTGTTATCTCTACCGAGCACGAGGGAGACTACTACGTCGATATCAGAGAGCTTGCGGCCGTGATAGGAAAGAGCCTTTATTACGATAACACCACGGTACATTATGGAATGGTAATTCTCTCTGACGGAGCATTTACACCGCCAAATGACAAGAAAGATTTACAAAAACTCAATGATTTTCTATTCTTCTTCCGTCCTACAAAAGAGAAGCTTTTTGAGGATTACAAAAAATCTCCCCTCGCGGGAGTTCATCCGAGAGTGGTCTGTACCGAGGATGATTTTAAGAGACTCAGGGAGGAAATCAAGACAAATCCTCACAAGAAGCGCTGGTTTGACAGACTCATTCAGTGGTGTGAGGAGCTCAAGGATAAGCCGACTCTTAGGTACGAGCTCAGAGACGGAGTAAGACTCCTCTTTGTATCCTGGGACCTTCAGCGCTACTCGCTCGCCTTTGCCCTTGCCTATAAGCTCACGGGTGATAAAAAGTACTTCGACTACGCTTGGCCTCATCTTGAAGCGGTGGCAAAAATGCCCGACTGGAATCCCTCGCACCATATCGACGTAGGAACTCTCGCTTACGGCTACGCAATCGCTTACGACTGGTTCTATGACGTGATGAGCGACGAGCAGAGAGTTATAATGGAGAAGGGCGCTTACGAGAATCTTTTCTATACCGTCAACCGCGCTATCGAGGATCCCAATACCGCCTACACAACCGTCCTGATGTCCAACAATCATAACGTTTTCTCCAACGCGGGAGTTATCGCTACCGTGATGGCGTTTATGGACGTTTACCCCGAAATAGCCTCCAAGGTTGGCTCGGATATTATCCGCGTTGTCGAGTGCTTTATGGATAAGTTTGCGCCCGACGGAGCTTATTACGAGGGCCCCTATTACGCTGAGACCGCTATCAACTATACTGTGCGTATTTTCGCTGCCTTGAAGTCCTCGCTCGGCAAGCTTTACGGTCTTGACAAGGCTCAGGGCTTTGACAAGCTCGCAGACTTCATTATACTTCTTCAGTCCGACTTTGCGGCATTCAACTTTGCCGACAGTCAGCGAAGCCTTCTCGCTATTTCCGGTATGTTCTGGATCTTCGATCACTTTGGCCTTGCGGGACGTAAGGAGAGCGTTGCATCGCGCAACTTCCGCGATCCCGCGGTAGGGCAGATTTCCGAGGCTATCCTCTGGTACAACGTCAAAGAGGAGGAGGGCGACGGAGGAGCTCCCACCGTAGTCCGCTATCCCGAGGAGGAGATCATGGCGATGCGTGACGCTTACCGCGACGGTCAGACCTTCGTCGGCATCAAGGCGGGTAACACCGTCTATGCGCACTCGCACCTCGACGCGGGCAGCTTCGTCCTTGACTCACAGGGCCGCCGCTGGGCGCACGACCTCGGTCAGGATAACTACAACCTCTACTACAAGTACAATCATTGGGACGTCTACCGCCTGCGCGCGGAGTCGCACAACACACTCATAATTAACCCCGACCGCTCTCCGGGATACGTCCTCGGCTCTCGCGCCGACGTTACCGAGTTTACCGTCACCGAGGATAGGGTAAAGACGGTTATCAATATGACCGACCTCTACGGCAAGGAGCGCGGAGTTGACTCGGCCCGCCGCGGCTATCTCTTTACCGACGGCCGATCCTCTCTCGTCGTGCGCGATGAGGTGAAGCTTAACCGCGAGTCCTTGCTCAGATGGCATATGACCACCGACGCTGAGATCGAGATCGAGGGCAATAAGGCAACCCTCAGAGATAAGAATGATTCCGAGAAATACATCACCGTCGAGTTCACAGCAAGCTGTCCGATAACCGTCGGCTCCGAGCGCGCTTTGCCTCTGCCCACCTCTCCCGAGGTTCCTCCGCAGAACAAGAATGAGGGATACTACCGCCTCTATTGCGAGCTCAAGACTGACGGCGACGTAACCGTTACCGCTAAGATCAATACCCGCCCGACAGATAACACCCCGATTGCAAATTACGATGTGTCTGTCGATAAGTGGTGCGTGTGAGGGCGCTCGCACGCAACTATGATTGCCCAAGGGCAAGTTATGAGTTATGATTGGCTTCGCCAAGTTATGATTGCCTATCGGCAAGTTAAAGTTCATCGGGCGATCATATTATAACATTTGGCAAAGCCAAATTTATAGCGGTGAGCGAAAGCGAGCCTCATAACGAGTGCGATAGCACGCTCATAACTTATAACCTACTAATCTATACTAAATATGTAAAAAGAGCGAACACGTGTTTTTTGTGCTCGCTCTTTATTTGTTAATATTTGAAAAATAAACTTTACAAAAATGGATTATAACGTGTCCTTTTTGCTTACTCTGCGCTTTCGCCGTATATTTCATCATACCAGTCGTTTGACTGATCTCCGAAGTTATCGTTGCCTAAGAGATGTGCGAAGAGTTTGGCTATCTCGATGTTCTCGACGGTCTTACCGTCAAGGCTCTCAAGGCCCTGTCCCCACGCGAATACGGGGACGTCGTCAAGCGTGTGGTTAGTGGTGGAGTAGACGAGATTGCCGCTCTCATCGGGCCTGAGACCGCCCGTCTCGTGGTCGGCTGTGATAAGCACTGCGGTGTCGGGGTGATAGAAGGCATACTCCATAAAGCGTGCGATGGCCTGATTGAAGCGAATGAGGGCGAGGAAGGTATTTTCCATCTCATTCTTATGGCACTTCTTGTCGATGTGAGCCTCCTCGTACATAAGGAAGAAGCCGTCCTCGTCGGCATCGAGCTTTGTGAGAGTGTCGGTGATATGATTCTCGATGACCTTCATATATCTTGCGTTATAGTAGTCGTATCCGCAGTCGATGACTGTGCCGTAGTTCGTAGTGAGAGCTGCCTGATCCTCGAGTATCTCAAGGTTGTTGTCTCGGCTCAGCGTGTGTGACGAGAAGGTCGAGGGAGTTGCTCCCGTGTTGTTCTCGGTGGACATTACCGCTGTGGCCATGCCAAGCTCTGCCGCGAGCTCTGTGAGTGACTTAACCTCGTTTCCGTCCTTGTCAAGACCGACGTAGTCATTGTAGGTCTTGTAGCCGGTTGCAAGGGCTGTGCCTCCCGCCGCGCTGTCGGTCACACCCGAGAGTGATGCGGTCCTTGAGAAGCCGTGGTAGGGGAACATATAGCCGTAGAAGAGCTCCTCTCCGTCACTGTAATCAGAGGTGTCCTCGAGGTAGTCATGGAGCTTGGTCTGGTATACGCCCATACCGTCGCCGATAAGCATAATGAGGTTGTTTGCCTCTTTTGTGATGGGCTCGTGAACGCTCACCCCCTCGGGGACAGTCACCTCGTCAGTATCCGAGAGGATATAGGTCTCGGTGAAATAGTATGCCGCCGCGGCGATAACAAAGTAGTCGCCCTCAAGCGCGATCTTCTCGCCCTCCGAGAGGATAGCAAACTCAAATCCCTCAGTCTCGGCGTCAAGTCTGTCTGATATATCTCTTGCGGTCTCGCCAACTACGATCTCGCGAGCGGATTCCGCCTCTCCGTCGTCCTTGATCTCGAGCGTTACGTGGTTTGCGTCTTTTACGGTATCTCTTATATACTCCGCCGCGCGCTTGTTATAGTCGGGGCCGTCCTCGTCGTAAATGATCACGTACTCGGATATGTCCGCTCCGTTGAGAATGTGGGGAAGCGGCTCGGGAGGCACCTGCCTCTTGCAGGATGCAATTGCAAAAAGGGTAGATAATATTAGTAGAATTGATAATAGCTTCTTCATTTTTTCTCCTTATTAAGCCTTTCTTTGAAGTAGCGTGAGATCACGGCAAAGGTCTCGACTCGCTCGGTATTAATGCTGAGGTCGGGGTTATAGGTCGGACATATCCAGCCGCCCTCCTCAAACTCGTTCCACGCAAAGGTGATGATATGACCGACAAAGGCATCGGACGCCTTTTTCTCTATCCAGTCCGCAAGGCGCTCAGCGCCAGTAAGCAGCTCCTCGGAGCTTGCCGCCCTCGCATAAGAAAGATCCTCATACTTTACCCAAGGGGAGGGAATATCTATGCGTGGCGATGGATCCCAACCTGTGGTGAATAAGGGGATAAGCCCGCGCCCCTTGGAAAGACGCGCTTCGTTGCCGAGGAGAAGATCGTCGCACAGCTCGCCGTATGTCGTGATCCCGCACTTTCCGCACGCGTATGCTGAGAGCGAATCAACGGCGGAGTAGTTGAGATCCTCGGACAGCTCGTTCATCATAGCCGAGAAGTATGGGCGGGGGATAGACTGTTTGTCACACTCCTCGCGTTTCTTGTCTAAGAGAGGCTCGTTTATATCCTGGAAGAGGTAGACAAGCGGCCTTTCACCTATCCTCTCATAGTAAGACTCGCCCATCAAAGCGACAAGGCGGGATATATCCGAGGGGGCGAAGGGGTGCTTTGCCACAATGGCGGCGATGCTGATCTTGTCCCTCTTGGCGCTCCTCTCGTGCATAAGCCTTGCAAAGTTCAGCTCGTGGACCTTGTGACTGCAGTCGCAGGGGCCGTTACATACATGGCTCCTCGAGCCCTCATCGGGGTAGAAAACGTAGGCGAAATAGTCTATTCCCGCCGCTATGGCGTAGTCGAGCTCGCGATCGTATTCCTCCGCGCTTTTGTAGTGGTAGGTTATCCTGTCCTCACCGAGAATATCCGCGTAATACGGAGTTTGAGATCTGTATTTTCTCGGGCTCAGCGTCCTTGTCTGATGGTAGCCGAAATATGTATCCTCGGGCAGGGCGCAGTCCCAGTTTATTACGCCTATTCTGACGTCTGCCATGTAATTGCCTCGCTTTCCCTTTGGCCCCCGTCGAGGGGTATTTTTGCGTTTAGTATCTAAATTATATCACGGCGATAATAAAAATGCAAGTCCCGAGGCATCATACCTATCTTATGGGCAGAAAATGAGAAGATCGAAGTTGACAAGCTCCGTAAGGTAGGTTATAATTATATAAAAAGGAACGGAGGCGGCATATGAAATATAAGTATCAGTTACATACACACACATCACCTACCAGCAAGTGCGCAAGAACAACACCGGCAGAGCTTGCGAAGGCGCTTTACGAGGGCGGATATGCAGGCTGTGTTTTGACTAATCACTTCTACCACGGCAACACGGGAGTTGACCGCGGGCTCTCATGGGATGACTTCGTAGCCGCCTACGAGAGAGATTACATCGAGTGCAAGAGAGAGGGAGAGAAGTACGGCCTCGATATACTCTTCGGACTTGAGGAGGGCATCGGCGGCCCTTGTGAGATCCTCTGCTATGGCATCACCCCCGAGATGCTCTATGAGCACCCCGAGCTGCTCGAGTACAGCGCTGAAACATGGTATCGCACCCTGCATAGCTGCGGCGCGCTCATCATACAGGCTCACCCTTACAGAAACGGAGGCCACCCCTTGCCCTTCGAGTGTATCGACGGCATCGAGGTCTATAACCACGCGCACAACCCCGAGCTCAACGACAGAGCCGAGGAATTTGCTAAGGAACATCCCTCACTTATTCTCGCCTCAGGCGGCGATACCCACGATCCGGGTAACGTACCCTTCGGCGGCATCGAGACCGACGTGAGAATAAGGGACGAGAGTGAGCTTGCAAGAATCATTAAGGCGGGGGAATACCAATTGCTTAAGCCGTAATTCATCATCAACATATCACTTTGGGGTTACCTGGGATACACACTTACTCACCGCTCAAGACGGTTGCACAATAAAAGAAGCCGATACGGACTTATCTCCGCATCGGCTTTTTGCTATCCTTTAAACCCGAAGCAATGCCGAGGGGTTAAAATATACTATATGCTAACTATAATAGTCATTTATCCCAATTTGCGCGGCGTAGAGGTAGAGAAGTGAGGTTTAACCGCAATGAACATGCCCATCCCAAAAGGGAAGTGCAAAAAAACGCGCCCTCTTGCGAGGACGCGTTTTATATATAGAGTTATCAATTATCAGTCACTAATAACTAATCACTAACAACTAATCACTAATTAGCCCTTAAGAGCTGCCTGAGCTGCTGCGAGTCTTGCGATCGGAACTCTGAAGGGAGAGCAAGAAACGTAGTCAAGGCCGATCTGGTGGCAGAACTCTACGGATGTGGGATCGCCGCCGTGCTCACCGCAGATACCAACGTGGAGATGCTCGTTAGCGGGTCTGCCAAGGGTAACTGCCATGTTCATAAGCTTACCAACACCGGTGGTGTCGAGCTTAGCGAAGGGATCGTTCTCGA
>CAZUQN010000057.1:0-10603 GCA_964622425.1 uncultured Ruminococcus sp.
TTGTTTTTATTGGCTTATCGACTCTTTTTCGATTACGCCTAAATGAATCAGCCCCTTCGTTTTCTATTATTTATTCGTTAATTAAGGATACAACCTTTATCTGTGTATCATCTGTAATATAGAGATAATCCTCGATAAGAACAGCTCTGAATCTTGATGCATCGTAGGACTCCATCTTAACCTTTGCAACCTCAACAAGCTCGTAGCCGTTGAATGCGAGCAGAATATACATATGCCCATAATCACCGGTCTCCTCGTCGTAGAAGTAGGTAACGCCAAAGCCGAACATATCCATCTCGCGATTTACAAGGTAGGACTTATACTCTGTGGAGTATTCACCCTCGAAGAAGTATTTATCAACGCTTACCACGTCACCCTCTCCTTCTTCGTACACCTCAATCTTGTTGTACTGCCAATTCTCCTCACCTATTCCGAGCAAGAAGCCGTCGCCAAGCTGGATAAGCGAGGTGGAGAAGCCTTCGATAACGCCCGTGTCGGTGTAGGTGATATTTGCGTAATCCGAGAGATCGAAGAAGTATACAGGGTCGGTGAAGGTAACGACAACCGCCGTGCAGACGTATGCGTTATCACCGTCAAAGCGTACCGAAACAGCTTCTTCTCCCTCGGGCGCAAAGTCCTTGACCTCAGCTATCTTCTCGCATCCGTCAAGCTTGAATACCGTGAGGCTCACACTCTCGTTCTTTTCACCAATGATGGAAGCGATATATTCGTTTTCGTCAATATCGGGAGAGTATCCGTAGTCGTTGGTGGAAGAAACAACTCTGAGATAACCGTCCTTTTCATCCATACTGTACTGATCCTTGATAGACCCGTCGACGGTGAGAATTCCCTTGTTTATAAGAGCCTCGCCGGAGTAGTTGAGCACCGCGATATCGCTCTTTCTAATCGAATAATATCCGTGGCTTTCCTCGGAAAGATCAACCGTCTCGGTGTACTGACGCGCAACGTAAACGTTATTCTCGGAAACGTAAATTGCGCCGTTAAAGTTGAGCAGAGCGCTTGCTCCGAGCACGTCGAGATTATCCTCGTCAAGGAGAGCGACCACGCTGTATCGTGTGTTTCCGATCGTTTCGGGGAAGATAATGTCCTCAAATCTGATGCAATCCTTCTCACCGTTTTTAGTCACGGTGGGAACGTACGTCTCGGGCTTGTCATACTCAACCTTCGAGGAGTTGAAGTAATATTCGCTGATAAGAAGCAGCTTTCCATCGACCATTCTCGAGGAGGAGTATGAGCCGTCGATAGACACCTCACCTTTTACTTTTATATCCTCAACGTTGCTTACGTCGAGCGAGAGAATTCCGACCTTAGAATTATAACTTGAGTCGTTGTACCACTTGATTATTGTAAGTGTATTTCCGTCCTCCGAGAGATACATCTCTGCGTTAGTGCTGTACTTGTATGAGTTATATTCGTCCGACATTTTAGGTATGCTGATATCCGCGACTCTCTTAGTTTCTTCCTTTGCTATTGAGTATACATTGAGAGTACCCTGACCGAGACGGAAGATATACCTATCCGTTCTCTTGATTATATCCGCCTCAACGACGCCCGCTACCTGATTATCCGTTACCTCGACGTAACTTCCGTTACTGCCGCTGCCGTCGGGCGCGTTTGATTCGGGAGCAGATCCATTATCGGCGGCAAAGCCCGGAGCTGAGTCACCCTTCGCGAGTCCGCCAAGGAGATTGCCAAGGAGATTACTCATTCCCGCGGTAAGGACCTCGAAGTTGTTCTTATAGCGGCTGGGCTGATATCTGTAATCCGCGATAGTCTCGATAAGAGGGAAGTACTCGGAATCCATGTAAGCCGTGAGATTGGGTCCCTCGGTGCTGAAGGGGATAAAGAGATACAGACTGAGCGCGACGACTAGCACAAGACACGCGACACGTCCGAATATCTTCATTGGAGAAATAGAAGATGCTTTCATTTTAGGCTCTGCCTCCTTTACGTATTTTTCGTCAATAAAGCCAAGCGACTGGAGTAACCTTTTGTTTTTCATATGCTTATACCTGCTTTCTCAAGATAGGCCTTGAATTTTTCTCTCGATCTCATAAGGCTTACCTTAACGTTGCTGACCGAAGTTCTCATATCCACGGATATTTCCTTGACCGTCATCATATAGAAATACCTTTTGACAAAGATCTTTCTTGACACTATCGTCATCGACTCGAGAAAGCCGTTGATGGCATCTCTGAGCGCTATGTCCTCTGAAAGCGGGCCTGCACCATCGGGCACACATTCCGCAATCTCCTCAAAGACACGCTCGGTCGTCATCATTCGTCCTCTTGCTTTATTCTGCAGATAACGGTTTATGGATAGATTCCTCGTTAT
The DNA here is from genome assembly GCA_964622425.1 of uncultured Ruminococcus sp. Classification (GTDB taxonomy): domain Bacteria; phylum Bacillota; class Clostridia; order Oscillospirales; family CAG-272; genus UBA1740. Next base: position 2,356 of record CAZUQN010000057.1, read on the forward strand.
CTTACAGAGGAATGCCGAGAGCAGATTCGGTCTCTCGGGCGGCATTGCGCCCCACGCCTTCATATACGTGTCGTTGACGCATTCCTCGGAGTCGGGCTCTGAGTGCAGTATCGTGTACGCTACGTGATTAAGAAGCTTGCCGTACTTCGCGTCAGTCATTTCGATAGCGCGCTCGTCACGCGTGAAATAGAGGTCGATTATTCTGTTGTCGTCCATATCATCACCTCGGTCATTGGTTAGTCGAATTCGACCTGCCTTCATCCTATATGACAAGTTGAAAAGGGAAAAGGTTACACTAAAATGAAAATTTCTCCAAAATTATTTTACCAAACATTGTAAGCCTTGTCAAGACAGAAAAAAACGCCCGGTTGTCTCTTAGACCTATCGGGCGTTTGCAAATAATAGTATTACGTTTTACTGTGATATTTTTATACTGTAAATCTCATCATAGCCTATAACGTACAGATAGTCACCTTGTCTGAAGGACACTGCGCCTATTTTCTTCGTATCGACCGCCAAGCTGCTTATCTTGGATAACGCATCTCCTTTATATGAGAGTACGAAATACGTATCTGTCGTTGAGTAAACCTGTTCCGAGCCATAATCATCCAGCGCAAAGCCAAAGATTTTTTCTTCCTCATCCACCAAGAAGGATTTTTTGAAAATGCCATTTGCCTTGTACGTAAGCTCGCTAAGAGTGGTTTTTTGACCGTCAACCGTTTTTACGAGGTTGATTATAATATGCTGGCCGTCCTTGTTAATTTCAATTGAAAGACCGTCCCCAAGGCTGATAATTGTTCCGGATTCGTCTGCCGCACCGCTAATGGGCGTATATGTTACTTTATCGTAAAAGGACAGATCGAGCAGAAGTACAGAGTCCTCTGAGGTATAGAGATATGCACTATCTTCGGTATACAATACAGATGAGATATTCGTTCCGTCCGCAATAAAATCCTCAAGACGTACGCGCTCGTCATCGCTCTCGGTGTCAAAAACGTACAGACTGATCTTGTTCGTTTTACCGTACTTGATTTTCTCCGCGGTTTTCTTAGATACGCCCTTTCCGTTCGGTATTACGTAAGAAGATGCGTTTTCAGTGATCACTCTCAAGAGTCCGTCGGTTTCGTTGACGTAGGATCTGTCGTTGATATCTCCGGAGACAGTGTATGTATCCTCGTAATTAATGGCATTACCGTATGATAGCCTGATTATATCGGTTTTTGAGCTTCTTTCATAAGCCTTTGTCGAGAAGGGGAAAAACTCCCTCTCGTCGTAACCGCGCATCAGATATATATTCTCACCTGTTACGTATTTTGCACCGTTAAATCCGAGCAGAGCCTTATTATCGATTATATTTGTGTTTTCGTCAAGCACGGATATGATGTAATAGGAGCTGGTGGTTATACCATCCGGCACGATTATGTCGTCACTGTGTATATACGTTATCTCATCACCGTATTTTACGTAAGGGACAAATGCCTTTGGATCATCAAAATCCGAGAAAGAATAGCCGGAGTATCTGCTTGATACTATCAGCTTACCGTTGACTATTGCGGAAGAGACGTATTTTCCAAACAGCTTCACGCTCCTTGATTTTTTTACCGACCCGGGCGCACTTATGTCGAGTGTGACAATAAGCGCGTTGTCGCGATCGTTGCCAAGTATGATAAGCTCTTTTTCATCCTCCGAAAGATACATATCAACGTCCCAAGCGCTTTTGAATCCGAGAGTACTGATGTTAATTTCCTCTAGAGGGGTAGAGTTCCCGTTATACAATTCGTAGATTTTAAGTGTCGTATCAATCAAGCAAAATACATGTGTGTCGGTTTTTTGGATAGAATTCCCGTACTTAACGGATTCTCCATCTGCTATTAGATCCGAGCTTGAGTCATAATTACCGTGCGAGTCTCTATATTTTACCTTCTCTACAATTATCCTTTCCGGCAGATTCAGCATATCTCTTATTCCGGCTTCCACCGCGGCGTAAAGCTCGTGGAATTTGTTGATGAAAGGTGATGGAGTAAATTCCAGATCGGATATTTCCTTTATTGCGGGATAATATTCCGAGGAAGAATGCTCGTAGACGCTGAGATTCATTTGCCCAAACGGGAAGAACAGGTATACGGACAGCGCGACAATGATGATTATCAGAGTGACACATACGGGTAGCTTATATCTCTTTTTATCCGTTCTTTCTTTTTTTGCTCGGCTTATGTTAAGCCCACTCACTTTTTCATTACTCATACTATCACCTCTGTTTCATTGCAATTGGTTTTAACCTGCCTTCATCCTATATGACAGGCAAAACGGGCAAAAGGTTACACTAAGGGTAAAAATATCTACACATATATTCTACCAAACTTTGCCGTCCTCTGTCAATACCTCCCTTATTTAACACATAACTGGAAGCATTTAATGAAAAAAACGCACTTATGAAGCTCCGATTGTAAGCCATAAGTGCATTTTTAAATGTTCAAGTTTAAGATGAATTGATGCGGTGCATCATGAATTGAAGCCTTTGGCTTCATGATTTCTCGCGTTATACGCTCCATGATTTGAATTGCCTGACAATGCGTGAAAACGCAATTCATGAGCGTAGCTCAATTCATGGCGTATGCCAATTTATGCCCGGAGGGCAATTCATTACGGGCTTTGCCCGCATTAGTATCTCTCCTTCATCGCTCTTTCGATATCTCTGTCTGCATCGCGTCTTGCGATATCCTCGCGCTTGTCATAGTTTTTCTTACCCTTGCAGAGTCCTACCGCCATCTTCACTCTCGAGCCCTTGAAGTAGAGCGAGAGCGGGACGAGGGTGTATCCCTCTCGTGCAACGAGTCCTGTGAGCTTCATTATCTCCGCCTTGTGTAAGAGGAGCTTCTTAGGTCTCAGCGGCTCGCGGTTAAAGATATTTCCTTGCTCGTAGGGGCTTATGTGCACACCGAGCGCAAACATCTCGCCCTCATCTATCTCGCAGTATGAGTCCTTGAGGTTGCATCCGCCCGCGCGCAGAGATTTTACCTCTGTGCCAAAGAGCTCGATGCCCGCCTCATATGTTTCTATAACAAAATAATCGTGCCTTGCTTTTCTGTTGTCGGCGATTATTCTTGAATCTGTCTTTTTATCTGCCATCAGTATCTCCAAAAAGGAATTTTACTATATTCTAACACATAAAAAAAGCAAAATCAACCTTTTTTGGAAAACGCCTCGGATAAAACCTCGAGTATCTTGAATTTTACGTTGTATCCGTCTTTAGTTATCAGGGCGTATTCTTCCTCGGTGTAGCCTCCCACCGCCTCGTCACCTGACGCGTCCTCACTCGCTATATCCAGGCAGAGCGGGGGATACATCACGCACCACCAGTTTTTCCCCTCCGCTTCTCCGAGCATAACTCTTAGGGAAGTGTAGTATCCCTTAGGCAGGGTAAAGTCCTCATACTCGCGTGTGTCATACCACTCCGTGCCGATGTCTATCTCACACCCGTAGTCGTGTCCGCTCTCGAGAATCCATTTTTCAACGTCACGCTCTATATCCCTCTCTAGCTCCTCAGCCCTGACTCTTGCATCATCGGAGCTTGTCTCACACTTTAGCAGCTCTCCGTATTTTGAAAGCAGCTTGTCACGTATCTCGTACTTTAATCTCTGGTCATTCTCCGAGTCGGAGTTTGCGAGAATATGTAGCCTCAGTGTATCCTCGTAGATAGCGACCTCCTTTTCTGTGGGCATAGCGGCAAAGATAAGGGTAATACCTAAAATCATAATAACGGTAAGTAAAAAATCGGTTGTTTTTTTCATAGCTTTATACTCCTTTCTTAATGCATTATTGCCAATAAAAAATGGCATTATTCACAAAAAAGGGAAAAAGCCTCGCCTTCGGTTGACTTTTAATTTTGCCTATGCTACAATTACCTTGTAAAAATATTTAAAGGAGAAATACTATGCTTCCTAACATTCCCGCAATAAACAATCCCGATAAATATTCCCACTTCCGCGTATCCCGTGAGAAGCTTGAGCACGCTCTTGAGGTTTGCCTTAAGCAGATAGACAAGGGTATAAACGATTTTAGCCCCATCTTCCCGATGGAGTTCAGCAAGGGCAACGTTTACGGCACTATGGAGAACGTAGCAGGCTGGGGTAACGGCTTCTGGACCGGTATCCTCTGGCACGCATACGAGCTCACCGGCAACGAGAAGTATAAGGAGGTTGCGCTTTCTCATATTCCCAGCTATACCAAGAGAATTACCGAGAAGATCGGCGTTAACCACCACGATATGGGCTTCCTCTTCACTCCCTCTTGCGTAGCTGCATACAAGCTCGCAGGCAACGAGGAGGGCAAGGCTGCCGCTATTATGGCCGCTGACCATCTTCTCTCCAGATATCAGGAGAAGGGCGAGTTCATTCAGGCTTGGGGCAACGTTTCCGATCCTAAGGACTACCGCCTTATCGTAGACTGCCTCCTTAATATTCCGCTCCTTTACTGGACCGCTGAGGTTACTGGTGACGAGTCCTACGCTGTTAAGGCGTTCAAGCACTTCAACTCCACTGTTGACAACGTATGCCGCGCTGACGCGAGCACCTACCACACCTATTACTTCGATCCCGAGACTGGTCTCCCTGTAAGAGGCTGCACTCACCAGGGCGCATATGATGACTCCGCTTGGGGCAGAGGTCAGGCTTGGGGCATCTACGGTCCTCTCCTTACTTATATCTACAAGAAGGACGAGAAGGCTATGAAGATATTCAAGGCTACCACCAACTATCTTCTTAACAATCTCCCCTCCGACTACGTTGCATATTGGGATCTTTGCTACAACGACGGCGCAGATCAGCCGAGAGACACCTCCACCAACGCTATCGCTATGTGCGGTATGCTCGAGGGTATCAAGCATATGGACGAGTCCGATCCCCTTCGTGAGATCTACGTTAACGCTATCAACAGAATGATGGACGTTCTTATCGACCGTCATCTTCCCGAGCACGACGAGAAGTCCAACGGTATTCTCCTCAATCAGACCTACGCTCTTCCTCAGGGCATCGGCATCGACGAGCACAACATCTGGGGTGACTACTTCTTTATGGAAGCACTCCATCGTATGCTCGACCCCGATTGGGAGCTTTACTGGTAAAATTTTCGGTGTAAACCGCCGTTTTTGACCAAGGCTCGTCGTAGGTAACTACGACTTCGGGTCAAAGAACAACGCTTTCCACTCGAAAATTACATTTTGGCGATAACCTTCGTTTCAGCAAAGGCTCGCAATAGGTTTCTATTGCTTACTCCTATGCGGCCCCGAGCGTTACCGCTCTTGTACTTCGTACTTGCTCACACCGACGTGTGAGGGGCCGCGGAGTAATCTGCGCGAGCGTCCTGGTGAGCATTTCTCCCCGATACGCTTTCGCTTGATTATCTGTCCAAAAGAACGACTCTTCTCACTCAAAATTTTCTCTACTATTATCTGACAACCTAGAAAAACTACAAAAGAATAATCTTCAAGAAAAAAGAGTAGACCGCGTAGCGTGATACTCTCAACGGAGTATTCACGCTACAACTATGATTGCCCTGCGGGCAAGTTATGAGTTATGAAATGCTTCGCATTGTTATGATTGGCTTCGCCAAGTTTTAGGTTACAAAGGCAATCATATCATAACGCTTGCCGTGCAAGCTCATAACGGTGAGCGAAGCGAACCTCATAACTCTAAACTAAACAAACAGAAAAAAGAGCAGACATACAAGCTTTATCTTGCGTGTTTGCTCTTTCTGTCGTTATACGGGTTTGGGCTTAGTCCATTTTGTATTTGACTAGTCAAATGCGATGCTCGCACTTAGTGAGATTTCACTTAGTGAGATTTTCAAATTCTCCGCTAAGAACATCACACTGTGGTCTGCTCTTTTTTGCATAACAATCAAGACTCGGGAATAATAATTAGTAAGAAAGGAAGGGAATAGTATGAACAAAAAGATAAACTACAAGACTCTTGCCATATGTATACTGATACCGCTTGCCGTCGGCGGACTTTCCGCGCTTTTAACAATGGGCAGTATGGAGGATTTTGCCTCTCTTGAGCAGCCGCCCCTCTCACCGCCCGGCTGGCTGTTTCCGGTTGTATGGACTGTGCTTTACGTCCTTATGGGTGTCGCGTCTTATATCGCGCTTGAAACTCCCTCGTCGCAGGAAGCGACAAAGAAGGCATTTAAGGCGTATTTTCTTCAGCTTGGCTTTAACTTCTTCTGGTCGATAATTTTCTTTAGCCTTGGCGCGTTTGAGATAGCCTTTGCCTGGCTTTGCGTCCTTCTCGCCCTGATAGTTATTACCACCGTCAGATTTTGGCGTATCAACAAGTGGGCGGGTATTCTGATGCTCCCATACATCGCTTGGGTGACCTTCGCGGGATACCTCAACCTTGCTATTGCCTATCTCAACTGATGGGTATGAGGCTTGGCATCGCAGGATACGGAAATCTAGGCAAGGCCTTGGAAAGACTTACTGAGGATACTCCCGATGTGGAAATCAGAGGAGTGTACACAAGACGAAATAAGGATGAGGTTGTGACTGACGGAGCTCCCGTCTATTCCTTTGATGACCTTTACTACCACACCGACGAAATTGACGTGCTTGCTCTTTGCTACGGAAGCTCGACAGACCTGCCGAGGCTGACTCCCGAGCTTTCTGCTTACTTTAACACCGTCGACGCCTTTGACAACCACAGCTTGATAGATGAATACAAACGCCGAGTTGACAGCGTCGCTAAAGCCTCGGGCAAAACGTCGGTTATTGCTCTTGGCTGGGACCCCGGACTTCTCTCGCTTATGCGCCTTTATTTTTCGTCATTTCTCCCGAATTCGAGCGTAAACACATTCTGGGGCAGGGGCGTCAGCCAAGGTCACAGCGAGGCGCTCAGACGCATTGACGGTGTCAAGCACGCTATTCAATACACCGTGCCACGCGAGGACGCCCTGACACTTGCCTCGCTCGTATCTCATTCTTTATCGGGCGCCGAGCGACACCGTCGCGTTTGCTATATCGTTGCGGAAAAGGGAAAAGAGGACTTCATCACTCGTGAGGTCCTCTCTATGGAAAATTATTTTGCAGGCTATGAGGTTGAGCTGCACTTTATCTCGGAGGAGGAAATGCACAAGTATCACAGCTCAATGACTCACCGCGGACGCATATACGCGCTCGGTATGAGCGGCCGATACAAGGAGGTGAAGCACTCCGCTTATCTTGATCTTGACATTGGCTCAAACCCTGACCTCACCGCCTCAGTCATGCTTGCGGGTGCTCGCGCATCATGTCGCCTTTCCTTAGAAAAACAGAACGGCGCATATACCGTGTTCGATATACCGCCGTCCTATTTTACACCGAAAGAGTGCAAAAATGTAAATAATTATTTATAATTCGCTGATATTTTTGAGCTTTGAATTAACTTTCTTGAGTCTTCCTGCATCAACCTTTACGACCTGTCTGTCATAGGTGACAAAGCCGTTTATCTCGTCCTCAACATCCGAGACCTGAGTGTAGACGAAGGCTGACGCGCCCGACTCGATGAGGTCCTTTACCTCTGTTTCGTAGAGCTTACATACCGCGTCCTCATATTCCTTCTGTGTCTTTATCACACGGTAGCCGTAGACGTCGTCGCTAAAGGTGTGGCCCTCCACGCCGTGGGCGTAGCCGCCAAACTCCGAGATAACCAATGGGCGTCCGTCAAGCTTCTTTGGCTTCAAGGCTCTGAAGTAAATATGTCTTGAATCAACGTCACTCTTACGTCTTCTAAACCAACCCGAGGTGGAGTCAACGATTCTCGTGGAATCAAAGTTCTTAATTTTGCCGTACATATCATCAGCGCAGAATTGTCCCCAGCCCTCATTGAAGATGGTGTAATAGACTACCGAAGGTGCGTTGTAGAGGTGGTCAAGTGTGCCGTACATCGTATTCTCAAAGATTCCTCTCACCTCAGTATCCTTCGAGAATCTCTTATCGTTGAGGCTCTGAAGATATACGGTAGAAACCGTGGGTAGAGCGGTGTCTCGGATAAAGTGGTAGGTACCGTTGTTGACCATATCCTGAAAGACCGCAACACCCATCTTGTCGCACAGGTAGTAGAAAATCATCGGCTCTATCTTGATATGCTTTCTGAGCATATTGAAGCCGAGCGCCTTTGTGAGCTTGATGTCGTCAATATAGCCCTCCTCGGTAGCGGGCATAAAGATTCCGTCGGGGTAGTATCCCTGATCGAGCATACCGTTGAAGAGATAG
>CAZUQN010000058.1:0-10592 GCA_964622425.1 uncultured Ruminococcus sp.
GATGATATCCTCGCTCGGCGAGGATGAGAAAACGTAGGTCGGGGGCTTGCTCCCGCCGAGAAGCACGAAGTAGAGTGCGAGGCACAAACTGTAGGGACCGGCGTCCACGACGGTCCGTAAGCTTCGTCGGGTTTGTTCAAGAGAGCGATCACAAAGGCTTTGTGAGATGCTCCACGACCTCGTCAAAGGTGATGTCCTCGCCCTTATCGAGTCTTGCGCATATTTCAGCGTAGCGGAGGGCGCGGATACGGGAGACTAAGAAATTCTCTATCCAATAGATAAACTCGGTACACTTCGAGAGGTGCTCAAGCGCCTTCATTCTCTCATACATCGGTGCGCCGTCGGAGGCATCGCGCCAGGTATCGACGAAGGCGACGTCAAAATGCTCGGTGGGCATAACGTGCTCCGCATATTCAAAGGCATCTGCCTCGACTATCCTCACCTTCTCGGGGTGGGAAAACTGCGGGAGAATATGCTCGCGGAAGAGTGAAATTACGTCGGGGCTCTTCTCAACGACGGTTATCGACTCGACGCTCTCCTTTTCTGACACCATATAGGTGTAGTAGCCGAGTCCGAGTCCGAAGGTAACGACCTTGCCGTGAGCGCGCTCGATGGCTTCGTCGGAGGTGTCGAGGTCGACGGGCGTGAGCGTCATCCACTCGTTGCCGTCCTCCAAAACTGCGGGAAACTCGAATTCTTCTTTGAAGAATCCGAGAGGCGGTATCTCAAGGAAGCGGTCGCCAAAAATCATATCTGCGGCGATAACTCCACGGTAGGCGGGATATTTCTCGCGCTTAAGCTCCCATCTTCCCAGCCTTTTCTCGGGTATTTTTATATTCTTGTAGTACGGATTATTTTTGTATCTCTCGGGGTCCATTATTCTCACCGAGGGCGTCAGATAATCCCTGATAAGCACTCTCTCGTCCGCTGAGCCGTCGATGTCGAGGCCGAAAATCTGGCAGAGGATTGCCACAAGGCCGTCCTTCTCGTCTATCTCGCCGTCACCGCAGAGGGCATTCATCATTTCCGACGTGATTACTTCATTATAATATTCAAGATAATTTGCGTAAAGCCTTGTCAGCCTGAAATTCAGCTCGAAGGTCTTATCGAGCCTTTTCATCTTATCTCTGTCACGGATGTCCATTTTTACCTCGTACACCGGTTTGGGTTTATTTCCTCTATATTGTAAACAAAAAAAGCCGCTTAGTCAAGAAGAATCCGAAAAAAGCGGGTAAAATACTAGGCAAGAGAAAATAATACGAACTAGTTTTATTCTCTCTTGCCTAGGCTTGACATTCATTTGCTTTTAGTGTATGATATGAATGTTAAAGTATGTTTTTTTGCAAATACGGTACCAACCGAACAACCACGAAACGGTGAATTATGAATATAACGGATAAAATTTTACGTTCTCAGCTTGAGCTGACCAAGCCGATTACAGACGGCTCGGGACTTGAGTCTGCGAGAAATATGCAGGACAAGGTCGGCCGCCTTATGCACTTTACCAGAAGGCGCGACGTTGTAGTCCTCGATAAATCGAGTGACGGGCGCGAAGGTCACCTCGTTGTCCCGAGGGACGAGCTGCGCGGCGGTCTTATCATTTATCTGCACGGCGGCGGATACGTATGCGGCACGAGCGAATACGCCAAGGGCTTTGCCTCGGTGCTCTGTGCGGAGTGCGGTATGAAGGTCTTGAGCGTTGAATACAGACTCGCACCCGAGCACCCCTACCCTGCGGCGCTTGACGACGCTTACGCGGCTTACTGCGCAACCATTGAGCGAGGCCTTGAGCCCGAAAAAATAATTATTGCCGGCGAGAGCGCGGGCGGCGGCCTTGCCTATGCCCTATGCCTTAAGCTCCGCGCGGAGGGTAAGCCTCTGCCTGCGGGCATTATCGCGGTATCACCCTGGTGCGACCTGACACTCTCGGGCGAGTCTTACACGTCAAACAAGGAGGCCGACCCCTCGATAACCAAGGAGAGGCTCGAATTCTTTGCAGACTGCTACACCGGCGCTTATCCCCCCGAGGAAATACCCAAGATAAAGAAAATTGCCGCCTCTGCAAGGGGCGATATTGAGAAAAAGCGTAACCCCTTTGTTTCCCCCATTTTTGCCGACCTTGAGGGTATGCCTCCCTCACTCATCTTTGTCGGTGAGGACGAGCTGCTCTTGTCCGACGCGGTCTCAATGCGCGACAAGCTCTTTGCCTCAGGCTGTGACGTAACCCTCGTCTCAAGACCTGATATGTGGCACGCTTACGTTTTGTACTGCTTAAAGAGTAATGCTGAGGATTATGTTATAATCAACAATTTTGTCAAGAAATGTTTACCAAAAGACAATGAAAGAAAGCTTAGGTGGATGCACCTTGACAATTCTGCTAAGATCTACCCTGCCGCGGCAACCTCGAGGTGGAACAACATCTACCGCCTCAGTGCAACACTCAAGGAGGAGGTAGACCGCGAGGTGCTCCAGTCTGCTCTCGACGTGACTGTAAGGCGCTTCCCCTCTATCGCGGTGAAGCTGAAGCGAGGTGTATTCTGGTACTATCTTGAGGAGATAGCGCACGCACCGAAGGTCCGGGACGAGAAGAGCTACCCTCTTGTCAGAATGCCGCTTGACGACATAAGACACTGCGCCTTCCGCGTACTGATATATAAGAAGAGAATTGCCGTGGAGTTCTTCCACGCCTTAACAGACGGCAACGGCGGTCTCATCTTCTTAAAGACGCTCGTCGCGGAGTATCTGACTCAAAAATACGGACTCAAAATACCCAACGAAAACGGTGTCCTTAGCCGCCTTGATCCTCCCGAGGAGGAGGAGCTCAGGGACGACTTCCCGAAGAACAAGGCGCCCGTCGGCAAGAGCCGAAACGAGTCGGATTCCTACCGCGTAATGGGTGAGGTTGAGCCCGACGGCTTCTGCCACGTTACCACCTTCATTATGAAGCCGAAGCAGCTGCTCGAGCTCGCGCACAGCTACGGAGTGACCTTGACCGCTCTTATGGCGGCGGTGTTTATCAAGGCGTCGATCAATCTGCAGTTTGAGGACGTCAAAAAGCTTAAGAATATGAAGAAGGTCAAGGTGCTTATCCCCGTTGACCTGAGGCGTATTTATAACTCAAAAACGCTCCGTAACTTTGCCCTCTACGTTACCCCGGGTGTTGACCCGAGGCTTGGCGAATATACCCTCGAGGAGATCGCTAAGATCGTGCATCACAGAATGGCGCTCGACATCACCGAGAAGAATATGTCCGCGCGTATCTACACCAACGTGCACGACGAGGAGAGAATGATCCTTAAGCTCACTCCCCTGTTCTTAAAGAACATCGTGATGAAGACTATCTTTATGCTTGTCGGTGAGAAAAAATCAAGTCTGTCACTCTCCAATCTCGGACTTGTCAAGATCCCCTCACCTATGGAGGATTACGTGGACAGATTCGACTTTGTTCTCTCCGTACAGTCCACCGCTCCGTACAACGCGAGCATGATCTCCTACGGTGACACTCTCAACCTAAGCATCATAAGAAATATCAAGGAGCCGAGGCTGGAAAGGGAGCTTCACAGAGTGCTCCGCGACTTCGGAATCCACGTCAAGGTCGAGAGCAATGACAGGTAATAAGCTCTGTTTTTGACAACCATTATTAACATTTATATTCAATTACGATAAAAGCTTAATTGAAAGGAATTTTATATGTACTGTGTAAAATGCGGCGTCGAGCTCTCAGAGAGTGAGAAGAGATGTCCTCTTTGTCACACCGAGGTGTACCTCCCCGGATACACTCCGAACGAGGATGCGCGCCCCTACCCAAAGTTTGAAAAGCCCGAGAAGGTCAACCCCAGAGGCATATACTTCATCATATCCTTCGTATGTATTATAGGCGCGATAATTTCCTTTGTATGCGACCTCAATCTCGGAGGAGGAATCACCTGGTCGGGATACGCCATCGGCGGTATTGCCCTATTCTATATTCTATTTATTCTCCCCGGTTGGTTCAAGCGATTCAACCCCGCGATCTTCATTCCCTGCGACTTTCTCGCGATAGGTCTTTTTCTCGCTTACGTTAATCTTGCGACGGGTGGCAGTTGGTTTCTCTCCTTCGCCTTCCCTCTTACGGGTGCGGTGACCTTGATCATCTCCTCCATCACCATTCTTTGCTACTACATTAAGAGGGGTTACCTCTACATTTTCGGCGGCGCGTTTATCGCGGCGGGACTCTTCTGCCCCGTGCTTGAGCTACTCGGATACCTTACCTTTGGCGGCGAGTACATCAGATGGGGATTCTACCCCTTGATCGCGCTCTTCCTCATCGGTATTATGCTTATAGTCATCGCCATTGTCAAGCCCTTCAGAGAGTCTCTTTGCAGAATTTTTGCAATCTGATAAAAAGATAATAATATGTTTGGTAAGTTAAAAAAGAAAAGGAGAGTCCCTTCCTTTGACTTCAGCCCCGAGGAGCTGCTCGGGCGCAAGCCTCGCGCACTGAGAGATGAGCGCACAGATGCCTTCTACAAGGGTAAATGCGTGCTTGTTACAGGTGGCGGCGGCTCAATAGGAAGCGAGCTTGTCAGAAGAATAGCCGAATGTAAGCCAAGACAGATAGTTGTCTTTGACATCTACGAAAACAACGCGTACGACCTCGCCGAGGAGCTTAGGATCAAGTACGGTGACGGTCTGAAGCTCGAGGTCGAGATCGGCTCGGTCAGAGACAGATCAAGGCTTGAGGCGGTATTCTCGGAATACAGACCCGAGATCGTCTTTCACGCCGCGGCGCATAAGCACGTGCCTCTTATGGAAAGATGCCCTACCGAGGCGGTGAAGAACAACTGCTTCGGCACGTACATAGCCGCTGATATAGCGGAGAAATTCGGCGCGGAAAGGTTCATTCTCATCTCCACAGATAAGGCAGTAAATCCGACCAACGTTATGGGCGCGAGCAAGCGCCTTTGCGAGATGGTAGTAGAGTCGAAGCAGGATAGCAAAACTGTCTTCTCGGCGGTGCGCTTTGGCAACGTGCTCGCATCAAGCGGCTCTGTCATTCCGCTCTTTAAAAAGCAGATATCCGCAGGCGGTCCCGTAACCGTCACGGACAAGCGTGTGGTAAGATACTTTATGACCGTACCCGAGGCTGTTGATCTCGTTCTCGATGCAGGCGCGTTTGCCGAGGGAGGCGACCTCTTCGTGCTCGATATGGGCGAGCCCGTCAGGATATACGATCTCGCAATAAAAATGATAAAGCTATCGGGACTTCTTCCCTTCGAGGACATCGACGTCGTCGAGGTCGGCCTTCGCCCCGGAGAGAAGCTCTATGAGGAGGCGCTCACGGGTAACCAATCGCAGATGCCGACAAGAAACGGTCTTATCTATATTGAGCGTGACGAGCCTCTCACTCGCGAGGCGGTTGACGAAAAAATGGAGCACTTAAGAGCGGCTCTCAAGACCGCAGAGAGTGAAGTGTCGCCGGTCAAGGTCACCGAGGCGCTAAGAGAGACCGTCCCCACCTTCCGCTCTCAGGGAGAGGTAAACGAGGCCGCGGACAAGCCTATATAATGCTCAAGGCAAGTGCCATAAATACTGTTTTACAAAAAGCACCCAACAAGGTTTTTACGCCTCACAGGGTGCTTTTCTCTATGTTTTGTAAATTATAGTTTTCTTTTTCTGCAAATTTCTCGCCACCTCCGCTCCAGAGATTATCGCGGCAAAAATCGAGAATGCAAAAGTCAGCTTCATAAAGAGCCACGGCATTGTGGCCGTCTGTCCCGAGAAGATGAAAACGCGCGATGCGATAAAGGTCGCAAAGAGTGAAGCGCAAAGCGGTAAAAGTGCGCTCGTGATACGAGTCTTGAACGCTATCCTTTTTCTTAGTCTTAAGAAGGACAGAACGAAGTTGAAAAGCTCCATTATAATAATAACGAGCGCGTAACCCGAGATGTCAAAAATGGGAATCAGCAGGTATACAAGCAGGACCGAGATAAAAGAATCGGCTATGTTCACCCACATTGAATAGACGTGCTCGCCGATGCCCTTGAGCATGGAATCGGTCACGTGATCAAGGTACATAAGCGGTATCACCGGAGCTAAAAATCCGATGAAATGCCCTGCCTCGTAGGTGCCGTAAATGACGTAGCCGAGCTCCTCGGAAAAGGCGAAAATAAAGACCGCCATCATCACCGCGTAGCCGAGCGTTTTAGAGATCGCCTCGGAGGCTATGCGCTCCATTCTCGCCCTGTCCCCTGCCCCCTCGCTCTCGGCAAATTCGGGCACTAAAAGTCCTGAGAATGAGCCGAGCGGAGTCATAGGAAAAAGTATAATTGGAAGCGCCATTCCGTGCAGATAGCCGTATGATGAGAGCGCCTCCTCACGGCTGTTTCCCCTCTCGATAAGACGCCTCGGTATTAAGCTGTGCTCAACCGATAAAAGGAAGGAGCGCACATACTGCGAGAAGGCAAGCGGCAGAGCCATTTTCGCGACCTCGGCGGTGGCGTAGCCTTTATTCTCCACATTACCGTATCTTCGTCTGTCAAAGAGATACTCGACAAGCGCCACAAGAAAGCAGATAAGCTCGGTTGCCGACGAGCCGATAGCCAGAGCCATAACCGCCGCCTCAACTCCAGCACCCGCAAATCTAAGAAGCAGCACTACGGTCATACCAATGCGCAGTATCTGTCCGAGCACCTGTACCGCGGCATTGAGAGCTACTCGTCTGACTGCTACGAAATAGCCGGAAATGACGCTTGAGAGCGCGATAGGTAGCAAGGACAAGGAAAGGATACGTAGGGCAGATGCAACTCTCGTGTCGGATAGTATAAATACGCCAATAGGCTCTGCAAGAAGAAGGAGCAGAAGCGTTGCTCCTGCGCCGAATAAGAACGCATAAAGAAATGCGCCGCGCAGTATCCTCTCGCCTCCTCCGCCGCCCTCACCGATAGATGCGGCGACAAGCCTCGTCACACTGAGGCTGACACCCGAGGTCGCAAGCGTCACCGCAAAGGAGTAGACCGTGCCGATAAGGCTCTGGAGGCCTACGCCCTCCGCTCCGATAGCACCCGAAATATACGCGCCGAGAAAAAGGCCGACCGCCCTCATCGCAAGTCCGACAACGCTGAGAAGAAGTCCGTTGTAGAAAAACCTCGCTCTCTTTGACATAGAACCTCCCGAAGAAATATCCACCGCGCAGATTTCTCTTTGGGCAAGTATTTCTCATTTACCGTCTTTATTAGTGATATAGCCTATGCCCGCACGCGCGCTAAAATTACACCTTTTGTGAAAACTTACAAACAAACGCGCTTCAAATTGTTCAACCTGACGTTATTGTCATTTTACACAAAAATTCGTTGACAAACGAAGGTTTATATGCTATAATACATAATCCAAGGTATAAACTTGCAATAGGGCAAGCGTCTCTACAAACCACCGTAATGGTTGTCTACCGGTTTTCAAAGAAAGGACCGAGTAGACTTTTTTCTTTATCAGTCTATCTCGGATAAAAGCATGAACATCTATCTTGAAATTTTCGGTTATATCGGAACCGCTCTCATCATATCATCGATGATGATGATGAAATCAATAAATAAGTTAAGGATCTTGAATATCTCGGGCTCCGTGATAAGCGTGATCTACGCGGCACTCTCGGACACATGGCCAACAGTCCTCTTAAATGCCTGCCTGATAGCCGTCAACACCTATCACCTAATTAAGCTCAATACAAAGAACAAGGCGCAAAAACAAGCAACAGAATGAAAGGAAACAAATATATGAAGTTAATAATAGACAATATTCCCTGCGAGGCTCTACCCGGAGAATCGCTCTATGATATAGTAAAAAGACTCGGTTTTGTAAACGGACAGTTGTCAAACGACCCCATTGTCGCAAAGATTGCCGGCAGAGTCTTTACACTCGGCTACGTGCCTGTAAGAGAAAAAGACGTCCTCCCCGAGAGAAAGACCATACGCACCGCAATGAGTGCCTCAGGCGGTATTGTGAAGCTCCTTAGATACTCCGACCCGCAGGGACGCGAGGCGTATATGCGTACCGCGCAGTTTGTGATCTTCCTCGCGATCGAGACTCTGTGGCCCGAGTCAAGAGCCAAGATGAGCTGTACCGTCGGCTCAGGAGTCTACTTTAAGGTGACGGGCTGTGACTTCTCGGTGGACACACTTAAAGAAAAAATCGACGAGATAATTGCCGCCGACCTTCCCCTCACAAGAAGGAAGGTACCTACCTCCGAGGCTATCGCCTACTATGAGAAGCAGGGCTTTGAGGATAAGGCAAGGCTCTTAAGATACAGAAAGAATACTACCTTTAAGATATACGAGAGCGGCGATTTCAAGGACTATTATTACGGAGAGATGGCGGCGTCCACCTCTGCGCTCCGCTCCTTTGATATCATCCCTTCCGAGGAGGGCTTCATCTTCGTTTTACCCGACCTTAAGAACCCTGACAAGGTCTCCGAGTATCGTGAGAGTCCCAACTTCTTCTCGGTCTACACCGAGGGTAAGGATTGGGGCGAGCTTATGGGATGCGAGACCGTCGCTGACCTCAACGAGCACGTAAAGAGCGGAAAGATCCGCGAGCTTATCCGCGTAAACGAGGCTCTGCACGAGAAGAGATTCTCCGAGATAGCCGATATGATATGCGAAAGAGGCGCAAAGGCGGTTATGCTCGCGGGCCCGAGCTCGTCGGGTAAGACCACCTCGGCAAACAGACTCGCGACTCAGCTCCGCGTCCACGGCAAGACTCCAATACTTATGAGCCTTGACGACTACTACATCGACAGAGATCTCCTCACTCCCGAGCCCGACGGCACGATCGACCTCGAGCACATCAACACCATCGATACCGAGCTCTTCGGCATACACTTAAAGAAGCTTCTCGACGGTGAGGAGGTCGAGCTCCCCTCCTTCAATTTCAAAAAAGGCAAACGCGAGTGGCAGGGACACAAGCTCCGCCTTGCCGAGCGCACGGTTATCATCGTCGAAGGTCTGCACGGCCTCAACCCCTGCCTGCTCCCCGACGACCTTGCGCCTAATCTTGTGTTCAGGCTCTACGTCACACCCCTCTTGGCGCTCAATCTCGACGACCATAACAGAATCCCCTCAAGCTATCTGAGGCTTCTCCGCCGTACCGTCCGTGACTTCGAGTCGCGCGGCTCATCGGTACAGAGAACGCTCTCCATGTGGGATTCGGTACGCCGCGGCGAGGAAA
Organism: uncultured Ruminococcus sp.; assembly: GCA_964622425.1. GTDB lineage: Bacteria > Bacillota > Clostridia > Oscillospirales > CAG-272 > UBA1740. The sequence goes on from CAZUQN010000058.1 coordinate 9,202, forward strand.
GATGGATATATCCATTCCAAGAGAATGCCGACGTTATCCTCAACAGCTCGACTCTGTATGAGCTTTGCGTTATCAAGAAGCACATCTACCCCCTGCTCACGCCCATCGATGCCTCCGACGAGTGCTACGACCAGGTAAGAGCTATGGTTAAGGTGCTCAACTATGTCCTCGAGGCCGACGTCGACGACGAAATCCCCCCGACAAGCATCGTCCGCGAGTTCATCGGCGGAAATAGCTTCTATAAATAATATAATGGCGACCTACTCTCGGTAGGTCGCCATAGTTATATGTATTACAAAAGTTTATCTAATTCACGTACGAGTTTTTTCTTCATTTCGTCAAGTTCAATTTCGGATGGACTGTTTTCAGGAGAGTACATTTTTTCTCTGGGATACCACCACACAGGCCCTTTTCCATTATTTCCATACCGGCCTAAATCCCCACTGTTCCTCGGAAACAAATGCCAATGTAAATGAGTGTCTCCATTTCCCAAAAGCTCGTAATTCATCTTCTCGGCATTAAATGCTATCGATACCGCTTCCGCAACAAGGGACATTTCCTCTAAATACTTCAGCTTAACTATGGGATCCAGCTTGAATAATTCAGTTTCATGTTGCTTGCAAAGAAATAGTGTATATCCCTTAAAATGTTGGTTATCTCCAATTACAACATATCCGGTTTCAAGTTCTTTAACAAACCAAGGATTACTATTCTCCTTAATCATTTTTATTCTATCGCATATTAAACACATACTGTCATCTCCTTAAAATCAATCTTCACTGTACAATTCGTCATAGTACCAGCGAATAGGGTTCTCGTAAATATACCTCAGATGTTCTTCATAATCATCATAGCTTCTAACTATATGGTCATAACACCTCGACTGCCAAATATTCTCTCCACATTCCTTGTTCACAAAGCGTTTAAACGAAGAAACAAACTTAGAAAAAGAGCTATTTGCGCGGGTTTCCCTCGTAGGGACAGGCGTCCTCGACTGTCCGTTTTCCTTAATATATAGCAAGAGATGGATATGATTTGGCATAATAACGTAGCTTTTGATCTCGATTCCGTCGTAAAAGTTATCCATTTGTTTTATATACTTTTCAGAAATCCTGCCGCACTCGGTCAGTTTTACCGACGGAGATCCGCATTCATCAACACCAACACGAGACAATATACACCTTCTTTTTTCGGTACAGATAGTTATGAAATATACTCCCGAATTGTAATCATGCTTTTCCCATCTCGGAGTTTTACGTTTTGGTAACTCTTTATCCATTTCAATCACCCTTGCACATTATATCACATACCGTCGAAAAAAGCAAAAAGCAGATATGTTTTAATGTGCCCCCTGTCAAGTAGACAGACTAAAAAACAAAAAGAATTTGTTA
>CAZUQN010000059.1:0-10584 GCA_964622425.1 uncultured Ruminococcus sp.
CGTTGGAACCATTTCTTCTCTTTGGGAAGCGAATATGGATCTTATCGGCGATGAGCCCGTAATTAACATGGCTGACACAGATTTCCGTATCTTCTCGAGAAACTTTGCCCGTCCTCCTCAGTATATCGGACCTAAGTCCACTATTGAGAATTCTCTTGTTTCCGAGGGATGCAAGATCAACGGCACAGTTATCAATTCGGTTCTTTCCGGCGGCGTTGTTATTGAAGAGGGCGCTCTCGTTAAGGATTCGGTTATTATGGAAGACGTTGTAATTAAGAGCGGCGCAAAGGTTTATTCCGCAATTGTCGATTCGGATACGGTAGTTGAATTCGGCGCTACGGTCGGTACAGAAAACGCTGATAAGAGTGATATCGCCATAGTAGCTAAGGGAACAACCGTATACGCTAAATAAGGAGGTAAGAATAATGGCTATCAATGCAGCAGGAATTATTTTCTCAAGTTTGAATGATAATACTCTCTCCAGACTTACAAGTGACAGAACCGTTGCCGCTATTCCGTTTGCGTGCAGATACAGACTCGTTGACTTCTGTCTGTCCAATATGGTTAACGCTAACATTTCTAACATAAACGTAGTTGCTAACTACAACTATCGCTCTCTTACCGAGCATATCGGTAGCGGTAAGGACTGGGATCTCGCTCGTCGTTCGGGTGGTGTACACATCATCTCTCCTTATCAGACAGCTCATTCCTCCGCGGCTAAGATGTTCTCCACACATATGGAGGCTCTTATCAGCATGAAGGAGTATATTGACGAGTTCGACGAGGATTACGTGATCCTTATGGATTCGGATAACGTGCTTAACATCGACCTAACCGACGTTATCAAGGCGCACGAGCTCACCGGTGCGAAGATTACGCTTGTAACTCGCGAAACTGCCCCGGATTATACCTCGAAACATCCCAGAATGATGCTTTCATCCGTAGCAGGAAAGGTTACCGATATCACTATGAGCTCGGTTTACACCGAGAGAAACCCCGAGCTTTCCCTCGGCATATTCGTTATGTCCACCGTTTATCTTCGTAAGCTTATCGAAGAGGCTCAGGGATATAACACCCATAGCTTGACTAACCTTATGCTTAAGAACTTCAAGACTCAGAATTACAGGACCTACAAGTACAATGGCTTCGTAGCTTCCGTATCCAGCTTCCTTGATTACTATAAGTATTCGGTTATGCTCGCAAAGGACGAAGAAGCTCGTTCCTCTCTTCTTTACAAGAAGGAGGCTCCCATATTCACCAGAGTTCATAACTCCGCTCCCGTTGTTTATAAGACCGGCGCAAAGGTTGAGAGCTCTATGATCGCTGATGAGTGCGTTATCGAGGGTACGGTTATTAATTCCGTTCTCTTCAGAGGCGTTCACGTTGCAAAGGGCGCTGTTGTAGAGAATTCTGTCCTCTTTGGCGGCACTTACGTTGGCAAGAATTCCAAGCTTAATTGCATCGTTACCGACAAGGACGTTCACGTTAGCGATAACGTTCAGCTCTCCGGTAACGAGAATATGCCTTTCTACGTACAGAAGAGCCGTAAAGTTTAATTATTTGGAAGGTACGATATGAAAATATTGTTTGTAGCAAGCGAGGCTACGCCTTACGCTGCAAGTGGCGGTCTTGGTGACGTAATGGGCGCTTTGCCCAAAAGCATTATTCAGGACAATCCCGATGCAGAGGTTGGTGTAATCGTTCCGCTTTATGACACTATGAAGAGCGAGTACCGTCATGACCTTGAGAAGGTTGTTGACCTCAACTTCCGTTTTTCTTGGAGAAACACGGGTGCTACGGTATACAAGCTCAATAACTCCGGAGTAAACTATTATTTCGTTGAGAATCACTACTATTTTGATCGCGGACGCCTTTACGGTGAGTTCGACGATGCAGAGAGATTTGCGTTCTTCTCAACCTCTGTAATTGAGTTTATTCTCGCTACGGGTAACATTCCCGACATTCTTCACGCAAACGATTGGCAGACGGCGCTTACCGTTGTTTATCTTAAGACTGAGTACTCTCACATAGCTCAGCTCAGAGGTATCAAAACGGTATACACCATCCACAATATCGAGTATCAGGGTAAATTTGATCCGTACATTCTCGGAGACGTTTTCGCTCTTGATAGAAAGTATTATAATATCGTTGAGTTTGACAACTGCATCAACCTTATGAAGGGTGCTCTTGTTACCTCCGATTATATAACCACTGTTAGCCCTAATTATGCGCACGAGCTTCAGTATGATTTCTACGGCTTTGGTCTTCAGGGAATCATTACTGCAAACTCTCACAAGCTTGACGGCGTAATTAACGGTATTGATTACAGTTATTTCTCGCCCGATAAGGGAGGAGATATCGATTTCCCGTTCAACAAGAGAACTGTGAAATCCGGTAAAGCTAAAAACAAGAAGGCTCTTTGCGAGGAGCTCGGACTTGATACCGCTGCTGATATTCCTCTTGCTGTAATGATTACAAGACTTGCAACACAGAAGGGCATTGATCTCTTCCTTCACGTTGCTGAGGAGATGCTTTCCAAAAAGTTGCAGATCGTTGTTCTCGGTACAGGTGAGAAGGAATATGAGGATGCGCTCAGATCTCTCGAGGCAAGACATCCTAATCTCAGAGCTCTCATTAAGTTCGACAGAGTAATATCCAAGAAGCTTTATGCCTCCGCGGATATATTCCTTATGCCTTCAAAATTCGAGCCCTGCGGTCTTGCGCAGATGATCTGCTGCTCATACGGTGCTATTCCAATCGTACGTGCGACCGGTGGTCTTTTCGACACGATCGTTCCTTACGGACTTGAAAACTCTAATGGCTTTAACTTCTCTAACTATAACGCGCACGACTTCCTCTATGCTGTTGAGAGAGCTCTTGCAGTTTATGATGATGAGAAGGAATGGTCCGAGCTTAGAAAGCGCGCATTAAGTTGCGATTTCACTTGGAACCGTTCTGCCGCAAAATATATGCAAATTTACAACAATCTTCTGAATTGATAGGAAAAATAAAAATACAATGATAACTAAAGCAAGTGCAAATCCCATCACAGGTGAAAAGGATAAAATAACCAAGCAGGAGCTTCGCGAAAGAATCGAAGCTAAGCTTATTACCAGGGGTGCATTCGATCCCACGAGCGCTACCGAAGAACAACTTTATAATGCGACCGTTCTTGTTCTTAAGGACATTATGATCGATTACAGGAACGATTTTAAGAAGAGAATTAAAGCGGTTAACGGCAAGAAGGTATGTTACCTTTGCATGGAGTTCCTCGTAGGAAGAGCTCTCAAGAATGACGCGGTTAACCTTGGTCTTTATGACGAGCTTTGTTCGATACTTTCCGATTTTGGCTCGTCCTTCGAGAAGGTATATGCTTGTGAGGTCGACCCCGGCCTCGGTAACGGAGGTCTCGGTAGGCTTGCAGCTTGCTTTATGGACTCTTTAACCGCTCAGGATTATGCTGCCAACGGCTATTCCTTGCTCTATGAAAACGGTCTGTTCAAGCAGAAGATCGTTGAGGGAGAGCAGGTTGAGCTTTCCGATGAATGGCTTGCATCTGGCGGTGTTTGGCTCGTTCCTCATCCCGAACGCAGCCTGATAATCCGTCTTGGCGGAAAGATCGAGGAAAGGGTAGAGCGCGGCGAGCTTAAGTTCATCAACTACGATTACGATGAGGTTAAGGCCGTTCCTTACGATCTTCTTATTCCCGGTACAACTACCAATGCGGTAAATACTATTAGACTTTGGAGAGCTAGACAGGTTCAGTCGGCATTTGGCGGCGAGGGAGTTACTCAGGGTAATTATATCATGCATATGAATAATAATAACGCTGAGCAGATCACTAAGCAGCTTTATCCCGCTGATAACTATGACGAAGGTAAGCTCCTCAGACTCACACAGCAGTATTTCCTTGTTTCTGCATCTCTTCAGTCTATAATCAGCGACTATTTTGCTGAGCACGGATCTCTTGTTGGCTTTGAGGACAAGATTTCCATTCATATAAACGATACTCACCCTGCGCTTTCTATCCCCGAGCTTATGCGTATCCTTATGGACGTATATTCTTACACTTGGGATGATGCTTGGAATGTAGTAGTAAAGACTATCTCTTATACTAACCACACGGTTCTTCCCGAGGCTCTCGAGTGCTGGAGAGTTGATCTCTTTGCTATGAAGCTTCCGAGAATCTTTATGATCGTTAACGAGATCAACAAGAGATTCACCGCAGACCTCTGGAACCTTTATCCCGGCGATTGGGATAGAATTTCCAGAATGGCAATCGTTGCTTACAACCAGGTTAGAATGGCTAACCTTTCCGTAGTAGGATCTCATACTGTTAACGGCGTTTCTGCGCTCCACAGTGACATTCTTAAGAAGACCATCTTCCATGATTTCTATAAGATGACTCCTTGGAAGTTTACCAACGTAACCAATGGTGTTGTCCACAGAAGATGGCTCAATACCGCCAACCCTGCTTTGGCAGGTATGCTTGATGAGCTTATCGGCAGTGATTTCAGAGAGGATGCAAGTCATCTTATTGAGCTTGCAAAGTATAAGGATGACCCCGAGGTTCTTGCCAGAATCGCCGATATCAAGCATCACAACAAGGAAGTCTTTGCTCACTTCGCATTTGGAAGAACAGGCAGAAGACTTGATGCGGATTCGATATTCGACGTTCAGATCAAGAGAATGCACGAGTATAAGCGTCAGCTTCTTAACGTGCTCAAGATAATTGCTCTTTATAACGAAATTCTTGAGAATCCCAACGCCGATATTCCCAAGCAGACATTCATCTTCGGTTGTAAGGCTGCTCCCGGATACGTCATGGCGAAAAAGATCATCAAGCTTATCTGGTTCCTTGCCAAGGAGCTTGAGAACAATCCTCTCACTAAGGATAGACTTAAGATTGTATTTATGGAGGAATACAACGTATCTCTTGCAGAGGTTCTTATTCCTTCGGCAGATATTTCGGAGCAGATTTCTCTTGCCGGCAAAGAGGCGAGCGGTACCGGTTGCATGAAGCTTATGATGAACGGTGCGATCACTCTCGGTACTCTTGACGGCGCAAACGTTGAGATCGTGGAGGCTGTAGGCAGAGAAAACGCTTACATCTTCGGTCTTAACACTCACGAGGTTGAGGAGCTTTGGAGAAACGGATATACCTCCAGAGATTATTATCACAGCTCTCCTGTGCTTAAGGGAGTTATCGACAGACTCTACCGTCCTATCGGCGGTCAAGACTTCTCTCATATTGCTGATTATCTTATCAACTCCGGATACGGCGTTGCAGACCCGTTCATGTGTCTTGCTGACTTCGAATCCTATATGTATGCTTATAAGAACGCGATCAAGGATTACGGCAATAAGCAGGAGTGGGCTAAGAAATCGCTTATGAATACCGCAACCAGCGGAGTATTTGCATCCGATAACAGCATCAGAAAGTATGCTAATGAGATTTGGCATATCACACCTATAAACAAGATTAAATAATTATCACCAGAGGAAAATAAAGTGCGCTCGCTCTGCTTTTCTAACAATAGGGCTAAGAGCCTGGTGGGTAAGGTTTCCTTTGACCACGGCAAAAAAAACGGCTCTTCTTCTGCCTTCGAGATAAGTGAGGCGGCCAAGATCAGAATACTACTCCCAAGGCTCTTGGGAGCAGTTTCTGTATCTGCGCGCATTTTCTGCGAGAGCCTTGACCGTGAGATCGGCTATTTATCGGCTGAGTGGAGCGATAGTAAAAAGGACTATGATGTTTATGAGGTCCTCTTTGATCCTCGCGAGATCGGTGTAGGTCTTTACTTCTTTATGGTAGAGACTGATACTCAATTTGGCAGACTTTACGGCTATAAATCCGGAAATGCGCTTGTATTTTCACCTGATTATTCGAAAAATGCGCTTTATCAGCTTTCTGTATCCGATTTCAAGTACGGAAAAAGCAATGATAAGCTTGGCGGAATCATCTATCATATTTTTGTTGACAGATTTAATAAGGGCGGCAAGGTTGAGCAAAAGCCCGGAACTGTTATCGATGATGATTGGCGTACGATTCCCGAGTATCCTCTGTATCCCGGAGCGCCTCTTAAAAACAATCATTTTTACGGCGGAACACTTTGGGGTATCACAGAAAAGCTCGACTATTTTAAGTCTCTTGGCGTGAACACTCTTTACCTGAGTCCGATATTCGATGCGGCATCAAACCATAAGTATGATACCGGCGATTATATGAGCATTGACTCTATGTTTGGCGGTGAAGAGGCATTCCTCGATCTTCTTGCTAAGGCAAAGGAGAAGGGAATCGGAATAATTCTTGACGGAGTATTCAATCACACGGGCTCTGACAGCTTGTATTTTAATCGCGAAGGGCATTATGACTCGCTTGGCGCATATCAGTCGCCTATGTCCGAGTATTTTACGTGGTATGATTTCCAGGACTTCCCGAACAAGTATACCTCTTGGTGGGGTATAGATATTTTACCGAGAATACATCCCGATAAGCCGTCCTGCAGAAAGTATTTTGTAGGCAAGGGCGGAGTAATAGAAAAATATGCCCGTCTCGGTATAGACGGATTCAGACTCGACGTTGCGGATGAGCTTTCCGATGACTTTATTGCCGAGATCAAGAAAAAATTGAATCGCTACAACAAGCAATCCGTATTATACGGAGAGGTGTGGGAGGACGGATCAAATAAGATTGCCTATGACGTGAGAAAAAGGTATTATCTTGGAGCTGAGCTTGACGGTGTAATGAATTATCCCGTTCGCAAGGGAATAATTGACTATCTCACTACCTATAATCCCGCTTCGCTTGCGTATGCGTTGACGGACGTTGTAGACAACGCGCCTAAGAGAATTCGTGATATGCAGATGAATCTTCTCGGAACGCACGATACGGAGCGTATACTTACTGTTCTGGGCGGTGAACGCTCGGACGGTCGAAGCAACGAGTATCTCTCTAAAAAGAAAATGAACGATCTTGAGAGAGGCACTGCGAAGCGCCGACTCAGAATGGCATACGTTATTCTCGCGACAATCCCCGGAATTCCCGCTATATTCTACGGAGACGAAGCAGGCCTTGAGGGGTATCACGATCCTTTTAACAGACTTCCTTATCCTTGGGGACGAGAGGATCATAATCTGATCAACTACTTTAGGAAAATAGGAAATATCAGACGCGAGAACGATGTGTATAAGGAAGGCGAGTTTAAGCTTTTGTATATCGACTCGAACGTTCTTGTCTATGAGAGATATGACGAGAAATACGCCTACATCACTTTTGTTAATAACAGTAAGCAGTATTGGCGAGTGGAATTTTCATCACCCGCGAGGGCTCTTGTGAGCGATGATGAAGAGTCGGAGACGAGCACGTTTGATCTTCCCGCATACACTGCGCAAATATTCAAAACAGAACGTAAAAATTACATTTATTTTTAATTTTGCACATATAAAACGAGGCAGAAGATGGTAATTACATTCATAGGAATGCCCGGATGCGGAAAGTCCTGCATGGGACGCGCAATGGCCGGCAAGCTAAAAATGAAGTTAATAGATTCGGATAAGCTTATCGAGAAGCGTTACGGAAAGAAGCTTCAGGAGCTTATTGATGAGCTTGGCGTGGTCGAGTTCAGGCGCATTGAAGAAGAGGTGCTCTTATCTATCGAGGGAGATAATCTTATCATCTCTACGGGCGGAAGCGCTGTTTATTCCGAGGCCGGAATGATGCACCTCAAGAAGCTTGGCAAAATCTTTTACTTATTCTGCAGTTACGAAACCGTCAAGGAGCGCATTGGTGATTTTTCAAAAAGAGGAATCGTTCTTAAGCCCGGACAAACCATAAAGGATTTGTACGATGAGCGAGCTCCACTGTATAAAAAATACGCAGACGTCACTATACTGTGCGATGGAAATGCATATCCCCAGTATCAGAGTGCTGTAATTCGCGCGGCTAAAAGGTTCAGAGGTAAAGAAAAAAAGTTACCGATTGAGAAAAAAGAAGGCTTGGATTAATAAGCCTTCTTTTTTATATTTATATCCCACTTAAAACCTTGATGAGCTTATGAATTTCAAGTTCTGTATTAAATATTGATAGAGATACTCTTACCGCGCCGCGATCTTTTGTTCCAAGCCTATTGTGAATTAAAGGAGAGCAATGGAATCCTGATCTGGTCGCTATATTGCTTCTGTCAAGGATTTCCGAGACGTAGGAAGACGGTAGGTCTCGTATGTTGAACGAAGCAATTCCGTTATTTGCACCGTAGAGAGACAATCCCGGAATTGAAGATAACTCATCTTTAAGAATTTGAGTTAATGAATACAGCTTACTCTCGACGTTGCTCATGCCGAAATCCGACAGGTATTTTACTCCTGCCCCAAGACTTGCTATTGCAGGTGTTGCTAACGTTCCTGCCTCGTATCTCTCAGGCAACAAGAGTGGCATTACTTCCGAGAAGGTATCAACTCCGCTGCCTCCCTCAACCATAGTATCAAAGAGCTTACAATCATTTATCACGGCAAAACCGCTGCCTTGAATACCAAACAAGCTTTTGTGTCCCGCGGAGCATAATGCAGAATAGTGTATGTTACTCAGGTCGAGATCTAGGTGTCCAACGTATTGTGATGCATCGAGAATTAGCTTAAGCTCATGACGTCTTGCGATATCTGACAACTCGACTAAATCGATAGATTTGCCCGTTACATTTGAGCAGAGTGAGCATATAATGATGTCTGTTTCATCACGAATAAGAGACTCGATCGCTTTAATCAGCGGTAATTCCGAGTTAAAGATTGAATAATCACCGCCGTGTTTTTTTAATGATTTGTATAACGGGCGAAGAACTGAATTGTGTTCTGTATCGGAGATTATGCAATGGCTCTTCTTATCTATCAAACCCTTGATAACAAGATTAAGCGCAAAGGTAGCATTGGGAGTGAAAATAACGTTCTCGCTTTTTTTATTTCCGATGAAAGCCGAAATGATCTCTCGTGTTTCAAAGATCTTGTCCGCAGCCGCCAATGACATTTTATGAGAGCTTCTTCCGGGATTGCCTCCATACTTGGTAATACATTGATTAACTTCACGTATCACACACCTTGGCTTCGGAAATGATGTTGCTGCGTTATCAAAATATATCATTTTTGTCTGTATATGCCGTAGCTGATACCGTGATCCTTCAGAATTGATATCGCTTCATAAAAATCACGCTCATAAAATTCAAGTCCATATTGACATCCGGTTTCGGATCTCGTACTGTCTATTTTCACAAGGCCGGATTTGATTCCGTGTGCGTTCAAAAGCTTCTTGCCTTTAAGCCCGATAGTAATAGTTTTGACTGTCACTATATTCTTTTTCAAAATCGAAACCTCCTTTAATCATCCTATGTATACTCTTATTTTATGAAAAAACCAAAAAATGTTTAAAAAGCAATAGACTTTTTAAAAAATATATGGTATAATTATTGGGTACAATGGAGTATTAGGCAGATTAGAGGTTTTTTATGCTGGATATTTGTAATTTGCGACCTATCGTGCCGTACGGTTCAAATTGCTACTTGCTTTCATCAGCTGGAGAATATGTAATAATTGATCCCTCCGCGGATTATTCCGAGGTCATTAAGATGCACCCTGAAATTGAGGGAAGAGTGAAATATATTCTTTTGACTCATGCTCATTTTGATCATATGCTTACAATTAATTCGTGGGCTGATAAATGTAAGGCAGTGTATGTTGGCGATGCGGACTCTCCCGCGCTTTGTGATTCCACAAAGAATTGTTATCTTGGATTTTTAGGTGTTGATGACGGCTATTACGGACCTTATCAGCAGCTTAGGGATGGTGACGTCATTCGCTTTGGCGATGAGGTTATAACTGTTATAGCATGTCCCGGACATACTCCCGGAGGAGTATCATACAGAATTGGAAATAACGTCTTCTGCGGAGATACAGCTTTTGCAGGTGGCGGATACGGAAGATGCGATCTTCCGGGCGGAGACATAGATATACTTGAAAAAACACTAATCAAGCTGATTACACAGCTTCCTTCGGAAAGTGTGTTTTATCCCGGACACGGGACAAGCACCACTCTTAAGGAATTGATATATTACTTTATGTAAAGAGGCATACTATGGAAGAATTAAAGAACAATTTTATACATGACATCATTGATGCTGATCGTCTCGAGAATCCCGAGCTTAAGATTCATACAAGATTCCCCCCTGAGCCCAACGGATATTTGCATATCGGTTCGGCAAAGGCTATCTGGATCAACGCTATGACCGCAAAGAAATACGGCGGATTGTTCAATCTCAGATATGATGATACCAACCCCTCTAAGGAAGACAACGAGTACGTAGAGAGTATTTATGAAGATCTCAAGTGGCTCGGATGCGAGCCTTCCGGCGGCGTATTCTACGGCTCGGATTACTTTGATAAGTGCTATGACTTTGCCGTACAGCTTATTAAGGACGGCAAAGCGTATGTTTGCGACCTTAATGCTGATGAGCTTCGCGAATATCGCGGCACTCTTACTGCACCCGGTAAGAACAGTCCTTACAGAGACAGAAGTGTTGAGGAGAACCTGGATTTGTT
>CAZUQN010000060.1:0-10321 GCA_964622425.1 uncultured Ruminococcus sp.
CCCTCGGTTTCGCTTCGCTACCCGCAGGAGAAGGCTTATAAAGTAATTAATTTCAAGGAGATATAAAATGATTGACATTAAATTTTTAAGAGAGAACCCCGAGGTTGTTAAGGAAAACATCCGCAACAAATTCCAGGATAGCAAGCTTCCCCTCGTTGACGAGGTAATTGCCCTTGACGAGCAGCTTCGTCAGAATAAGAAGAGAGCAGACGACCTTCGTGCAAACAGAAACAAGGTTTCCAAGTCCATCGGTATGCTCATGGGACAGAAGAAGTTCGAGGAGGCAGAGGAGGCAAAGAAGCTCGTTGCCGCTCAGGCAGAGGAGCTTAAGGCTTGCGAGGTCCTCGAGGCAGAGCTTGACGAGAAGGTCAAGAACATTATGATGATAATCCCCAACATCATTGATCCCACCGTTCCGATCGGTAAGGACGATTCCGAGAATGTTGAGGTTGAAAGATACGGCGAGCCCGTAACTCCCGACTTCGAGATTCCTTATCACACAGATATTATGGAGCGCTTCTCGGGCATCGATCTTGACAGCGCGAGAAAGGTAGCGGGCAACGGCTTCTACTACCTTATGGGTGACATCGCGAGACTTCACTCCGCGGTTATCTCTTACGCTAGAGACTTCATGATCGACAGAGGCTTCACCTACTGTATTCCTCCTTATATGATCCGCTCCGGCGTTGTTACCGGCGTTATGTCCTTCGCTGAGATGGACGCTATGATGTACAAGATCGAGGGCGAGGATCTCTACCTCATCGGTACCTCCGAGCACTCTATGATCGGTAAGTTTATCGACACCATCAACCCCGAGGCATCTCTTCCTTACACCCTCACCTCTTACTCCCCCTGCTTCCGTAAGGAGAAGGGCGCTCACGGTATCGAGGAGAGAGGCGTATACAGAATTCACCAGTTTGAAAAGCAGGAGATGATCGTAGTATGTAAGCCTGAAGAATCTCCCGTTTGGTTTAATAAACTGTGGCAGAACACCGTTGATATGTTCCGCACACTTGACATTCCCGTAAGAACTCTCGAGTGCTGCTCGGGCGATCTTGCAGACCTTAAGGTTAAGTCCATCGACGTTGAGGCGTGGTCTCCCAGACAGCAGAAGTACTTTGAGGTAGGCTCTTGCTCCAACCTTGGTGACGCTCAGGCAAGACGTCTTAAGATCAGAGTAAAGGGCGAGGACGGCAAGACCTATCTTGCTCACACTCTCAACAACACCGTTGTAGCTCCCCCCAGAATGCTTATCGCATTCCTTGAGAACAATCTTAATGCTGACGGCTCTGTAAACATCCCGCTTGCTCTGCGTCCTTACATGGGCGGCAAGGAGAAGCTCATCCCCACTAAGTGAGAGATATGAAAAGAGAGAATTGTGTATTGGTTATCGCCGGACCCTCCGGCGCGGGTAAGACTGTTATAGCTACCTCGATAGTTGAAAAGCATCCCGAGTTTACCTTCCTCAGATCCGGCACGACCAGACCTAAGAGAGGCGACGCTCACGACGATGAGTATCTCTACTATACCGTCGAGGAGTTTGAGGCGGCTATTGCAAACGGCGAGATGGCAGAGCACGCTATCTACGGCGGCAATATGTACGGCACTCCCAACTCCGAGCTTGACAGAGCCTTCAGCGAGGGTAAAACACCCTTGCTCGTTATAGACCTTAACGGAGTTAAGAGTCTCGCTCTCCATCCGAAGTATTCCGCTTGCAGCGTGTATATCTATACCGACATAGACGTTATTGAGGATAGACTCAGAGCTCGCTATTTCGGTGAGAACGAGAGAGCTGACAGCGAGAAAAACTTTAACTCCAGAGTAGCGCAGAATATCCGCGATTGGCACGAGATTCCCGAGTATGAGGAGTATATCCACGCATTTATCGAGAATAATCGCACGGTAGAGGAGTGCTGCGAGACGGTGCTTTCTACCTTCAAAGCGTACGTAGAGGGCGATGAGAAGGACGAATGGTCCAATCACGCTATAATCAACGGCTTGACCGCGGTTGCTAACGAAAGAGGCTGATATGACTATAAACGAGTATCAACAGCTCGCAATGACCACTCTCAATAAGGATCTGTCCAAAAAGGATATCCTTATCAACGGAGTAATGGGACTTTGCGGAGAATCGGGCGAGGCTATCGACCTCGTAAAGAAGTGGCTTGCGCAGGGCCACGAGCTCGATGAGGAAAAGCTCATCAAGGAGATTGGTGACGTCGCGTGGTATATCGCGGAGATTGCCACCGTCCTCGGTGTTACCCTTGAGGACGTCCTCACAAGAAATATCGAGAAGCTCAAGGCGCGTTATCCCGACGGCTTCAAATACGCAGATTCGCTTAATAGAAAAGAAGAATAAAAAGGCGACAGCTTCTTCAGGCGTAACCGAAAAAGAGTCGGCTAGCCAATGAAAGCGGCTCAAAAATATTCACTTTTAGTTAGTAAAGGGTGGGAATTCCGAGAATTCCCACCCTTTACACTTTTTTATTATTCTTTTATAATCAGGATCTCTTCAGGTACAGGTTATACTCATACGTGTCACCTTGATACTCCTCCTGCTTTCTGAGGAGAAGCTCAGTAAATCCCAAAGCCTGATACATATGAATTGCCCGCAGGTTATCGTCCTCAACTCCGACGGTAAATTCGCTATATCCGTTTGCCCCTAATTCGGAAAGAACGGATTTTAAGAGATACGTTCCGTATCCCTTATTCCTGAAGCCCTCGCGAACTCTGAATGCGTACATATACGCCCGTCTGCCTCGGATAGCATAGCTTTCATCATCGCTTTGATACCTTACGCGAAGCTCGCCTACCAAAGTGTTTTCGTCATATAAAACAAATATATCTATGACTCCGTTTTGAATATTACGTGTGCATTCATCAATCATCTGTTCGACGTTGTTGTAGTCAAACAGCTCCGTTAAAACGTACAGATCCTGCACCGCAAGCTTTTTTATATACATTTTACCACCTTGCCTAACCACAAAGTCCTTAAATATCGATGATCTGAGTGCCGTCCTTCTCGATAAAATGCTCGGTAACGCCGAGCTCGGACACCCACTCTCTCGTCCTGACAGTCTGCCACGGACCTGTGTCAAATCCGTCTCCGTCATCGTTATCCCACAGCCAGTCGGGGGAGGGCCAGATACATCTTTTCGGCATTATATGCTCGTAAAAGTCGCGCTTAACACCATTTTGACCGTGGTGAGCCATTTGCGTGTAGCCTGCGGTGAGGCTTTCAAGTGTGCATTTTGCCTTTACCTCGTCGCCGCCCTCACGTCCGAGGTCTCCGAGTATCAGCACCGAAGCGCTCTTTCCGTCTATCCTCATTACCGCGGATGAATTATTGACGAAGTTTTCGAGTATCTCCTCGTTGAATACGCGGAGAACGGATATTCTTATATCACCGAAGAGAAATTCGTCACCTTCACTAAGAAGGTGGATCTTATCCTTTACTTCACCGCCAAACAACTCGAAAAGTCCTTCCCAAAGAGAGATTTCTCCCTCGTGCCTTGAGCCGAATTCCTTCAGCATATCAAGAGATGGGAAGCGATGATAGATTTTATCCACGGTGATCCCCGCAGGGTGCTTCATAATTTTATAGAACGCGCCTATGTGATCGTGATGCGGATGTGTGAAGAACCAGGCATCAACGTGTCCGCCCGATACCTCGCCAAGAAGCTTTGCGAGCTGCTTGTTATCTCCAAACGAACCGCCGTCTATCACGACGGTCTTTCCCTCGCTGACGATAACGAGCCCGAACATCTGCACCTTCGTAGAGTTTCCGAGAAAATATAGCTTTGACATAAAATCTTAAGTAGCCGATTGGCTTAATCGATTGTTTTTTATTCTTTGCCGTACTTAAATCTGACCTCATCCTTGAGGCTTGATACCGCAACGAATGAATAGATAACGTAGACAATGCACGCAAAGAATATTATCGTATCCATAGCAGGGAAGGCTGATGCCGTGATACCCTCGGAGTTAACCTCGGAGTAGATGAGCGTCGAGGTCTGCTTGATAAAGATATTCGCGCACTTTGCAATAGTTATCACTCCCGCGAGAATAAAGAGGGGAAGAGTCTTTTTTGCCGTAGCCTTGTGGTTCTTCTCGTTTGTCTTTGAGCAAGACGGATCACTCGGCGCGACGTCCGTGTGCTCCTTGATAAAGCTTAAGGTCGCCATAGCAGCTGCTGTGAGCATAACGAGAGCAAATACCGTCTCGACTATCGCCGCTATCTTTACCGGAAGATATGCTTCCTTAGCAGGGCCGGGATAGGCAAGATTTAAGTAGGTGTAGGTCTCAAAGAAGCGGACGGTGAACAAATACGTAAATAGTGACGAGAGCGAAAATCCCACCGCTCCAATAGTCAGGCAGAGCTTTACTCGCCTTTCCTTTGTAAAACTGTAAACTGCACTAAAAAGCAAAATGCCGTATATAAAATGCGGCAGTCTGTTATATCCGCCGAGATCAGAAAAGGAAATATCGAAAATAAACAGTGAGGAGATCGCAAGGATAGAGAGTGAGAGCGTGAGCTTTTTCACTCTTTCCTTGACACTCATTTCCTCGGGCGTTCCTTTTGTCTTAAGCCCGTCGAGAGCCGCGCCGAGATCCTCACCGCGCCTTATTGCCTTCACGTATTTTACCGCGTGAGAGAGCCAGATAATTCCCGCCGCAAGGGAGACAAGAATCGAAATTACAAGCACCGCGGGATATGCCTCCTGAAGCTTTCTTCTAAGAGTAGTTTCCTCCGGAGTGAGCAAAAGGAGCTCGGGTAAAACGTTAAGAGTCGCCCTTACAACAAAGAAAATATAGGTCAGAGTCTTAAGAGCCTCCGGTGTCATCGTCTTTTTGCCTCCGAGCGCAAAGGGATCTCTTACCGACGCACAATCTGTTCTCTCACCGATATATCCAAGTGCGCGGAAGCCGTTTTCAACAGCGGAGTAGAGAAGTATCAGCTCGAGCACCGCAAACACCAGTGTAAAGAGCGGAACGATATCCTTGCCCGACACCATATTTGAGTACATGATCGAAAAAGCGGGTATCTTTATGAGTGTTACGAGCGCAAGCTTGATAAGCGCGCCCTTGCACTCTGCAAGGTAGGGTACAGACTCGGAGTGTGAGCCTATAACCAATATGAGAAGGGCGTATGCGACAAGGTCGGGCAACACGTCAATAAGATTTGCACTGGGGTTGAAGAGGAATACCAAGGATAGAATTACAAGGGGAAATACGCCCTTTCTGTTTGTCATTTTTTCTTCCCCTTCTTTCTATCGAGGCTCTTCTTCATGCGCTCGGCTCTTTCCTTGGCGAGCTCCTCGTCGCGCTCAGCCTTGCGCGCTCTGTATTCGTTGACGAAGGCAAAGCGGGAGGGTTTGTCCTCCTTTACACCCTCATCACCCGGCATACATATCTTCATATAGCAGGTGTAGATGACAGTGAGATTGACTATGATCAGACAGAGTGTCGCAAGAATGGTTATAAGCGAGAGCACCGCGAGCACGTAATCGTCGATAAAGGATAGCGGACCCTCAAGTATGATCCACATCGCGTATGTAACTATCGTTGCAATTACAAGCTTTGACGCCTTTGCTGGCAGATTTTCGATATCCACTTCACGAGAGACGTCCTCGATACCCTTGAGCATCATAACCGTCAGCGCTCCGACTATCAGACAACGCACGATGCACATAACCGAAACGAGCGTTGGCGAGTTTATCGCGCTGATGAACATCTCGTATACCGATACACCGAGCTCTCCGAGTGAGAACAGGAGAAATACTCCTGTTGAAATAGCCGCCGTCTTGAAATATTTATTCACAGGCGAGAGCTTATATAGCCCAAGCAGCATTACCGACGCCGCAATAACGTCGGTAAAGCCGTAGTAAGTCAGATTTAAAAGCAGGAAATATCCTATAAAAAGAGTTCCAAATCCCATTTTTGTTCCTTTAGCCGCAAATTGCGGCTTTGTTCAATTATTGAATCTTATGCTTCGGAGTTGTTGGCTCCGCAGCATTTCTTGTATTTCTTTCCGCTACCGCAGGGGCAGGGATCGTTTCTGCCGACCTTTTTCGCCGCTCTTACGGGCGCGGGCTTCTGTGTCGGAGCAATATTTCTTTGACCCTGAGGAGTCACCTTGATGGTCTGAGTTCTTTCGGTAGAGGAGAGTCTCGGCACCACGGAAAGAACCTTTCTTACGGTACAATCCTTGATATCCTCGATCATCTCGTCGAACATATCCGCACTCTCAAGACGGTATATTGCAACGGGGTCTCTCTGCGCGTAGGAGTTGAGACCGACGTATTCCTTGAGGTCGTCCATAGCCTCGAGATGCTCCATCCAATGTCTGTCGACCTCCTCGAGCAGTATCTTCTTCTCAACCTTGCGCATAGCATCCGCGGGCACACCGGGTACGGACGCAAAGAGCGCATCCTTCGAGCGGTAGAGCTTGAGAGCCTCCTCAACAAGCTCAGCCTTCCAAGCCGCCTTGTCAATGCTTGCAAGCTCATCGTCTGTGTATTCGAGGTTATGACTGTCGGAAATAAGTCCGTGATATGTGTTTTTGAAGTGGTCGAATTTGAATTCGTGATAGTCCTCCATACCGAAGCAGAAGTCGAAGTTTGCCTCGACCGAGCCCTTGATCATATCTACGATATTATCCTCAATGGAGTCGTTAAAGAGAACGGTACCTCTCTGAGAGTAGATAACGTTTCTTTGCTGGTTCATAACGTCGTCGTAGGAGAGCACGTTCTTTCTTCTCTGGAAGTGGTTTGCCTCGATACGCTTCTGCGCGTTTTCGATAGTACCCGAGAGTATTCTCGCGTCGATAACCATATCCTCGTTGAAGCCCATACGGTGGAGCAGAGCCTTAACTCTGTCGGTAGTACCGAAGAGTCTGATGAGCTCGTCGTCAAGCGAAATATAGAATTTCGACTCACCGGGGTCTCCCTGACGTCCGCTTCGACCGCGGAGCTGGTTGTCTATACGTCTGCTCTCGTGACGCTCGGTACCGAGTATAAAGAGACCGCCTACCGCGCGCACCTTTTCGGCCTCGGGGAGGAGTGCTTCTTTATGCTTTGCATAAAGCTCATCGAATTTCTCGCGCACCTCAAGTATCTCGGGTACGTCTGTATCCGCGGTTCCGGTTGCCTCGTTGATGAGCTCCTCATCGTATTCAAGACGTCTGAGGTCTCGCTTGGCGAGGAACTCGGGGTTACCTCCGAGCATAATATCCGTACCACGTCCCGCCATGTTGGTCGAGATGGTTACCGCGCCGAAGCTGCCTGCCTGAGCGACTATCTCAGCCTCTCTTTCGTGCTGCTTCGCGTTGAGCACGTTGTGGGGAATACCCTCACGCTTAAGAACCTTGGACAGCTCCTCGGATTTCTCGATGGATACCGTACCCACGAGCACGGGCTGGCCCTTTTCGTGACATTCTCTGATCTGTCTGACAATAGCTCTTGTCTTAGCGGCAACGGTGCTGTATACAGCGTCGTTGTGGTCGATTCTTATCATCGGCTTGTTCGTGGGAACCTCGACTACGTCGAGCGCGTAGATCTGCTTGAACTCGTCCTCCTCGGTCATAGCCGTACCGGTCATACCCGAGAGCTTCTTGTACATTCTGAAGTAGTTCTGGAAGGTGATGGTAGCGATAGTCTGGTTTTCGCTCTGCACGTCCACGTGCTCCTTAGCCTCAATAGCTTGGTGCAGACCGTCGCTGTATCTTCTGCCGGGCATAAGACGTCCGGTGAAGGAGTCAACGATAACTATCGCGTTATCCTTGACTATATAGTCTATATCTCTCTTCATTACGCCGTGCGCCTTGATGGCGATGATAACGTGATGGTAGAGAGTGCTGTTTTCTCTGTCGGAGAGATTTTCTACGCCGAAGAAGGCCTCCGCCTTTTCAATACCGTGCTTGGTGAGCACCGCGGTGCGCGCCTTCTCGTCGACGATATAGTCCTCTTTGTAGGTATCAAGGTCCTGCTTTGTGTCCATTTCCTTGATAACAAAGCGAGAGAACTTGGATACGAGCTGATCGGCTCTGTCATAGAGATCGGTGGACTTGTCGCCGTGACCGGAAATGATAAGGGGAGTTCTCGCCTCGTCGATAAGAATGGAGTCCACCTCGTCAATGATGGCGAAGTTGTGACCTCTCTGTACCATCATCTCCTTGTAGGGAACCATGTTGTCACGGAGATAGTCGAAGCCAAGCTCGTTATTCGTTCCGTAGGTTATATCCGAGTTATACGCCTTTTTCTTAGCGCTTCTGTCCTGACCGTGGACGATAAGACCTGTCGTGAGGCCGAGGAAGGAGTATACGCGTCCCATCTCCTCGCTGTCACGCTCTGCGAGGTAGTCGTTTACCGTGACGATATGCACGCCGTTTCCGGTGAGGGCGTTGAGATATGCGGGCATAGTCTCGACGAGAGTCTTACCTTCACCCGTCTTCATCTCCGCGATACGTCCTTGATGCAGGAGTATACCGCCTATAAGCTGTACTCTGTAAGGACGTTTGCCGAGCACTCTGTCGTCCGCCTCTCTTACAAGAGCGAATGCCTCAGGGAGAATATCGTCGAGCGTCTTGCCTTCGGCAAGGTCACTCTTGAGCTTGTCTGTATATCCGCGCAGCTCGTCGTCGCTCATAGCGCCAAACTTGTCCGCAAGAGCCTCTATCTGATCCACTACGGGGATGATCCTCTTTATTTCTCTTTGACTGTAAGAGGGGAAGAGCTTGTTTAAAAATCCCATTTTGTTTAACCTTTCTTGGTTCAAGAGCATATTTTAACTATTATATTATATCACACATAAGCGCAAAAATAAAGTAATATTTGTAAATAAATAAAATATTTATTTGCGTGTCTTGTAAAACGCGCTCGCGTATGTTAGAATATAGCCGTAAGGGAACCGAACTCATTAGGTTTTGAAAGATAGATTTTCCCCTATACATCACCGAATTTTTCTTAAATATGCGTCCGTAAAACGGAAGGAAATTGCTATGAAAGACATAAATATCGTACTTTATAACCCCGAGATACCGCAGAATACCGGTAATATCTCGCGCACTTGCGCCGTGACGGGCGCGGCATTACATATAATCAGACCGACGGGATTTGAGATTTCGGATAGGACTCTCAAGCGAGCAGGTCTTGACTATTGGGATAAGCTCGACGTAACCTACTACGACTCCTTTGAGGAGTTTATGTCGGTGAATGGGGAAGCTCCTATGTATTTCTTCTCCTCACACGCTACACGCTCCTATGCAGAGGTGGAATATCCTAAGGGCGTATTTCTCGTTTTCGGCAGGGAATCGGTCGGACTTCCGCGTGATTTGGTTATGGAAAACGCGGATAAGGCTCTGCGCATACCTATGCTGCCCACTCTCCGTTGCCTGAATCTTTCAAACTCGGTTGCCATAGCAGTCTATGAGGTGCTGAGGCAAATGGGCTTCGAGGGCCTCTCTTGAACGGAAAAATATATTTTTTGACCTGAAAATGCGGTGTATTACTTGACATTTTCAGGTCAAAAATGTATAATTATAATGTTAGAATATATTGTGGAGGTTTGCCCGATGCGGGCAATTACTTGAAAATGACGAAAATAGATATTTTTTCCGGATTCCTCGGAGCCGGTAAGACCACTCTTATAAAGAAGCTTATTAAGGAAGCGTATGCCGGTGAGAAGCTCGTGCTTATCGAGAACGAATTCGGCGAGATCGGTATAGACGGCGGATTCCTTCAGGACGCTGGCATTGAGATCACCGAGATGAACTCGGGTTGTATATGCTGCTCTCTTGTTGGCGATTTCTCCAAGGCTCTAGCCAAGGTGCTTGACGAGTTTCACCCTGACAGAGTTATCATTGAGCCCAGCGGAGTTGGTAAGCTCTCCGACGTTATCAAGGCGGTAAAGTCTGTTGAGACTACCGAGGCGGAGCTTAACTGCTTCACAACCGTTGCCGACGTTAATAAGTGCAAGATGTATATGAAGAACTTTGGTGAGTTCTATAACGATCAGATAGCTAACGCATCCTCGATCGTCCTTTCTCACACCGACGTTGCCAAGAGCGAGAAGGTTGAGGCGGCAGTAGAGCTTATCAGACAGCATAATCCCACCGCAACCATCGTAACCACTCCTTGGGACAAGCTCGATGGCAAGGATATCCTCGCCGCTATGGAGAAGAAGGATACTCTCGACTCCGCGCTTGAAGCACTCGAGCAGGAGCATAAGCACCACCATCACGACCATCACCACCATCACGATGAGGAGTGCCATTCCCACGATCACGCGCATCACCACCACAACGATGAAGAGTGACACTGCC
>CAZUQN010000061.1:0-10216 GCA_964622425.1 uncultured Ruminococcus sp.
GTAAAAATTGAGCAATACGATAAAAAGAGCTTATCTTCTGAGGGTCTTTGCGCTCCCGGTGGATAGGCGCTTTTTGCTTTCGTTAAATTTGCGGGGGTATTCGTTAAAATTATGGGTATTCGTTAAAATTATGGGTGCAAGCGTTAAAATATAGTCTACAAAAGATAAAAATCATTGAAATAAAGCAAAAAATGTGATAAAATAGAAACGAAGAATATAAAGGAGGTGCAACATGTTTGTTAAAGCAAGTTATTTGGGATTCTATCCATTAGGCTCTGACATTGAAATTAATAATATAAAAATAATGCAACTTGACTGGAATGAATATAAAAAACCTGTTTTGATTTACGGAAAGAAAAATGTTATAAATCCTTTTTATTCACAGCTGTTTTATGTTATTTCAAAAACAAATATTGCTTTTTTCACTGCATACGAATATGGTTTGGAACATTATCATATTTTTTCCGTAAGTGACAAGTCATGCGATAAATTATGTAAGAGAATCGACTTCACACCTTATACGGATCTCAACGACGAAAAACAAGTTTTTGATAGGCTTGATTTGATGATTAATAACTACCAAAGAAACAAAAAAACGGCAAAAAGCATCGGGGGGTGGGAATCTCCTTTTTGGGAAATTCATAAGTACATTTGTGATTTAGAGCAACAAGGTAAAATTGCTACTGACAACCCCAAAAGCATTAGTTATTTAAGAGAAATACTTATCAATGACGGACCTGAATATGCTTTGGTAATTAATTTTCATTCCAAAGCGTTTCCAAAAAGAAAGTACAAAGTAGGAGTTTGTGTAAGAGGCGAGCCTTTGATTTGGATAGTATAATTTTATATCGGTTAATATTGACCAGTGAACCCATTTTGCAAAATGAACCCATTAGGATTTTGTAACCTTTTTGCGGGTTACTTACAAGAAAAGCCTCAGGACTTTATACATTTCCGAGTCTTTTAATTATATCATCTTTTCACGAAGTGGAAATATATCACACGGCTTTTGCCGTATATCATATCTCACCACAGATATATCATATTTGCTCTGCAAATATATCATTATTAAAGCCCATCCCCAAGAGCTTTCGCTCCTCGAGGATGGGCTTTTTGCTTTTATTAGTATTGTATGTAACAGTTATTAACACGAGATAACGAGGTTAATTGTTAATAATGGTTTACTTATTTAGGCTATTACCCAACATTTGCATCGCTTCTCTTCTTCAGCGCATCGCGCACTCTGTCAAACCAACGCTCGCCCTTTCGGTGCTTGATAATATCGCAAACGGTAAACAGGATAAAATAGAGAATCAGGGCTACGGCGGCTATTATCGGGTAAGTCAAAAATTCCAAGCCCTCAAACGGAGAATGGATGATGAACATCGAGTTGACATCGTACGCGCGTTCCTCCGAGACGAGGACCCTGAACACGAGATTGCAATAAAGTCCGATCGCGTACATCCCGATGACCGATAGGATCATATTTTTCATATTCTGCCAAAAATCGATCCTTATCCTGCCGAAAATGGGGAGCAAAAGGACGTTGAGCAGGAGCGTTGCGTGAGCGACAATGCTCTTTGTTATATCATAATCCTTAAGGGTGGGATTCATTATAAAGTCTACGTTGGCAAACATTCCTACCAGGGTCGAGAATATACCGAACCAGAAAATATAATCCGAGAGGAGCCTTGCGAGCTTTGAATCCCGATCCTTCATAAGTCCGATAATAAGACAGGACCACATAACCACGTTGCAGGGATAGATGGGTAGGATCAAATTCGGATTGCTGCTTAAATATTCAAGAGCTTCGTTGCCCGTAATGCCGCGGAATATAAACGTGCTGTAATGGAAGAGTATGGTCACGATCGCCGAAACAAGCAGCAATACCTGCTCGGCGCGACTGCTTTTCACCGTCTTCTTGACAAGGAGCAGAAGAGCGGTTATTATGAGCAGCAGTATAAAATTGAAAATCGTTAACGTTAACATATGCACAGTGAAATTGCGTAGCTTGCGCTCGCGTTTTCTTAGTTTGAATTCTTCTTCGACTCTCTCTGCCTCTGCTGACGCTGTTTAAGAATAAGCGTGTGCTGAAGCTGCATCTGATGGATAATGCACTTGACGAGCTGGTCGAGATCCGAGCCCTCCTGGTAGTCCGCGGGGCTGATGTAGTTTACTCTGTCATCAAGAAGAAGGCCTGTGACCTTGTTCTTCTGTCCCTTGGTGTAGACCGCGATGGAGGTGCCGCCCTGCTTCTTCACGAAGGTCATACATGGGATATCGGTAACGCCGTCGCCGAAGTAGATCATATTGCGGTAAGGGATAACTCGGTCGGTCATCTTCTCGTTAACCTTATTGTTGTCGCTCTCGTCAAAGGCGCCCTTGGACACACGGAAGATGTACTGAGTTTTCTGAGTGTAGTTGATGGCTATCTTCGGCCATATTGCCTCGCCGCTCTCCTCGTCGTAGTAATACTGGCAGGCGAATATCTTCTTGAACTTATCCGCTATGGAGCAACCGTCAACGATCTCCTTGATACCGCTGGAGATGATATAATGCTCGATATTCACGCCGATGGACTCACCATACTGATTGATCCTGTCAAACCAATTTGTAACGCCCTTGTAGAACTTGATGTCCTTACCCGTTGAGCGAAGATATTCCTTGGTAAAGGGGATTCCCTTTTCTCTGCAGGCGATCATCGAATAGTACATATAGCCGAGAATGCTCTCCATATAGTTCTTCTTGCGGAAGGACTGCACCTTGCTCCAGAACTCGTCGGTGGTCATACCGAGATTTGGGATAAAGGTGTAATTCTGCATATCCTGGTCTGCAAGGGTCTTGTCAAAGTCATACATAAGTGCTATTGTCGGTTTCTTTTTCATAATAGCTCCCGTCTCTCTGCCCCGAGGGCATTTTTTCTTTATTTTACCATAGTTTTCTCCTCTTGTCAATAAGTCCTGCCACACGAATGAGTGAGCGTTTTATATTGACAATCTCCGCCATATTTGGTATACTTCCTATATAAGATGATCAATCTACGCTTAAGACGGAGGTAGTGACCTTGAACAGAATTCTTGTAATAGCGAATAATGAGTCGGATCTTCTCTCACTAATGAGAGACAACGGACTTGACATAACCGTAATTCCCTCCGAGAGCGCTATGCGCCCCGTTGCCTCGGACTTTGACGCGCTCTGTATTCTCGGCGGGACTGAGAGCTCGGCATTGATACTCTCCTCTCCCCTGCACGACCTTTTCGACGGTATGAGAGAGGCGAAGAAACCCGTATTCTGCGAGTTTGTCGGCTCGATAGGTCCGACCAGATCAAGAGGCTCTGAGAGCACCGCAAGACAGCGTATGGTTTATAGATCCTCGGGCATTTGTGCCGAGGGTGTCAATGACGGAGACCTCCTTGACGGACAGAGCAACGAGTGTCTTAAGCTCCTGCCGACGGGTGACAGCTCCCGACCGATTCTCTCCTATCTTGAGGACGTCTGCGCTCACACTCACACTGATATTTCCGAGGATGAGCACAAGGCGGGCAAGTGGGCGCTGTGGTGGTATGACGAGTCGATGCTTGTAAGCTCGATAAGACTCGCAAACTTCCACAGAGCGAGATTTGCGCCTAGTGAAAAATGGCGCGCGCTGATTGGCGCGATAGTTGAATTTCTCGCGGGCGAGAGGGTTGAGTTATCCTTTCCCGCCCCGATCGTAACGCACGATAAAAATGCCACGAGGGAGTGCGCGGTGCAAAGAGGCATAGAGTGGATAAAGCGCTCGGGACTCTTAAAGGAAGGCGGACGCCTCGGCATAAACGAGGGCTACTCAAACGGCATCTCGGCAAAGGATGGCGAGCACAAGCTCAGAGTCAACGTGCGCGCGGACTGTAACGGTGAGATAGGCGGCGCACTGCTCTTTGACGAAATGATAAACGGCAACACATCCTCGGGCGAGATTGCGCGCGAGCTCTTCGACTTCAACTTCAGATGGATGCAGGTGAAGGATGGGGAGCACAAGGGTATGATAAGATGGTGCGAGCTCGCGTGGTGTGACTGCTATCAGGACGACGTGGCAAGAGCGATACTTCCCCTCCTCCTCGTTCAGCATATAAACGGAGATACACCATATCTTAGTGAGATTTGCGAGGCGCTCGACTACCTGCTCCTTGCGACCTGCGAGGACGGAATCAGACCTCCCTGCACGGTTAAATCCGAGAAGGCTCCCGACGAGGGTGTCAACAAGGCGGCGGGCTCATATCCGCCCTGCGCTCACTTCAACGCGTACTATCACGCGTGCCTCTTACTTGCATACCGCGCGACGGGCAAGGCGGAATATCTCGACTACGGTGTAAAGGGCCTTGAGACAATAATGAACGCCTACCCGAATACAAGGCGCGAGACGAGTGAAAGTGAGGAGATGGCAAGGCTTATCCTCCCCCTCGCGGTCCTCTATGGAGTGACGAAAAACGAGAAGCACCTCGAGTGGCTAAGCAGAGTGGCAAACGACCTCGAGAGCCATAGACACCCCTCGGGCGGTTACAGAGAGTGGGACACCGGCTACACCGCCGCCTGCTCGAGAAACCACAAGGGCGAGTGCGCCCTCCTTGCCGAAAACGGTGACCCCGTGGCAGACCTGCTTTACACCAACAACTGGCTTCCGCTCGGCTTTGCCTACGCCTATATGGTGACGGGTGAGGAGCGCTTCCTCAAAAGATGGGAGTCGGTCTCAGCCTTCCTTGCCACAGCGCAGATGCACTCGGATATACCCCATCTTGACGGCGCGTGGGCGAGAGCCTTCGACCTCGACAGATGCGAAAACTACGGTATGCCGCACGATGCGGGTTGGGGACCTTACTGCATCGAGAGCGGCTGGACTGTCGGCGAGATACTTATGGGGCTGATATTCATGAATGTCGCTAAATCGACAAATAATGACAATAACACTTGACAAAATATTACTTTGGAGGAATAGATAATGTCAAAGGATAAAATTGTACGTATTATCTGCATAGCGCTTTTGGTGGTATTGATCATCGTAGCGGTTGCCTTTTACGTAATCGATATAGTGCGAAATGACACTCCTGCAGACAAGTACCTATTCAGAATGCTTGCGACGGTCTTTATCTGTCTTGGAAGTCTCACGCGCTTCGTTACCTCAGGAGGCAGACGAGGCAGGAATCTTGGCTTCTACGAGACTCAATACTCAAAGGAAATAGGCACAGCCTTCTCGTCCTCGCCCGCATACAGAAGGAGACTTTTGTCTGCGCTGAAGATGTATAACGAAAACAAAATGGACAAGGCGGTCAAGGTCCTTATGGACCTCAGGCCCTTCTGCCAGAGCAAAGACGACTATTACGCTGTATGGCTCTTCCTCGGTCTGTGCCTTACCGATATGGGACTTTCTGAAGAAGCTGTCACCGTCTACAATCAGATGATAGAGATGCGCATTACCACCTCAACGGTATACGGCAATCTCGGAAGTCTGTACTCTGCCTTAGGCAAATACGATGACGCTATTGCATCGCTTCGTCTCGGCATACAAAATGACGAGAAAAACCCCGCTCCGTACAACAATCTCGCAAAGCTATACTTTGACACCTTCGACTTTGAAAATGCGAAGGCATACGCAAAGAAGGCGCTCGAGATCAACCACAAATACCGCACCTCAGCCTCGCTTCTCGCGGCAATATACTCTCTTGAGGGAGACGAGGAAAACGCGGCTAAGTACTCTCATATAGCCATTTCCGCAGGAGAATCTCCCGAAAGGCTGAAGCGCGCAATCGAATACTACAAGTCAATACATTCAAAGGAAACCGAAGAGTGATCTTCCCCGCCACGCAAGAAATTGCGTGGCTTTTTCTCTTGTGACTATATCAACTCCTTTATTCGGCTACGGTCTTAACGGCTCATCCATTTCTTTTGGGACGATACACCGAATTTGCACTCCGAAATCTAAATATTAGGAGTGGCAGACTAAATCCTAGGATTGGTAGTCTAAAATTTAGGATATGTAGTCTAAATTCTAGGTGTGGTAGCCTGAAAATTAGGTGGGTCTGTCAAATCCTAGGTGTGGTAGTATAAATTCTAGGAGTCACCATACTAAATTTCGGGTGTCGACCGTCCCAAAAATTAGGACCAATAATATAGTAAGATAAGATAGTACTATAATAAATACATAATCTAGTCAGATATAATATACACAATAAATACACAATAAAAACACATTAAATACACAATATATTTTTTACTTCGCTTACGCGATTTGCGACCTTGTCGCAGTAAACAAAAAAGTATTTTTGTTAATCAAGTCCAAGAGCTCTTCGTCTCTCGGCTTGCCTTGTCTTCTCATTATTGTCTCTGTTTCGGTTTTCAAGCTCAAACATATCGCATTCCGGAAGTGCTTCCGTGTTTACGGAATAGACAGCCTTTTTGATATTGTCATACATCACGTATTCCTTTACGATCAGCTTCTTTTTCTCGAGCGAGGCAAGTGCGTTTTCAACCGTGGCTCTACTTGCGCCCGTCCACTCGGCGAGGTATTTCCGCGAGCCAGTAAAGGGACTGCAATAATTCTTGTAGTATCCGAAAATTATAGCGTAAATGAAAAGCTCGAAGCCCCTCAGCTTAAACGCCTGACGCATAAAGCCCCATATTATGATAAAATTATCGTATGCAAAATATCCTATACTCCCGTCCGGCAGCTCAGCATGGTTTGGTAATGTTTTGAAATGCATTTTTTCTCCTTTTGATTCTGATTAATTGGAAGCTACGAGCTATCGCGAATCGCTCTGTCATCTTCTGTAAATCCATTATAAATCATCTTGGAGCATTTGTAAGTATAGTACCCTTCCAAAATTTCAGGTCGAGCCTTGTCGCAACGTTGTGGAAAATGTACAAAAGCAAAGGCGAAATGAAGGCGCGAAGCGCCAATGATATCCGACTCTGTCGGATGAAATCCATTGAAATGGATGAAATCCCTTCGGGATGATATCCTCGCACAGCGAGGATGAAGAAACGTAGGGCGGGGGCTTGCTCCCGCCGGATAATGCGGAGTTGGTTAGAGTGTCATCCTGAGCGGAGTCGAAGTTTTGCTCCGGTGAGGAGCAAAACCGAGGAGCATAGCGACGAAGGGATCCAGCACGAGTCTGATGACAGCTTCCTTAACTACTTTTTAGATAGTTAACGTGTTAGTCGAAGTAGATCCCGACACTTTGTGTCGCCCTACGGGTTCGACTCCGTGCTCTCGCACTCCGCTCAGGATGGCACTCTATCCCGCCACGTTCTTTATTATACCTTTACGGGACGTCGATGGCGCCGTCCCCTACAGTTTGTACCTCGTCCCTCATTTTGCATTTATATTGCATTTTCTTCCAACACAAAAAGGCAGGGATAAACCCTGCCTTTTGCATATTTTTATTTACTTATTAGCCGATTTTGGGAAGGCTGGCAGCCGCAACGGACTGACCCACTCTTCTCGCCTTTTCGTCGGGGATGTTAAGGGTCACCTTCTCGTTCAGCTCGGGGAACTCACAAGCGAGAACTTCCTTAGCTCTTGCAAGGAGGATCTCACCGCCCTTACCGGAGGTAACGCGGCCCATGATAAGAACCTCGTGGATATCGTAGAACTCGCAGTAGTATGCGATGGTGTAGCCGAAGTATACGCCGATGGTCTCGTAGATAGCCTTTGCTCTCTCGTCGCCCTCTGCCATAAGGTTCTGAACGACCTTAAGCTTCTCTGCGGGGGAGAGGCTCTCGTCAAGCTCGATGCCTGCGTAAGGAGCAAGCTTGATTACGCCGTCCTGGGAGAAGTACTTAACGCCACAGCCGTAGTCGCCCGACCACTCGTCAACCATAGCGTCCTTGTTGAAGTCAACGGGAGCGAACGCGAGCTCGTTGAGCCAGCCGGTGATGTTGCCGTCCATATCAACGTAGCCTGCCGCCTCGGAGGTACCCATTGCGATACCGAGCACGCCGTTCTCGTTAAGGCTCATTGCGCCTGCAAGAGCGGTTACGTCACCGTCGTTGGCAACCTCGATCGGAATGTTCTCGCCTATCTCGCGAGCAACGTCTATGTACATATTCTTTACGTGCTTCTCGAAGTCCTCGTCATTTACCTTTAAGAAGAGGGACGCAACCATGATCTTGTTGTCGATGTAAACGCCTGCGGAGGAAACACCGATAGCGTCGACTCTGGGCATATGAGAAGCCGCGGTCTTCATTGCACTGAGGATACCCTCATAGTGGTAGGAGGGATCGGAGTTGAGCTTGGGGAACCAGACAACCTCCTCAGAGTATACGGTCTCGCCGTCGATAACAGCGGAAACCTTTCTGTCAGATCCGCCTGCGTCAAAGCCGATACGGCAGCCGTCAAGGTGTCTGCCAACAGGAGCTGCGGAGGACTTGTCAACGGGAGCGTGTGCAAGATCGGTAACGATAACCTCAAAGGTCTGTTCATACACTCTCTCCATGAAGCGAACGTCGAAGTCTCTCGTACCGCCGTAAGAGTAGGTTCTCTTAAGATACTCGCCAACCTGCTCGCTACCTGCGATAATGAGCTTGTAGCCGCCTGCAACCCAAAGAAGAGTCTTAGCGATTCTGTCGATGAACGCGTTGTTCTCCTCGTCGTGGCCTGTGCCGTCCTTGTAAATTCTGGTCTTGTAAACGGTGGTGTAGCCCTTATTTCTTTCAGCGGCGATAACCACGTCCTGACCGTTTTCCTTAGTGCCCTCGCGCATCTCTCTGCAAACGAGAGCCATCGGCGCAAATCCTGCGTCGAGCTTTGCCTGAACCTTAAGCTTCATACTTTATAGTACCTCCTATAATGGTTTTTCTAACGTTGAAATCGTTGTCAAGGATTACGATATCGGCATCCTTGCCTGCCTTGATAGAGCCCTTCTTGTCCGCGATGCCGAGAGTGGTAGCGGGGTTAAGAGATGCGCAGTTTACGCACTCGTTGAGCGGGATCTTAGAGTTGGTGTATACGTTCCATACGCCCTTGTTGAGCTTCAGAACACTACCCGCGATGGTTCCGTCCTCAAGACGGCAGAGGTCGTTCTTGTAGATGATCTTAGCGCCGCCGAGAGTGTACTCTCCCTCGGGAAGTCCGCCTGCGGGGAGGCAGTCGGTGATGAAGCAGAGCTTTCTGCCCTTGAGCTTGTATACGGTGTCAAAGAGAGCCGCGTTTACGTGATGGGTATCTACGATAAGCTCGGTGGAGACCTCGTCCGAGTTTAGTGCCGCGCCAACGACTCCGGGGCCTCTGTGAGTGAGGGGAGTCATAGCGTTGAAGAGGTGAGTCGCGTGTCTTACACCCGCCTTAACGCCCGCAACTGCGGTATCGTAATCCGCGGAGGTGTGTCCCATGGAAACCACAACGTCGGTCTCAGCGGTGATTCTCTTTATAGCCGAGAAGTCCTTGTCGTCCTCCTCGGGAGCGAGTGTGATAACTCTGATAACGTCGGCGTTTGCCTTCACAAAATCTGCGTCGGGCTTGAGTATGTATCTGGGGTCCTGCGCGCCCTTCTTGGACTCGGAGATGAAGGGACCCTCAGCGTGTACGCCGAGAATGGTCGTGCCGTCGAACTCGGGAGTGGTCGACTCTGCCATAAGTGCGCGTACGGACTGAATCGCGCCCTTGATGACCTCCATATCAACGGTCATAGTGGTGGGAAGGTATCCGACAACACCGTTCTCAAGCAGGCCCTTGGAGATTATTCTGATGCTCTCCTCGGACGCGTCGCAAACGTCCTTGCCAAGATATCCGTGTATGTGAAGCTCGATAAAGCCGGGAGAAACGTAGCCGCCCTCAGCGTCGATTACCCGAACGCCCTCGGGGATCTCGGTCTCATCTACGATACCCTCGATCTTGTCGGTAATGAGCACTGCCTTACCGAGAACTATTTCGTCTTCAAGTATTACCTTTCCGTTTTTGATTGCTATCATAGTATACCTCGCAAAAATTTTATTCAAATACGGTTAACAGAACGGAAACCCTATCCGTCCATGTTAATAGTACCACAATTACTTATTTATGTCAAGATAAATATTTAAAATGCGTGTTTTCCGTCAAGGATAACACGCATAACCAAGTTTGCCCATGTGGGCAAGTGAAGTTTACTGCGTAAGTGAAGTTATCCTATGGATAGTGAAGTTTTGACTAGCGTGTCATCCTGAGCTTGTCGAAGTTTTGCTCCGGCGAGGAGCAAAACCGAGGAGC